>NZ_CAMDRA010000079.1 GCF_945906275.1 Dongia mobilis
CGCCTGATCGACAACATCCACCCCCGACGAAACGGCCCGCGGTGGCAACACCGCGGGCCGTTTCGTGTCGAGAACACGAAAACTCACCCGATTTATGAGTTTTCCAGGCTTTTCCGCCCGCCCTCCCTTGGCATAGTTAGGGCCATCGCGGCCGCACCAGGCGGCTCAACCTATCTGTTTGATCGAAAAGGGATCTCGGCATCATGAAATCGCAGGCGCGGGTCGTCGTCATCGGGGGCGGCGTGGTCGGTGTGAGCGTGCTTTATCATCTCGCCAAGCGCGGCTGGACCGATGTCATGCTGGTCGAACGCTCGGAACTGACTTCGGGCTCGACCTGGCACGCGGCCGGCGGCATGCACACGATCAATGGCGACCCGAACATGTCGCACCTGCAGGCCTATACCGTGAAGCTCTATGACGAGCTCGATCGCGAATCCGGCCAGTCCTGCGGCATCCACCGCGTCGGCTGCCTCTACCTCGCCGGCACTGAGGCGCGGGCCGATTATTTCAAGACCGAACTCGCCAAGGCCCATTACCTTGGCATCGGCCTCCATGAAGTCTCGATGGACGAGGTGAAAAAGATCAACCCGTTGGTCGACACCTCGAAATTCACCAAGGCGATGTTCGATCCGGCCGACGGTCATGTCGATCCTTCCAGCGTCACCAATGCCTATGCCAAGGCCGCCAAGAACAAGGGCGCCACGATCTCGCTGCGCAACCCGGTCCTTGAATTGAAGCAGAAGCCCAACGGCCATTGGCTGGTCGTGACCAAGGAAGGCACCATCGAGGCGTAATATGTCGTGAATGCCGCCGGCCTCTGGGCGCGCGAAGTGGGGCGCTTGGCCGGCATCGATCTCCCGATCCTGCCGATGGAACATGAATACATCGTCACCAACGCGATCCCCGAGGTCGAGGCGCTGGATCACGAGATCCTGATGACCATCGATTTCGAGGGCGAGAGCTATATGCGCCAGGAGCAGAAGGGCCTGCTCATCGGCACCTACGAGCATGATTGCCGGCATTGGGCCTTGAAAGGCACGCCGCAGGATTTCGGCCATGAGCTGCTGCAAGAGGATGTCGACCGCATCTGGTCGGCCCTCGAATTCGCGATGACGCGCTATCCCTGCCTTGAGAAGGGCGGCATCAAGCGCACCATCAACGGGCCGATGGTGTTCTCCCCCGACGGCAACCCTTTGGTTGGCCCCGTGCCGGGCCTCACCAACTATTTCAGCGCCTGTGGCGTCATGGCGGGCTTCAGCCAGGGCGGCGGTGTCGGCATGGTGGTCGCCAACTGGATCATCGACGGCGAGCCGGGCATGGACGTCTTCGCCATGGACGTGGCGCGCTTCGGCGCCCACAACAACCGTGCCTTCACCCTCGAGAAGACGACCGAAAACTATCGCCGCCGTTTCACCATGACCTTCCCCAACGAGGAACTGCCGACGGCACGGCCCCTCAAGACCTCACCCATCTATCCGCATCTGAAAAGCGAAGGTGCCTTGTTCGGGGTGGCCTTCGGCTGGGAGTACCCGCTCTGGTTCGCCCCCAAGGGCACCGAGCCCAAGGAGGAGCCGACCTATCGCCGCTCCAACGCCTTCCCCCATGTGGCGGCCGAGGTGAAGGCCGTGCGCGAGCATGTCGGCATCTGGGAAACATCGAGCTACGGCAAGATCGAGGTGAGCGGCGCCGATGCCGCCTCGTTCCTCGACCGCATCGTCAGCAACAAGCTGCCGGCTCTGGGCCGCACGGTGCTGTGTCCGATGCTCTCGCCGAACGGCGCCATCTTCGGCGATCTCACCGTGACGCGTACCAAGGAAGATACCTTCCTGATGATCGGGTCGGGCGGCGCGGAGGTCTATTACACACGCTGGCTCCACGCCAACCTCAAGGGTGAGCGGGTCACGATCCGCAGCGTCACCAACGATTTTTCCGGCCTGTCGCTGACCGGCCCCAAGGCGCGCGATGTGCTGCAGCAGCTGACCGCGACCGATCTCAGCCATGCGACCTTTCCGTTCCTCCATGCGCGGCAGATCCATGTCGGCCTCGCCGACGCCTTGGTCATCCGTGCGAGCTTCACCGGCGAGCTCGGCTACGAGATCTACGTGGCGTCCCACAACCTCATCCATGTCTATGAACGGCTGCGCTCGGCTGGTGCCGATCATGGCTTGAAACTGTTCGGCGTCCGCGCGCTCCATTCCATGCGCATGGAAAAGGGCTATGGCTCCTGGGGCCGCGACTTCACCGCCGACTACAATGCGGCGGAAGCCGATTGGGGCCGCTTCGTGAAGTTCGACAAGGGCGATTTCATCGGGCGCGCCGCGGCAGAGAAACAGTTCAAGGAACCGCTCACCCGCAAGATCTCGCTCATCGAAGTGGCCGCCAAGGATCTCGACATCATGGGGGCGGAACCCATCTTCGCCGGCGGCAAGGCGGTGGCGCGCGTCACCTCCGGCTATTTTGGCCATTCCACCGGCAAGCAATTGGCGCTCGCTTATCTGCCGATGAGCGGCGACAGCTTCGAGATCGAGGTCATGGGCAAGCGCGTGGCTGCGTCGCGCCTCAAGGAAGCCCCATTCGATCCCACCTCATCCAGCCTGCGCAGCTAGTAATCTACGTCTACCTCCCCCCCCTTGAGGGGGAGGGCTATCGCATGTACCCCAAATCGTCATGCCCGGGCTTGACCCGGGCATCTGTTTTGACTGGGCTCTGTCCCTCAGTTGCGGGCTGATCCCCGGGTCAAGCCCGGGGATGACGACTTACAAATTGCCATATGCAAACCCCCTCCCCCATTGAGAGGAAGGGGCTGACTCAGAACACCTTGCACAGCCGCAAGCCGTCATAGATCGCGGCGTGGATATTTCTGGTGGAGACCGCATCGCCGATGCGGAATAGCTGGAAGGATCCCGCCGCATTTGTCTTCAGCGCCTGCGGGCGCCCCTCGATGAAGCTGTCGATATCGATCTCGCCGCGATTGACGCTTTGCTCCTTGAGGTCGAAATAGACCGCGTCCGCCGGCAGATTGCCATGCGCCACGATGATCTGCTGGGCACGGCGCTCCGATGTCGATTTGTCATAGACGTTGAACAAGGTCGCCACCAGCTGGTTGCCATCCTTGGCGATCTTGGTCATGCGCTGGTTGATGGTCAGCGTCACCCCACCCGCATAGAACGCCTTGTAGTAGGCCGGGTAGTTGAGCCCACCCACCTCCGCGCCGATCATGCGCTCCGGCGTGATGAGTTCGAATTTGATGCCCTTGGCCGTCAGGAACTCCGCGGTCGACAGCGCCTCATGTCCCGCCTCGTCGTCATAGAGGATGATATCGTCGGAAAGGGCCACCTGGCCCGAGAGCACATCCCAGGTCGAGATGGCGAGATCACCGCCGGTCCTGAACGGCGCCGTGTTGGGCGTGCCGCCCGTGGCGATGATCACGATATCGGGCTGCTCGGCCACGATGTCGGCCGCTTCCACAAAGCTATTGAAGCGGAACGCGGCGCCGGCATGTTGCGCCTCGGCATAGAGCCAGTCGGTGATGCCGACCAGTTCCTTGCGTCGACCCACCTTGGCGGCGAGCGCCACCTGGCCACCGACCCGGTCGGTGGCCTCGAACACCGTCACCTGGTGGCCACGCAAGGCCGAGACACGTGCCGCTTCGAGGACGGCGGGTCCGGCACCCACAATGACGATCCTCTTTGCCGGCCCATCGCTCCGCGCGATGACATGGGGCATCGTCTCCTCGCGCCCCGTCGCCGGATTGTGGAGGCACAGGGCCTCGCCGCCTTGGTAGATCCGGTCGATGCAATAGCCGGCGCCGACGCAGGGGCGAATCCGCTCTTCTTGCCCACGCATCATTTTGGCGACGATATGCGGGTCCGCCATATGCGCCCGCGTCATGCCGATCATGTCGACCGCGTCGTCGGCGACCCAATGCCGCGCCGTCGCCAGATCGTTGATGCGCGCCGCGTGAAAGATGGGGAGGCCGGGGAGGGCCGCGCGTGCCGCCTTCACCTTGGCGAAATTCGGCCCGGCCGGCGTACCCATCAGCGGTATGATGTGCGAGAGCGACTCATCGGTGTCGATCGTCCCCACGATGACATTGATGAAATCGACGAGGCCGGCCGCGTGCAGCCGCCGCATGATCTCGATGCCCTCGTCGAAGCCGAACCCGTCACCGGCCGCCTCATCCACCGCCATGCGCACGCCGATGATGAAATCTTCCCCGGCCTGGCGGCGCATGTCAGCAAGCACCTCCATGCCGAAGCGCATGCGGTTCTCGAGGCTCCCGCCGTAATTGTCTTCGCGTGAATTGGTGCGCGGCGACAGGAACGAGTCGAAGAGATGGCCATAGGCCTCGATTTCCACCCCGTCGAGATCCCCCTCGCGGCAGCGTTTGGCGGCAGAACCATAGGCCTTCACGACGCGGCTGATGTCGAAATCCTCCATCATCTTCGGGAAGCCGCGATGGGCGGGTTCGCGTTCGTGGGATGCCGAGATGATGGGCAGCCAATGTTCCTTGCTCCACGACGTGCGGCGGCCCAGATGCGTGATCTGGCACATCACCGCGCAATCATAGGCATGGACGCGCTTGGCCAGTGCCTTGAAGTCGGGGATGATCGCATCGTCATGGACATAAAGATTGCCGAAGGCCTGCGGCGAATCCTTGGCGATGACCGAGGAGCCGCCGATCATCGTCATGGCGGCGCCACCCTTGGCCTTCTCCTCATGATAGAGCTGATAGCGCAAGCCCGGCCGCCCGGCCTCGGAGTAAGCCGGCTCATGGGAGGTCGAGAAGATGCGGTTCTTGAGCTTGAGATGCTTCAGTTGATAGGGCTGCAGCAAGGGGTCGGCCATAGGCACTCCGATGTGTGGCTTTTTTTGAGGTTTTCAGGCGCGCATCTTGCCGCCATTGGGATCGTAGAGCGGCGCCCCCAGGATCTCGGCCGGGAAGCGCGTGCCGTTGATCTCGATCTCGACCTTGGTGCCGGCCTTGGCAAGCTCCATCGGCACATAGCCGAACGCCACCGACTTCCCCACGGAGTGCGCATAGCCACCCGACGAGACATAGCCGACCGCCTTGTCGCCGACCATCACCGCCTCGTCATTGGTGACGTCGATATCCTTGGTCGCCACCACCATGGTGACGAGCTTCTTCGCCGGCCCCTTGGCCTTCTGCGCGAGCGCTGCTTCCTTGCCGATGAAATCCTTGTCCCAGTTGATGAAGGCATCGAGCCCGCTTTCGGCCGCCGTGAAATCCGGGCGGTAGTCGAGGGTCCAGACTCCCCAGTTCTTCTCCAGCCGCAGGCTCATCAGTGCCCGCGCACCATACCAGCGGAGGCCCAGATCCTTGCCGGCCTCCTCGATCGCCTCGGCGAGACGCAACTGATAGGGCGGTGCCACATAGATCTCATAGCCAAGCTCGCCGGAGAAGGAGACGCGCGCCAGGATCGCCGGCACGCCGGCCACAAAGGCCCGCCGGATGTCGAGGAATTTGAGCGCCGCGTTCGAGACATCCTCCCGCACCAGCCGCGCCAGCAGCTCGCGCGACCGCGGACCGGAGAGCGCGATGCCGTGGAGCTCATCCGACATGTTGCGATAGGCAACGCCCTTTGCCGGCAGATGCTTCTCGAACCAGCGGCGATGGGCTTCCTGCATCGCCCCCGAGCCGAACAGCATGAAATGCTCGTCACCCAGGCATGCCACCGTGAGATCGCCATAGAGCTTGCCCTTCGGGGTCAGCATCGGCGTCAAGGACATGCGGCCCTGTTTCGGCAATCGCCCCGCCAGTACATGATCGAGGAAGGCCCGCGCCCCCGGCCCCTTGAACTCGTGCTTGGCGAAATTGGCGATCTCGATCGCCCCCACCGCCTCGCGCACCGCCTTCACCTCGCGCGCGACGTACTCATGGGCGCGCGGCCGGTTGAAGGTGGGCGCCTCATGGGCATCCGCCGGCCCGTCGGCGAACCACAAAGCATGCTCCAGGCCAAAGCCCTGGCCCCAGACCGCGCCCTTGGCGGTCAGCCGGTCATAGAGCGCCGTCGTCTTCTGGCGCCGACCCTTGGGCAGCGTCTCGTTGGGGAAGGTCATCACGAAGCGGCGCTCGTAATTCTCCGATGATTTGATGGTGCCCCATTCCGGTGTCGCGAAATTGCCGAAGCGCGCCACATCCATCGCCCAGACATCGATCGAGGGCTCGCCGTCCATCATCCATTCCGCCATGCAGAGGCCGACACCGCCACCCTGGCAGAAGCCCGCCATGACGCCGACCGCTACCCAGTAATTGCGCAGGCCCGGCACCGGGCCGATCATCGGGTTGCCGTCGGGGCCGAAGGTGAACGGCCCGTTGATCACATTCTTGATGCCGGCGCGGCCCAAGGCCGGAATGCGCTGGAAGCCCAGCTCCAGCCGCTCGGCGATGTTGTCGAGCTTGGGCTCCAGCAGTTCATGGCCGAAATCCTGCGGCGTGCCCTTGACCGACCAGGGTGTGGCGCGCGGTTCATAAGTGCCGAGCAGCATGCCCTGCCGCTCCTGCCGGAAATACATGTTGCCTTCATAATCGATGCCGGCCGGCAACCGCTCCTCGCCGCGCTCGACAATCTCCGGAATGGCTTCGGTGATGAGGTAATGATGCTCCATCGGCTGCACGGGCAGATGAATGCCGGCGAGATGCCCGACCTCCCGCGCCCACAACCCGCCGGCATTGACGATCATCTCGGCATTGATGGTGCCATTGGGCGTCACCACATCCCAGCTGCCGTCGGGGCGCTGCTTGGTCTCGACGACCGGCGTGTGGGTGTAGTACTTGCCGCCATGCACCTTGGCGGCCTTGGCATAGGCATAGCAGACGCCGGAGGGATCGATATCGCCATCCAAGGGATCCCACAGCGCGGCGATGTAGCGCGATGGATCGATCAGCGGATGGCGGCGTGCCGCTTCCTCGACGCTGATGAATTCCTGGTCCAGCCCCATATAGCGCGCCTTCGAGCGTTCGCGCTTCAGGTAATCGTACCAGGTCTGGTTGGAGGCGAGATAGAAGCCGCCGGTCGAATGCATGCCGACCGAATGGCCGGAGGTCGCCTCGATCTCCTTGTAGAGATTGATCGTATAGCCCTGCAGGCGCGAGATGTTGGGATCCGACGAGATGGTGTGGATCTGCCCCGCCGCATGCCAGGAGGAGCCGGAGGTAAGCTCGCTTCGTTCCAGCAGGATGACATCCTTCCAGCCGAACTTCGCCAGATGAAACAGGATCGAGCAGCCCACCACGCCACCACCGATGATGACGACCTTCGCATGCGTTTCCATATTCTTCGTGTCCTCAGTACCAGGCATCGGCCATGGATTGTTTGCGGCGGTTCATGAAATCGTTGAGCGCCTCGTCGATTCCGGGATCGATCGCCGGGTCCGTGTGGCTGGCCAGCAGCGCCCGCCATTTCTTGTCGGCGCGCACATCGGCCGGCCTTGATCCCGCATCGCGCCACTGCTCGAACGAGTCATTGTCGGCAAGGTCGGCATCGTAGAAGGCGGTCGTGTAATTGGCCATCGTGTGCGCGCAACCCAGGAAATGCTTGCCGGGCTCCACCTCGCTGAAGGCATCCATGGCGAGCGTATTCTCATCCATCGGCAGTCCGGCCAGCAATTTGTGCATCATGCCGAGATGGTCGCAATCGAGGATGAACTTCTCATAGCCCATGACGAGCCCGCCCTCGAGCCAGCCGGCGGCATGGAGAATGAAGTTCGCCCCGCCCAGCAGCGCCGGCCAGAGAGAGTCGGCACTCTCCTGCGCCGCCTGAGAATCCGCGACCTTGGAGGCGGTCAATGAGCCGCCGCAGCGCAAGGGTACCCCTAAGCGCTGCGCTAGCTGGCCGATGGCGAGATAGGCCATGGCCGGTTCCGGCATGCCGAAAGTGGGCGCACCCGAGCGCAGCGACATGGAGGAGAGGAAATTGCCGTAGATCACCGGCGCGCCCGGCCGTTCCAACTGCGTCAGCGCCACACCGACCATGGCTTCGGCATGGGCCTGGGCGATGGCGCCGGCCGTCGTCACCGGCCCCATGGCACCGCCCAGAATGAACGGCACCACCACCGCGGCCTGGTTGGCGCGGGCATAGGCGCGCAGGGCCAGTGACATGGTGCCGTCGAAGATCAGCGGCGAGTTGGTGTTGATGTTGCCGAGGATGACGCAGTTCTTGTCGACGAAATCGGCGCCGAACAGGATGCGGCACATCTCGATGGAATCCTCGGCGCGCTCGGGCGCCGTCACCGACCCCATGAAGGGTTTCGCCGAATGCTTGATATGAGCATAGACCATGTCGAGATGGCGCTTGTTCACCGGCACGTCGACCGGCTCGCAGATCGTGCCGCCCGAATGATGCAGCCAGGGCGACATCCAGGTCATCTTGACGAAGTTCTTGAAATCCACGAGCGAGCCATAGCGGCGGCCCTTCTCCTGGTCATAGACGAAGGGCGAGCCATAGGCCGGCGCGAACACCACCGCATCGCCGCCGATCTCGACCGCATGGTTGCCGTCGCGCCCATGCTGGATGAAGGTCCTGGGCGTGGTCTTCCGGATGATCTCGACCACATGCCCCGGCTCGAACTTGACCCTCACACCCTCGACCTTGGCGCCGGCCTTGCGCCACAGTTCCAGCGCTTCATCGTCGCCGCGGAACTCGACGCCGATCTCAGCCAGGATCTGCTCGGCCTGCGCGTGCAGCCGGTCAAGACCATCGGGCTGCAGGAAATTGTAGGTCGGGATCTGCCGCCGCAGGAAAGTGGGGGCCGCCACCGCCGGCCGCACGCGGCTGCGGTTGCGCGTCTTTGCGGCTGGTTGCGGGCTGGTGGTGGGCTCGCTCATGTCACTTCCCTTCCCTGGTACCGGCCCTGCTGCCAAAGCCGACCAGATCATGCTAGCTGCTGCATCCTCTATGTAATCCTGGAAAAAAATAAGGAAGTTGATAGAATTTCCTTATGAACTCCCTGCGCATTCAACTACCGCCCTTGAACGGGCTGATCATTTTCGAGGCGGCCGGGCGGCTGGCAAGCTTCACCCAGGCGGCCCGGGAACTCAATATGACCCAGGCGGCGGTCAGTTACGGCATCAAGCAGCTCGAGGAAGCCCTGGGCCACCCGCTGTTTCGCCGCGAGCATCAGCGCGTCCGCCTGACCGAGGATGGTCGACGCTATCACCAGGACGTCACCCTGGCACTGGAGCATCTGCGCCGCTCGACCGAGGCCCTGCGCCAGCGCCAGGCCGGCACCCACGTGACCCTGTCCTGCTCGACCGCCTTTGCCTCCTGGTGGATGCTGCCGCGCCTCTCCCGCTTCCGCCAGGACAATCCCGGCATCGATCTCCGCCTGCAGACCACCGACAAGGATATCGACCTCGATGCCGAAGGCATCTCGCTCGCGATCCGGCGCGGCGATGGCCGCTATCCCGGCTGTGATGCGGTCAAGCTGGTCGATGAATCGATCATCCCCATCTGCAGCCCGGCCTATCTGGAGCGCGCCGGTCCCATCACCAGCGTGGCCGACCTAAAGCGCCAGCGCCTCATCCATCTCGACGAGCCGTTCCGCCCGCGACCGAACTGGGTCGATTATTTTCGCGCCGCCGGCGAACGCCTCGCCCCCGATGATCGCGGCCTGCATCTCAATGATTATGCGCTGGTGGTGGGGGCGGCCCTGGAAGGGCAGGGGGTGGCGCTGGGCTGGCGCCACCAGACCGATCATCTGGTGGCGCGCGGCCTGCTCATGCATCCGCTCGACCGACCCTGGGTGACGGGCCTCGCCTTTCACATCGTCTGGTCCCATGGCGCTGACCTTGCGCCCGAGGCCGCGATCGTGCGCGACTGGCTGGCCGGCAACCCGCCCATGCCGGACCCGGCCTGGCCGGCGCGGGTGTCGTAATCGCTTTCTCCTCCCACCTTCAGGCAGGGCAATCGCATCCCGCTCGTTTTTTTACACCGTCATGCCCGGGCTTGACCCGGGCATCAGGTATGACTGGGCTCTGCCTGTCAGTCGCGCGCTGATCCCCGGGTCAAGCCCGGGGATGACGACCTGCTACAATTCGAGCATTGCGCGGATGGAGCAAGCAAGATCTTCAGGTGACTCCACGAGTTGGTCCGCGCCGGCCGTTTCAAGTTCGTCCCGGCTGCCATAACCCCAGAGCACGCCAAGACCGCGCATGCCGACCGCATGGGCGCCGGCAATATCATGTCGCCGATCCCCGACCATCAGGCAGTGCGACGGCGACAGGCCATGTTGCGCGATGACATGGGCGAGAAGTTCCGGCTTGTGATCCAGTTCGCCGCTCGGCACCGAGCCATGGATGCCGTCGAAGTATGGTGCAAACGCCAGATGATCGAGAATGCGCTGTGCAAAAACCGCCCTCTTTGATGTCGCGAGATAGACCCGCAATCCGGCCCGCTTCATCTCCGCAAGGGCTTCGCCGATCCCGGGATAGGGCACGCTGCCGCGATACCCGCTTTCACCGTAATGGTGACGATAGGCAGCAACGGCGTCACCCACCCTGTCGTCGCCATATGACTGCAGCAAGGCTTGCAAGATCTCCTCGAGCGGTGGCCCGATGAACCGCCTGATATCGAGGTCTTCATCCGGCTCATGTCCCAGGGCGCGCAGAGCCGCCTGGCAACTTGCCAGAATGCCGGGATAGGAATAGATGAGGGTGCCGTCGAGGTCGAGAAGGACGGAGAATGTCATGGCCGGACGCTAGCAGCCGGAACCGGAGGAGGACAAGCCGTCTGGTCTTGTCTCTATCCGGCCGGCGGATGGCCATGGCCGCTTGCGTCAGCCCGCGTCGACGACAAACATGCGTGCTTCCTGCGCCGCGTCGCGCTCAATCTTGATCGGCGCGTACTCCGGTGACTGATAAAATGCGAGCGCGTCCGCCAGGGTCGCGAATTCAAAGATGCCGGCCATCGGCAAGGGCGCCACGTCCCCTTCCAGCATCTGGGCCACCGGCCCGAAGTGGAGAATGCGGCCACCTGCGGCCGTTAGCGCCGCCTGAAAGAGCGGGGCCAGCGCGGCTTGCCTCGCCGGATCTTTGATACGCAGGTTGACGTGAACATAGGCCGTCATGCTATCGCTCCCGATAAATACTGTATATACAGTATTTGATGAACCGGAGCTTGTCGAGAGCAACAAATGACAGAAACGGCCGACCTTTATCGCCGCGTCGAAACCGAGTGCCCGGCCTTCCAGGCCCGGGTCACCGCGCGGGCGCTCACGCGCTACTACAATGCCTGCTTCCGCCCCTTGGGGATCACTGCGGAGCAGTTCAACCTGCTGGTGGGGATCGGCGGCAGCCACGAGCCAACGCTGGCCGAACTGGCGGCGCGCGCCGGGGTCGACGCCACCACGCTCAGTCGCAGCGTAAAGAGCCTCGAGCGGCGGGGTCTCGTCCGCAATCATGGGGGGCGGGGGCTCGGCCGAGCCGGCAAGCGCCTGCTGCTTACCGAGGGGGGCCGCCGGCTGATGGACGAGTCCATGGCCGCCTGGGAGCGCGCCCGGTTCCGGTTGGCTGACGCTCTTGGCGAGGAGACATCGCGTGTCGCGGGGAGTGTCATGTCCCGGCTTGCAATCGCCGCCCAGGCCGCAGCCTCGGCTGTCTCACAAACCGAAACCTCGGATAGCTAGCTCGAGACACCCGCCAACCGAAAACACCGCATTGGCAGTCGCTCGTGTATGAGCCACCCGCTTGGCAGAGCGGGTCGTCTCCACCTTATGTCTGGCTGGCCTCTCGCGATCGATTATCGCGCGCCATCGTCGCTCGGGGGAGTCCCGCGCATCGGTGGCAGCTGTTTGATTCAGTCCACTAGATCGCGGTCACGGAATCCGGCATCTCGAAGACACGCACCTGGTTGCGCCCGCCTTTCTTGGCGGCATAGAGCGCATCGCCCGCGAGCTTGAACAGGCTGGCGCGGTCGCTGCTCGGCACCGGGCGACACACCGCCACCCCGATCGAGACCGTGACGATCGGCGCCGTTCCCGAATGCGCGTGCGGCAGGGAAAGAGCGCGCGTTGCATTGAGCAGGCGCTCGCCGACGATGGCCGCACCGCTCGCATCCGTATCCGGCATCAGCCCGACGAATTCCTCGCCGCTGTAGCGCGCCAGGATGTCGCCCGGCCGCATCAGCGCCTTCGTCATCGCCTGCGCCAGGATGCGCAGGCAATCGTCGCCGGCGAGATAGCCATAGGCATCGTTATAGGCTTTGAAATTGTCGATATCGGTGAGGTAGACGCAGAGGCTGGATTTGAGGCGCACGCAGCGGCGCCATTCGCGGTCGAAATCCTCCTCGAAGGCGCGGCGGTTGGCGATGCCGGTCAAGCCGTCGATGGCGGAGAGGCGGCGCAGATAATCGCGCTGCTTCTTCAGCTCCAACTGGTTGCGCACGCGGGCCAGCACGATGGGCTGGCTCACGGGCTTGGCGATGTAATCGACGGCGCCGAGTGCCAGGCCCTTGGCCTCCTGGCGCTCCTGGTCCATCGCGGTCACGAACATCACCGGAATGTCGCGGGTGGCGGGGTTGGCCTTCAGCCGGTCGCAGATCTCGTAGCCATCCATGCCCGGCATCATGATGTCGAGGATGATCAGGTCCGGTTCTTCCGCCGCGGCGAGCGTGAGCGCGTCCGCCCCGTTATTGCATGTAATGACCTGGTAGATGTCCCGAAGTACGACGTTCAGGATCGCCAGGTTGGTGGGTGAATCGTCGACCACCAGGATCAGATCTTTGTCGCGCGCCATCTCGCCTTTTGTCTCCGCCTGACCGGCATTGGTTGACCGGCACTGGTTCGTCCATTGCCGCGATCGCGTCCCTTGAATCTTCTACCACCGATAATTGGTGGTGCATAGATGGATGCCGCAACCCGGCACCTTGGCGCGCTGGCCCTGCCTTCAGCGCTTCACGGCAAAGAACCGGAACTCGCGCGCTGCCTCGGCCGACATCGGGACCGGCTGCAGCCATGAAGGCGGCTCGCCTCTGAGCAGCCGATGATACAATGATCCGGGCGCTGATTCACCGATCGCCTTCGGAACCTCTCGAATGCAGATCAAAATGTAGTCAGCCTCGCGCCGGTTGACGATCTCCCGAACCTGCGTGTCGTCGGTTCCGATCGCGGCGTTGAACATGTCGGCGATATCGTCGATGCCGCGGTGATAGGGGCCGCCGACAAAGCGATAAGGGGTGCGATAGGCAAGATCCGGCGAATAGTTGATGGATTCGGTGAGGATGATCGGCGTCGTGCGGTCGGCGCCGATGGGATCCTCGGTCACGATGCCGGGGCGCGCGGCGTTGAGCCAGTCGGCCACATATCTGGGATCGCAGGCGACGCTGGCGACGTTCGTTGCCGTGCCGGCATTGGCGGGTGGGGCCTTGGTGAAGACCAGCCAGAACTGGCCGCCGAAAATAACGATGGCGGCAGCACCGAGGCGCGTCGCGGTTCGGGTGATCGGCAGCCGGTTGACGACGAGATCGCACAGCATGGCAAAGAGGCCGCAGCCCAGGATCGCGCCGAAGGCACTGAGCGGCACGGCGAGGCGCTGATGCAGCAAGGCACCCACCAAGGCGGTGAGGAAGGACAGCGACAGGAACAGACCGGCGGCAAAGGCCGGTTGCCGCCACCAGCGCCACAGGCAATAGGGAATGACCGGCAGGGCCGCCAGCGTGTTGCCGATGAGGCCGAAGAACTGGTCGGCCGCGATGGTGCTGGTCGGCCACAGCGGTGCCATTTCCTTTACATCGTCCAGAAAGATCCGGACCGTCTGGTCCGTGACATCGCCCAAGGGTCCGAGATAGAAGCGCGGGAACAGCCAGGCGAGCGCCGCGGCCGACAGGAAGGCTATGAGACCCGCCGCCACCACGCGGCGCCAGTCGGTCCAGGGCATCGCCGCTGCCAGCGCAAAGTCGAGGGCGGCCAGCAGGGCGATGGCGAGATGCAGGATCGACACCTTGTCATATTCCGCCGTGAGCCAATGGGCTGGCGGCTGCTCGACGGCAATCGCCAGCAGCAGGGTCGCTGCCATGCCGAGGCAGAAACGTCGGCCAAGGCGCGCCCATTGCTGGCCGGCGCCTTCTGTCCCATCGGAGGTTTTCGCCAGCCACAGCAGGCCGAAGGTGATGAGCGCCGGTGCGACACCGACCAGGGATTCAGGGCTGATCCAGATGCCCATGGCGGCAAGCGCGCCGGCACCATAGCTCTTCCTCGCGTCATTCGGCGCCAGCACCGCGCGGATCGTCTGCCCGGCACCCAGCACCGTCAGCAGCAATCCAAGACTGTGATGATCCGGCCGCCCCACCATGGAATAGGTGATGGCGGCGCCGTTGAAGAGGATGGCCAGGGCCGCCACCCGCCAGGCGCCGTGCCGCTCCCAGACCGGCTTGGCGGCGTGGGCCGCGGCGAGGCAGGTGAGGAGATGAAGGAGCGGGGAGATGAGCGCCCCCGACCAATAGATGGCCGACCCGATCGCCATCCCGCCAAGATGAAGCAGCAAGGCCGGCAGCAGGATCAATATGTCCAGCGGGCGCGTCCAATGCAGCGACAATCCGTCGGGCGCGCCCAGGCTGGATGTCACCGTCTGGTACCAATTACCGGTCTGCCACAGCTCCTGCACGCGAATGAGGCGCATATAGGCGTCCGTATCGCGCAGATTGCCGCCGCCGACGAGATCGCTCTGCCACGCCAGCATTCCATGAAGGGCCGCGGCTGCCAAAGTGATGACGATGATGTCGGCGGCGCGTTGGGTGCGGCCAGTGGGTGTTTGCATGCGTGGTCGGTCCAAAAAGAAGTGGCCCCAATTCCGTCCGTTAATCCTTAATAAAGTGTTGTCGTGGTACCCATGATGGCGCCTTACGAGGCAAAAGATGCCGAACAGGGAGTTTGCGCACACAATGTTGTAGAGGCCCGGTGTTAGAATGACTTGCGAAGCCATGAGTCGCGTTGGATGATGACCCTCAGTGCCCGCGTCATGTCTTGGCGTCAAGAAGCACCAAAAAGAATTATCGATGGCGATAATCAAATCGCGGTCGAGGTTGCAACGTCCTCTTAAAGTTTGGAGATGATCATGAACAAGATCCGTAAGTTTCTCTCGTCTGAATCCGGTGCGACGGCCATCGAATACGGTCTCATCGCAGCGTTCGTCGCTCTGGCGATTTTCGTCGGCGCGCAGTTGGCCGGTAACGGCTTGAACCGTATGTTCCAGGTCATCGGTTCGACCATGGAAAACGCCGCGACGACCGCGGAAAGCTCGAGCACCGCGACCAACTAAGCGGTTCTGCGACGTCTGGTTTGCTTGGAAGCGCGTCGGCCCAGAAATGGGCCGGCGCGTTCCCTTTTGTGGACCCCCGCAACTTTGTGGATCTCTGCAACGGTGTCTCTGCCCATCGACCGCATTGCCTGATACGCTGCGCATAGCGTCTTCCATTCCCGCCCGGTGACAACCGCTCATGCTTCTCGCCACCTGCGAAATCCTGCTGTTCGGCCTGCTGATCGCCGGCGCCGTCTGCGACGTCTGGCAATTTCGGCTGCCGAACTGGCTGACCATCGCGACGGCATTGGTTGGCATGACGGCCGTCCTGGTGTCGGGGCTGGCGATCATCGACATCGCCCTCCATCTCGCCGCTGGCGCCGTTCTTCTGGGCGTCGGCATCCTCGCCTTCCGCTTCCGCATGCTGGGTGGGGGAGACGCCAAATGGCTCGCAGGCCTGGCACTCTGGATCGGCCTCAATCTTGAACTGGTTCGGTTCCTGATGCTGACCACCCTGCTGGGCGGCCTCCTCGCCATTGGGATCCTGATCCTGGCGCGGTTCCGCCCGGCCTATGGCTTGCAGGACGGCAAGCGGCATTTGCCCTATGGCATCGCCATCGCGCTGGCCGGCCTCGATTTCTGGTTTCAGCACAGCTACTTGGCGACAAATCTCCGGGCCATATGGGGAATTTGATCCCATTCGCCGGGAAATCGCCGGCGCCACACGCCGGGGTAAATCCACGGACTTCTTGTTAAATATTCAGAAAGCTTCGCAACGTTTTGACTCAAAAGGCTGAATCGCAATGTAGCATAGCTGTTTTCGGGTGAAATTACTGGTATCTTAACCAAAAATTGGTAATAATGGTTTACGGGGAAGTGACGCGGCGAAATGAATCGCCCAAGCCGTGGGTGTAGTCTGCGGGCCGGAAGAAGAGGGGCCTCATGCGACCGATAGTGATCATTTTGATCGTGGTGGCGCTTGGGGCGGCAGTCCTGACGGCATTCCTGGCGACCCGTTTCCTTGCCTCCGTGCAACAGCCCGTGCAGGTGACCCCGGAGGTCGCGGTGGGCGGTGTCGAGGAAGTGCT
>NZ_CAMDRA010000080.1 GCF_945906275.1 Dongia mobilis
ATCAAACAACGGGAAAGGATCAAACGAGACACCATCACCCAACGACGCTTGCAATACCAAAACGCTGCCGCTTAAACTCGACAATCAGATGAGCCAGATCCTCCGTTAAATCACGACCCACCGTGTCTCAAATACTTTGATGACGGACATGCTGGCGGTGCAATTGCCGGTGGCAATCGACTTCCTGGTGCTGCCCACGCTCCTCTCCTTCCTCGTCTGCGTGCTCGTGGTTGGCTTTGCGGTCTTTGCGGTGGGAACCGGTGCCCCCAATCGGCTGCGGGCAAGCCTCGCTGCCTTGTTCATGGGCGGCGGCATCGTCAGCATGCACTACCTTGGCATGTACGCGCTCCATGCCAGCACCCACATGACCCATGATCCGCTTTATGTCATTGCCAGTATCGTGATCGGTGTAGGTGCCTCGGGAATTGCCCTGTGGTTCGGCTTCGGCCTCGGCAGCCAGCGCTCGATCCTGGTGCCCGCGGTCATCATGGCGCTCGCGATCTCGGCCATGCATTACACCGCCATGGCGGGGTTGATGCTGCACCTGCATGGCGCGAGTGTGACCGCCGACATGCCGGCGCTGTCGCCGGGATTGCTTGCCATCGTCGTCTCGGTGGTGGCCTTTGTCGTTTCCGGCCTGTTCCTCCTCACCCTCGTCCCGGCGGAGAATCGGGCCGACGTGGAAGTGGCAGCGGAAACGCCGATGGCGCCACAGCTGAGCGAGGAACCATTACCGATCCAGGCGACCGACCACGCCCAAGGTCAGCCCGCGGCGCAGCATTCCTCCCAGTGCAGCCTGCCCGTGGAAAAGGACGGGCGGCGGCTGCAACTCGACATCGCCCGGCTGGTCGCGGTCCAGGCACAGGCGCATTACACCAGCCTGTTCGACGGCGAGACGATCTGGTTCTGCCCTTTGCCGATCTCGGAAGTGGAAGCAGTCCTTGACCCGATGGTGTTCGCCCGCGTTCACCGGAGCCATATCGTTAATCTCGATCGGGTTGCTTCGGTCAGGCGCGCCGCCGATTCGGACGTGGTCGCCATGGCGGCCAAGACGCCCTACCAGGCCCCGGTCAGCCGCGCGCGGCGCTCCTGGCTGAGGCAGCAGCTCGACGCTCGGGCGACGGCTGCATAACCGCCCCAAATGGGGCAGACCATTTGACGCATTTCGTACAGAGAGACCGCTATTCGTGCACGGAATCCACGTTCCGTGCAGCTTGCATTGTTGCTGCAGCGCACCCGTTTCTATCGTCGGAACAACGAGAAGAGTTGCTACCCAACCGGCAGCCAGTTCCACGGAGGAAACAAATTGATCCCGGGACCCTTTACCTACCACCCCCCGTCCAGCGTTGCTGAGGCGATCGCGGTGCTCGCAGCCCATGGCGATGAGGCACGCCCTCTTGCTGGCGGCCATTCCCTGATCCCCATGATGAAATTGCGCATGGCGACACCGGAACATCTGGTGGACCTTGGCGCCATCAAGGAACTCAGCGGCATCCGCGCCGACGGAGCCGATCTGGTCATTGGCGCTACCACCA
The DNA here is from genome assembly GCF_945906275.1 of Dongia mobilis. Taxonomy (GTDB): domain Bacteria; phylum Pseudomonadota; class Alphaproteobacteria; order Dongiales; family Dongiaceae; genus Dongia; species Dongia mobilis_A. The sequence goes on from NZ_CAMDRA010000080.1 coordinate 1,536, forward strand.
CCCAGGCGGAGTTGATCAAGTCCGACCTGCTGGCCGCGAAGGCGCCGATCATCCGCGAGACGGCGCTGCAGATCGCAGATCCGCAGATCCGGTCCAAGGGCACGTTGGGCGGCAATGTCGCCAATGGCGATCCCGGCAACGACATGCCGGCCGTGATGCAGTGTCTCAATGCTCGCTATGTGCTCCACGGCAAGGGCGGTGAGCGTATCGTGGCGGCACGTGATTTCTACCAGGGCGCCTATTTCACGGCCCTGCAGGAGGGCGAGATTCTGGTCGCGGTGCGGATACCCACGCCCGCGGCCGGGCACGGCTCGTCCTATGAGAAGCTGAAGCGCAAGATCGGCGACTACGCGACCGCGGCCACGGCCGTCATCCTGACGGTGAGCGGCGGCAAGGTCGCCTCGGCCGCCGTCACACTCACCAATGTCGCCTCGACGCCACTCTTTGCCGAAGAGGCCGGCAGGCTCGTGATCGGCAGCGCTTGCGACGCAGCCACGATCAAGCGGGCGGCGGAAGCGGCAAAAGCCATTACCGATCCCGCCACCGATGGCCGCGGCACCGCTGCCTACCGCCGCGAGATGGCTGGGGTGATGACCGCCCGCGCCCTCGTCAAAGCCTTCGCCCGCGCCAAGACCGGAGCCTGAACATGACAGACACGATCGAACAGGTGGCGGTTGCCGTCACCATCAACGGCAAGCGCGTGAAGCGTTTCGTCGACCCACGTACCCTCCTCATCCATTTTCTGCGTGAGGAAATGAACCTTACCGGCTCGCATATCGGCTGCGAAACCAGCCATTGCGGCGCCTGCACGGTGGAGATGGACGGATTGTCGGTGAAGTCCTGCACGGTGTTCGCGGTCCAAGCCAATGATACAGAAGTGAACACGGTCGAGGGACTCGCCAATGCCGATGGCACTCTCCATGCGCTGCAGGAAGGTTTCCGCCAGATGCATGGACTGCAATGCGGCTTCTGTACGCCGGGCATGCTGATGCGCGCCAAGGTGCTGCTCTCGGAGAATCCCGATCCATCCGAGGACGAGATCCGCTTCGGCATCGCCGGCAACCTCTGTCGTTGCACCGGCTATCAGAATATCGTCAAAGCCATCCAATACGCCGCCGACAAGTTGAACGGCCGCGCTCAGAAGGAGGCCGCGGAATGAACGACATGACTCCGGCACAACGCGAAGCCCGTCTCGAAGGTGTTGGCTGCAAAAGGAAGCGCGTCGAAGATGTGCGCTTCACCCAGGGCAAGGGCAATTATGTCGACGACATCAAGATGCCCGGCATGCTGCATGGCGATTTCGTCCGCTCGCAATATGGCCACGCCAAGATAAAGAAGATCGACACCAGTCGCGCCAAGGCATTGCCCGGTGTCATCGCGGTCCTCACTGCCGAGGATCTGAAACCCCTGGGCCTGCATTGGATGCCGACCTTGGCGGGCGACGTGCAAGCCGTGTTGGCCGATGGAAGGGTCTCGTTCCAGAACCAGGAGATCGCCTTCGTCATCGCGACCGACCGCTACATCACGGATGACGCTATTCAGCTGGTCGATGTGGAATATGAGGAACTGCCCGTCATCGTCGACCCATTCAAGGCGATGCTGCCGGATGCGCCGGTCCTGCGTCCTGATCTCGAGGGCAAGATGACCGGGGCCCATGGGCCGCGCAAGCATCACAACCACATTTTCGAATGGACCATCGGCGACAAGGAAGCGACCGATATCGCCTTCTCCAAGGCCGAGGTGACGATCAAGGAACTGATTTCCTATCACCGCACGCATCCCTCCCCGCTGGAGACCTGCCAGTGCCTGGCGAGCTTCGACAAGATCAAGGGCGAACTCACCGTCTATGGCACCTTCCAGGCGCCGCATGTGATCCGCACAGTGGCCTCACTGCTCTCCAAGATCCCGGAACACAAGATCCATGTGATCGCGCCTGATATCGGCGGCGGCTTCGGCAACAAGGTCGGCGCCTATGCCGGCTATATCTGCTCGATCGTCGCTTCCATCGTCACCGGCCTGCCGGTGAAATGGGTCGAAGACCGGATGGAGAATCTCTCTACCACGTCCTTCGCCCGCGACTATCACATGACGACCGAGATCGCCGCCACCAAGGACGGCAAGGTCACGGGCCTGCGGGTCCATGTGCTGGCCGATCATGGTGCCTTCGATTCCTGCGCCGACCCCTCGAAATGGCCGGCCGGCTTCTTCAACATCGTGACCGGCTCCTATGATTTTCCAGTGGCGCATGTCGCGGTCGACGGTGTCTATACCAACAAGGCGCCGGGCGGCGTCGCCTATCGCTGCTCGTTCCGTGTCACGGAAGCCGCCTATTGCATCGAGCGGGGGATGGACATCCTGGCGCAGAAGCTCGGCATGGATCCTGCTGACCTCCGCATGAAGAACTTCGTCCGCCGCGAACAATTCCCGTATCAGTCCGCCTTGGGCTGGGAATATGACAGCGGCGACTACCACCTCGCCATGCAGAAGGCGATGGATGCGATCGGCTACAAGGCACTGCGCGCCGAGCAGAAGGCCAAACAGGCTGCGTTTAAGCGCGGTGAGACCCGCGAGATTATGGGGCTTGGCATCAGCTTCTTCACGGAGATTGTGGGGGCAGGGCCATCAAAGAATTGCGACATCCTCGGCATTGCGATGTTCGACTCGGCCGAGATCCGCATCCATCCCACGGGCTCCATCATCGCCCGCATGGGGTCGAAGAGCCAGGGCCAGGGTCACGAGACGACCTGGGCACAGATCATCGCCACGGAGCTCGGCATTCCCTCCGACGACATCATGATCGAGGAAGGCAATACCGATACGGCACCCTACGGCCTGGGCACCTATGGCTCGCGTTCGACGCCGGTCGCCGGTGCTGCCATCGCCATGGCCGCGCGCAAGATCAAGAACAAGGCGCAGATGATCGCCGCACACCTCCTCGAAGTGTCGGAATACGATCTCGAATGGGATATCGACGGCTTCCGCGTCAAAGGCAATCCGAGCCGGTCGAAGACCATGAAGGAAATCGCCTGGGCGGCCTACAATTCGCCGCCCCCCGGTCTGGAGCCGGGGTTGGAAGCGGTCAATTATTACGACCCGCCCAACATGACCTATCCCTTCGGCGCCTATTTCTGCGTCATGGACATCGATGTCGATACCGGCGTCGCCAAGACCAGGCGCTTCTATGCGCTCGATGATTGCGGCACCCGCATCAACCCGATGATCATCGAGGGCCAGGTGCATGGTGGCCTGACTGAAGCCTTCGCCATCGCCATGGGCCAGGAGATCAAATATGACGAGATGGGCAATGTGGTGGGGGCGTCCTTCATGGACTTCTTCATCCCGACCGCCGTCGAGACGCCGAAGTGGGAGACCGATTTCACCGTGACCCCGTCACCGCATCACCCGATCGGCGCCAATGGTGTCGGCGAAAGCCCCAATGTCGGTGGGGTCCCGGCCTTCTCCAACGCCGTCAACGATGCGTTCCAGTTCCTGGGGTCCACCCATATTCAGATGCCGCATGATGCGTGGCGCATCTGGGAAGTGGGACAGAAGCTCGGTGCCTGATCGCCGATCGATGGACCAGAAGCAGGACATCGCGGATCGCCTTGCCGCCATCGGCTATATTGCCGATGGCGAGCTGGCGACGGCACTTGTGCTGATGGATATGTTGAAGCGGCCCTTGCTTGTGGAAGGTCCGGCCGGTGTCGGCAAGACCGAGATTGCCAAGGCATTGGCCGCCCTGCATGGCACGGAGCTTATCCGCCTGCAATGCTATGAGGGGCTCGACCGCAGCGACGCACTTTATGAGTGGAACTATCAGCGCCAGCTTCTCGCCATCACGGCGCGCGAGGGGCAGGATGCCGCTGCGACCGAGGCGCATGTCTTTTCGGAAGACTATCTGATGGAGCGGCCGCTGCTGGCAGCGATCCGCCGACCGATCGCCCCGGTACTCCTCATCGACGAGATCGATCGCGCTGATGAGGAGTTCGAGGCCTTCCTGCTGGAGGTGTTGTCCGACTTCCAGGTCTCGATTCCCGAACTGGGCACAATCAAGGCCGTCACCATCCCCCGCGTAGTGCTGACGTCGAATGACACGCGCGAGCTGTCGGATGCCCTGCGGCGGCGCTGCCTCTACCACGCGCTGGATTTTCCGGATGTGGACCGCGAGGCGCGCATCCTGCTCACCCGCCTGCCCGGCATCGACACCACTCTCGCGCTGCAGATTGCGCGCCTCATGGAACAGCTGCGCCGGCAGGAATTGAGCAAAGTCCCGGGCATTGCCGAGACATTGGATTGGGCGGCTGCCATGGTCGGCCTCAAGGTCAGCCGGCTTGAGGAAGACCGGACCGCCGTCTACGAGACATTGAGCTGCGTGCTGAAGACCCGCGAGGACCGCGCCCGCATCAGCCGCGAAGTGGCGGATCGCCTCATCGGCAAGGTTGCGTAGGATGAGCCTGGAATGCGCAAATGATCTAGGGCCTGCCATCCGGCAGAGACTGGCCGGATTTGTGCGTACACTGCGCGACAATGGCTTCAAGGTAGGCTTGGCGGAGAGCAGCGATGCGTTGCGCGTGCTGTCGGCCAGCGGCATCGACCGCGCCACGAAGGCGCGGCCGGCCTTGAAGGCGTTGCTGTGCGGTCGCCGATCGGATTGGGAGGGGTTCGACCTCCTGTTCGACGCCTATTGGAGCGGGCGCAACGTCAAGCTCCGCATCCCGATATCTGGTAACGCCGCACTGGCCAGCCAACGCACCATCAAGACCCTGTCCGAGCAGACGATTCAGGGTGGCGAGACAGCGCTGGCCAGCGATGTCGAGCGGCGAGCGGTGGATGGCGAACGCGAAGCAGCGCCTGCGGGCAAACGCGAAGGTGCCAGCAGCTTCGAGACATTGGCGCGCACGGATTTACGCAGGATTGCCGACCCGGATGCCATCGCCGCCGCGCATGACCTGGCCGAGCGCCTGTCGCGCAGGATGCGCACACACCTCACACGGCGCGAACGCATCGCCAGGCGCGGTCGAGGCATCGACCTGCGACGTACCATTCACGCCAGCCTCGGCACCGGCGGTACACCCTTGCGCCTCATCCTCAAGAAGCCGCGGCACAAGCCGCTACGGCTTGTCATCCTGCTCGACGCGTCCGGCTCGATGAGCCTCTATACCGGCGTGTTCGTGCGCTTCGTCCATGGCGTTCTTGATCATTTCCGTGAGGCTGAAGCCTTCCTGTTCCACACGCGTCTGGTACATGTCTCGGACGCGCTGCGTGAAAAGGATACCGCACGCGCCCTCGACAGGCTGGGGCTGATGGCCGAGGGCGTGGGAGGCGGGACGCGGGTTGGCGAAGCGATGGCGACTTTCAATCGCTGGCACGCCGCCCGCGTCGTTCATTCCAGGACCTGTGTCATGATCCTCTCCGACGGCTACGACACCAGCCCACCGGAGCTGCTGAAGGCGGAGATGGCGCATCTCAAACGCCGCTGCCGGCGCATCGTCTGGCTCAATCCGCTCATCGGGTGGGAAGGCTACGAACCCTCGGCACGCGGCATGGCGGTGGCACTACCCTATATCGATCTATTCGCGCCGGCGCATAATCTTGAGAGCCTTGCCGCTCTCGAACCCTATCTTGCACGTCTGTGAAGGTGGCGCACATGGGCACGAACAGACCTGCGCATCCGGAAATCCTCGACCTCGTCGCCGGCCTCAAGGCCAAGGGCGAAGCCTTCGTGCTGGCGACCGTGGTGCGCACCGTGTCGGTGACGGCGGCCAAGGCCGGCGCCAAGGCCGTGATCCGGGCCGATGGTGGCATCTCCGACGGCTGGATCGGCGGCGGCTGTGCGCGCGCCGCGGTTCTGAAGGCCGCCAAGGAGGCGCTGGCCGACGGGCAGCCAAGGCTGGTCTCGATCCAGCCCCGGGACTTGCTCGCAGAACATGGTCTGCGTCCCGGCGAAGAGCGCAATGGCATCCGCTTCGCCCGCAATGCCTGCCCCAGCCAGGGAACCATGGATGTGTTTGTGGAACCGATGCTGCCCCGCCCCGCCCTCATCGTGATGGGGGCGAGTCCTGTCGCCGTGGCGCTGGCAGAGCTCGCGCCGCGTTTCGGCTTTCAGCTCACGATCTGCGCCGCAGCCGAGGACCAGCATCTCTTCGCTGAGGCGGATTCGCGCTTCGAGGGCTTCACCCTGCCTCCCAGCAATGAGAAGCAGGATTTCATCGTCGTCTCGACGCAAGGGCGGGACGACGAGGCGGCGCTCAAGGCGGCCATCTTGAGTAACGCGGCGCATATCGGCTTCGTCGGCAGCCGACGCAAGATTGCCGCCATCACCGAGACGCTGATGGCAGAAGGGATTCCGGTCGAGCGCTTCGCCCGCGTCAAAGGACCGGCGGGGCTCGATATCGGCGCCATCACGGCGGACGAAATCGCCCTTTCCATCATCGCCGAAATTATCGCGTGGCGCCGCCAGGGCGAACGCACTTCCATGAAGACATAAGGACCATTTCCATGCAGATGACCGACAGCCAACGCATTCCCGCATCCCGCGACAAGGTGTGGGCCGCACTCAATGATCCAGCCATCTTGCAGGGCTGTATTCCCGGCTGCGAAAGTCTTGAGATGACCTCGCCCACTGAGATGAGCGCCAAGGTAACGTTGAAGGTGGGGCCGGTGAAGGCGAGTTTCGGCGGCAAGGTAACCTTGTCCGAGATCGACGCGCCCAACGGCTATCGCATCGCCGGTGAAGGATCCGGGGGTGTCGCGGGTTTCGCCAAGGGTGGTGCCACGATCACGCTCAAGGAAGACGGACCGGATGCCACCATCCTCACCTACGATGCCGATGCACAGATCGGCGGCAAACTCGCGCAGTTGGGCAGCCGCCTCATCGATTCCACGGCGCGGAAACTGGCCGGCGATTTTTTCGCGAGCTTTGCCGCGGCTCTGGGCCCGGTTCCCGCTGAAGCGGCAGCTGCCGTGCCAGCATCCGCAACGGATGCCCCAATCGCCGATGCCGGGGCGGTGGAACCGGGAGCCAAAAAGGGCTGGTTCAAGAATCTGTTCAGCAAATCAGATGCCGTGGTGCCGATACTGGCTCTATTGGCGTTGGGGCTGGTCGCTGGCCATGTCTGCTGCATCGGCCCAGCCCATGCTGAGATGGACTTTCCGATCTGCAGCGCCACGCAAGCAAGCTGAGATATCGGTCCCTGCCAAGCATTGCTGGCGGCGATTTAACGTCTCGTTAACCGAGATCGGCGCGATTGGCGCCACCATTGGTCGAAAATAGCCGCGAAGTCAGCGAGGCCTTGCCTAATCGTCGGTTCATTGCCATATCTAACCGATCGAGTTTCGGCCGAATGCCTTGGCTTTGCTGCGCCAGTCAGCGCCTGACGAGCGACTTCCTCCCCAGACCTCGATGTGCTCACCCGGTCTCAGATATGTGTCCGGATTGTCATGTAGATGAGAGGGATGCCGCTGCGATGCGAGGCCATGCGAAACTGCCGATAAAGGACTGCTGACATGTCCTCGGACAGCAACCCTGCGGAAACGCCGCAAGACATCAACTATCCTTCGGCCGTGCCCTTCGTGCTGGTGCATCTCGCCTGTTTCGCGGCGATCTGGACCGGCATCACCTGGGAGTCTGTGGCGCTTGGTGTGGCGCTTTATTGGCTGCGCATGTTCGGCGTGGTCGCCGGTTATCACCGCTACTTCTCGCACCGCGCCTACAGCACCAGCCGTGCGATGCAGTTCCTGCTCGCCTGCCTTGCCCAATCCAGCAGCCAGAAGAGTGTGCTGTGGTGGGCTTCCAAGCATCGCCATCACCACCTGCATTCCGACACCGAAGACGATGTGCATTCGCCGCGCCGCAAGGGTTTCATCTACAGCCATCTCGGCTGGATCTTCGACCAGAAACACGACCAGGCCGATCTGACCAAGGTGGCCGATCTGACCCGCTATCCCGAATTGCGCTGGCTGCACAGATACGAGCAGGTGCCAACCATTGCGCTGGCCGTCATTTGCTTCCTTATTGCCGGGTGGCCGGGCCTTGTCGTGGGCTTCTTCTGGAGCACGGTGATGCTCTATCATGCCACCTTCTGCATCAACTCGCTGGCCCATGTGCATGGCAGCAAGCGCTATGTGACCGGCGACGATTCGCGCAACAACTGGCTGCTCGCGATCTTCGCCATGGGTGAGGGGTGGCACAATAACCACCATGCCTACCAGAGCAGCGTACGCCAGGGCTTCAGATGGTGGGAAATCGACCTCGCCTACTATTTGCTGCGCGCCATGTCCTGGGTGCGGCTGGTGTGGGATTTCAAGGCGCCGCCGATCCAGGTCCTGCGCAACGAGCAGCGTCTTGGCGCCAAGGTCATCAACCGCGCCGCCGAGGAACTGGCCGAGCGGTTCAATGCCGAGCGCATTGCCCTTGCCATCACCACGGCACTCCATGGACCGGATCTCTCTGCCCTCCAAGAAGCGCTGACCCGCGCCCAGAACCGCACCGCGGAAGTGCTGGCCAATCTCTCCTTGCCACATCTCCCCAGCCGCGAGGAGTTCCTCGCCGAGGCCAAGGCCATGTTCGCGCGCACCATGTCGCTCAACGAAATCGTCGACCGCGCTTATGAACAGCTTTTGGCCGCGGTCGGTACCCGCCTTGCCACCGCCAGCGCGCAGGCGTCGTAACCGCGTGGGCCTGACGGCGCCGCGCTGTTCTAAAATCTTGTGATTTTCCACCTAGTGCGGTCTGACGATAAGACTGAACTCCGCACCACATCCCTTCACGTGCCGGGCCGGTAAGGCCGCGCAACTCGCCAAGCTTGGCATTCGGCCGAACGGTCGCACGTACGCTACAGTAAACTGCCGCTGCCTCCCTTGATGAGCGCCGCCGCGGCGCCTAGCCTAAAATTTAGCACCCAGCTTCTCCCACTTGATTGGGCCGTAACTTCTCGGGTTAAGCCGTTGGATCATGCTTCACGCGTGTCGCACCTTGGCACGGCGACAGGGATTGACCAGAAGGAGGGACAGAATGACGGTTCGCTCATGGTGGCTCTGCCTCGCCTGGCTCGCCTTCGCATTGTCCGGCCAGGCTATCTCCGGTTTGGCCTTGCCCAGGGTTGCATCTGCCCAAGAGACAATTTCGGAAGAACAGCCGGCCGGGGCTGAACTGGCGTTGCTGGGTGCGGCGGAACTTGAACAATTGGTTGCGCCGGTGGCCTTTTATCCGGATGAGGTCCTGGCCGTGACTCTGCCGGCCGCGACCTATCCACTGGACATCGTGCAGGCGTCCAGGTTCCTGCAGAAACATGAATCGGCCCCGGATGCCGAACCCAATGCCAATTGGGACCCCTCTGTCCTGGCGCTGCTGAACTACCCAACTGTTCTCAATATGATGAATGACGATCTCGATTGGACGACGTCGTTGGGTGAAGCCGTTCTCAACCAGCAGGCCGAGGTCATCGACGCCATTCAGCAGGTCCGACGCAGCGCCTATACAGCCGGGTATCTGAAATCGGATGACAAGACATTGGTCATCGCGGAAGCAGATGTGATTGAGATTGCGCCAGCCGACCCGAAAGTCGTCTACGTTCCCATCTACGAGGCGCCACCGCCAACTGTATCACAGCCGATTGCCGAGGAGCCGGCCGCGGAAGTCACCAATAACGTCTATTATCCGCCGGCGCCGACCTATTCTGAGCCCTACACGCCCTATTACAACGAGACGGCCAATTTCTGGACCGGCGCCCTGCTCGGTGGCGTGACGATGGGCTTCCTGATGAATTGGGATGATGACGATATCGACATCGACTTCGACGAAGGCGATTTCGACAATTGGCAGCCGGGGCGCGGCGACGACATCAACATCGGCGGGGATGTCAACATCGGCAATGATGTCGCCGTCGGCAAAGGCGATTCCTGGCGCAAGATGCGCGAGCAGCGGACGGGCGGCGAACAGGTATCCCAGCTGAAATCCACCAGGCCGGCGGCGAAGGCCGCACAACCGATTGCCAGCCAGCAATCCAAGCTCAAGGGACAGAAGCCTGTTGGCAGCGCGGCGGTGAAAAAGAAGCCGGCGCAGGTGGCTGTAAGCGCCGGAGCAATAATCCCTCACTGAAGCGGCCGGATAATCTGGTTGCGCCGGAGTAAAAGTCCGGCAGCAGATAGCCTTTTGCCTGATTGGCGGAAGGCGGAGGGATGAAGGGCGTGGAGTTATATGGACGGGTCCGGGGCCGCATCGAGGCCATCCTTGATTGGGCGACCGCCCGAGGCCACCGGAAAGGCGACAACCCGGCCCGCTGGCGCGGCCATATGGAAAACCTGTTGCCGAAGCGGGCAAAGGTGAAGCGGGTGCAGCATCACCCGGCGCTGCCCTATGCCGAAATCGGGGCCTTCATGGCCGATCTGCGGAAGCAGGAGGGCCTAGCCGCCCTGGCACTGGAACTCCTGATCCTGACCGCGACCAGGACTAGCGAGGCCATCGCGGCGCGGTGGGATGAAATCGACCTCAAGGCGAAGGTGTGGACGATCCCCGCTGACCGCATCAAGGCGGGCCGGGAGCATCGTATCCCGCTATCTGCGCCCGCTGTTGCCATCCTTAAATCATTGCTAGATGCGCGCGAGAAGATGCCGGACGGGGAACCCTGCCCGTGGGTGTTCCCAGGGGTACGGGGCAAGAGCTTGTCCAACGGCGCCATCCTGTCGCTGCTCAAGCGCATGAAGCGAGCCGACATCACCGCGCACGGCTTCCGCTCCACCTTCCGCGATTGGGCGGCGGAACAGACAGCATTCCCCCGCGACGTAGCCGAAATGGCGCTCGCCCATGCCATCGGCGACAAGGTGGAAGCGGCCTATCGGCGCGGCGACCTGTTTGAGAAGCGAAAGCGGCTGATGGATGCCTGGGCGGGCTATACCGCCATCGGGCCAGCCAAGGGCGGCAAGGTGCTGCCGTTACAGCATAAGAGCAGGGCATGGAGTCCGACCTGAGAACAGGTTCGATCCGACTCGGCGTTTCCCACTAAAATCACTAATCGCTGGGGCTAGGGTAGCTCCCGAACGGCGGCACCGCACCGCCTGCCCCAGCGACAATATTGCGGCACCATGCGGAAGGTGTTCATGCCAAGGAAGAAGATCGACCCACACGGCTACCAAGGTCTCCTAGCCAAGCCGATTAAAGCGCGATGGATCTGGGTAGACGACGGCGCGCGGCCATCCAAAGGCCTGCTCGGTCTTGGGACGGGGCGGCGGGAAATTGATTGGGAAAATTCAAAGCCTCACTACCTCGAGCGCGTCAAAGCCCTTTTTGAGCATTTTGGATTGGACGTCGCGGATGCAGATCCAGCGAACCATTGGTGTCAGTTGGCGCTGACGCTTGCAGAAAAACACATCCCGGGATTCGCCCTAAAGGAAGCGAAGCCCCGAAACAAGCCAGGCCCTAAAGATGTATGGACTGAGGAGAACCTGTTTCGGCTCTGGGCAGATGTGGAGGCCCGCATTGACGAGATGGGCGATAGCACGTCTTCTGCCTCTCGCCCCGATAGAATGGTAGCGCGGGTGTGCAGATGGTTCTCCGATGGCAAGTCGGAAGCTGGCAAGGCTCGGTGGTCGGCGTTTGGCGCGAAGAACCTGGGGAACCAATACAGCGTTGCCGATACGATGATTCGTGAGCGCAATTGGAAGCAAGGTGGTACTCGAGAGTTCAGCTTCTTCGGCTCTCGCGAGGCGCCACCCGTTTTTGACACTCGGCGATGGATCATAGGTCGCTACGCTCTAAACCCGCCCGACAATAATCCGTACGTTCGCAAGCCATACAGTCTTCTAGGCCTGGCAGGCTGACGTTCAGAAATCGTACTGCCTGAAATTTCATGGTGAAAAATGTACCTGGTGATTTCGGGCTATTACGTTATATATCAATGACTTGAGATATTGCGACCGCAACCACCAGGGGACATATTGACGCCATCGCAACCAGCCACAGAGGCCGTGCAATGGCATCTTACGAAGCAAGCATCATTCCCCTGAACGATCCAATTCCGGTCGCCGCTCAACGTCTCGGAATTTCACGTTCCAGCATCTACCGCGAGATTGCTATTGGCCGTCTCGCGAGCATCAAGGCTGGAAAGCGCCGCTTGATACCCCGCGCTGCGCAGGCGGCCTGGGTCGAAGCACTCACCCTCGCGACAGCCGCATAAAGCAAAACCCCGGCAACGGTGTGACGACCGCGCCGGGGCTTAATTCGCTTACCGAAATACCCTCTCGAAAGGAAATCTCGATATGAAAATTGTACACGCCAGTCGAAAAATGAGCAACCAGCAACTGTCGTTTCATGAGGTCTTTGAAGCCCCGGAGTTTCGCCTGGGCTGGCGCGCGCGCCGCATCCGGAACCGCTGGGGATTAAGCGCACCTCATGCCGCCGCAGTCGCATGAATCATCGGTTGGGTCGGAGGTGCGGAATGACAGCGCGCACCTTCAAAGTTGAGTTCAGCGTCATTTCTCCGAGCGGCACTGTGCGCGGAGTCGTGCGCGGACAGACTGCCAAGGCCCTGCTCGCCCTGGTTAAGGCAGGGCCGCGCGGCGTCACGGCAATGGAAGCCGCGACCTGGGCCTACCGCCTTGCCGCCTATTGCCACGATCTGCGGAAGAACTATGGCTTGGTCATCAGGACCGACCGCGAAGATCACGACGGTGGATGGCATGGACGGCACGTCCTTGAAAGCGAGGTGCATATTACTGCGGGCGAAAGCGACACCAGGGAATTGGAGGCCGCATGAGGTCATTCTCGAAAGTCTCCCCGAACGTATGGCAGTCGCAGCGCTTCAATGCCCTGCCAGATGATAGCCGCTTGCTATATTTCTATCTGCTGACCAGCCCCCACGCCAACAGCGCGGGGGCCTACCGCCTACCCAGCGGGTACGTATGCACAGACCTGCGGTGGCAGTCAGACCGCTACATGCAAGCCCTTAACCAGCTCATCGATGCGGACCTAATCGCCCATGACGAAGCAGAAAGTATTGTCATCATCAAACGATGGTTTCAGCACAACCCGCCCATGAATGAAAAACACTTTCGTGGCGTTGTGCGCATCCTCAGCAATTTGCCGCAAGTCGCCTGCGTCCAAGAGACAACCGAATCGATTCATGAAACTTGGTACGCCAAGGGCACCGAAGGCAAAAGCCCAGGTACCTCAAGTGCCATCGAACCAAGGCACCATTTGCTCAACACTAACTTCATGAATGGCAGGGGCTGATACAGTATTGATACCGTACCGATACCCTACCGATATACAGAGACAGAGACAGAGACAGAGACAGAGACTGAGACAGAGACTGAGACTGAGACGTGAGAGGGGAGACACGAGGGGAGAGAGGTTTTTTTGTTTTGAGTGGTGCTGGGCCTGACCCTCGACCATAGCCACCTTCTGCAGAACCGGATCAGCCTGACTTTTGCAAGTTCCTAAAAGGATAGGGACCGCCCATTCTGCACTCATAAGCCATCAGATAGTTGAAATCACAGCCGCGTCAAAACTCGACCCCGAAACGACTACCAGTTTCCGTAACGGATCGTCATCTGGCGCAAAGGAAAGGTAGCACAGTCATGGCCGATGGAACCGAACGCACAAAGACGACCCGGCAAAGGGTCGACGCGGGCTTGATGAACAAACAGCGCGCCGCGCGTATGCGGGACAGCGCAGGGACACTCATGAACCGTGACCGCATTGGAGCAGTCGGCCTCAAGGCTGATGCAGATAGGCTCGACCGGGAAGCTGATGGCGCTCTTGACCGCTGGCGATACACAATGGGCAGCCCCGAGATCACCCCAGGCAACGAATTGGTGCCGCCGTTCAATCAAGCGGACCTTGATGCATCAGAAAGTATCCGCGACGTTGCCCGCCAAAGCGTCGATATGCTCGCCCACTCCGCTTCCGAACAGCGAATGGAACTGGCGCTAAAGAATGATAGCCTTTCCATGTCTCTTGAGATGGCGCGGGAAATGAAGGCGCGAACCGCGAATGAAAAGGCATTGGCACATCAGGACGCGACCACTCACAAACTGGCAATGGAGTTTATGGCCAATGCCGGCACTCAATTGCAGAGAACCAAGCAGGTCGGCATCAGCTTTCAGGCATTCCAGATCTATTCGGTCGAGGCCGCGCGCATGACAAACGCTGCAACCCGCTTGATGGCTGCCTTCAATGAGGCACTGTTGACGGACGCCAGGCGCAGGAAGGGCGGCAAGCAATCGATGACTGTAAAGCACGTCCACCAGCAGGTTCAGGTGAATGATGGCGGGCAAGCAATCGTCGCCGGATCGGTCAAAGGTGGACGGGGGGCCAATGGGGGTAGTAAGGGGGCGACGAAGTGAAAAATTCTAAGCAACCCTATGTGCCCGATTGGCAACGCGCGCTATCAATGGCCCGCGCCGCCCCGCGATGCGCGGCTAGGTGTCGCCATACCAAGGCACCTTGCAAAGGGCCTGCGATGGCTGGCAAGCGCGTATGCCGCTTGCACGGGGGCAAAGGCGGCGCGCCCTGTGGTGAGGCGAACGGCAACTACCGCCACGGCAGGACGACAGCCGAGGCTATCGAAAGGCGCAGGAAATGCAGGGCCGCAATCCAAGAGGTCCGGCGATTGATCCGCATCATCAACGCGACCGACAGCGAAGTATTGACGGCGGAAGAAGGTCTTAAGAATCATTAGGTTAATGCGCACGAGGGGGCAGGTGCCCGGAAGCCTTGATTGTACCAAATGGGATATTTTGTATAGCGGCGCGGTCGACCCTCATCATTTTTTTGGTATAGCACTGCCGCCCAATCCAGCT
>NZ_CAMDRA010000081.1 GCF_945906275.1 Dongia mobilis
GCTTATCGGAAAGCGCTGGCCGCTCACCGGGCGGACTGGGTTGCCATCGACTGCGACCACGGTACCGATCAAGGCGCCAAGATCGATGTGAAAGGCCGTCGTCGTGGCGCCGTTGATCAAGCGCAGGCGAACACGGCCGCCGCGTTCGGTCCGCACCACCTGCGGATCAGCAAGGGTCCGGTCATTGGCGAGATAGGCGTCATACTCGACATCATTGAGGTCCATCGGCATCTGGTCCATCGCCATGTCGGGTGTTTCCGAGCCGGGCATTTCCATGCCGGGCATTTCCATGCTCAACATATCGTGACCCGACATATCGTGACCGGTATGGGACACGGTTCCACCGGTGAGCTCGGCCAGGATTTCAGCCGGATCGCGGAAGGTAAAATCGTGCAGCAGGACGACGACTTCCTGGATGTCGGCCGACATGTCCTCGGCGCTGTGCACGATGAGGGGAGCTGCCATCAGGCTCTGCTCCTGGAGGCCATGATGCGAATGCATCCAATGCGTCCCCGGACGCGGATCGAAATCGTAGCTGGCGGTGGCCCCCGCCGCCAATAAAGGCCGCATTTTGTCAGCCACACCGTCCTGCAGGTAAGGTGGGGTCATGCCATGCCAATGGATGATCGCCGCTTCGCCGGCATCATTGGCAAGATCGACCTGAAATCGCTGGCCCGGATCAAGCACGAGTCCGGACCTGCCATCTGGCTGCACAATGCCAAAGACCGTGGCCGCCTTGCCGTTCACCTCAAGCGTACGTCGGGTGATGGCCAATCTATGTGGCGCAGCTGCCAGGGCAAGACGAGGCATTGCCGCGACGGTCGCGAGTGAAACGCTGCCGGCCATGAGCCGGCGACGAGAGATTTGCTGAAACATGGTTCATTCCCATTCTGCGAAAGATGAAGGAACGCGGCAAAGGGTGAGCGCCCCCGATGCGCGTTACATGGATCGCGTCAGGAAAGGATTCGTGGTGGTCGCAGGGATGGGGCGCGGGCCAATCCGGACCGGACAGTCGCTTTCCCGGGATGGAGAACCGGCCCGTCCATGACCTGCCCGGGTTCGAGGCTGGCCGGCAGCATGCCTTGCGCCAGCATCGGGCAATAGCCGGCGGCGCAGCAATCCATCTTCATATGGTGACCTTGCTCCTGCGGTACCGGATGGTCGCAGTCATTGCCCGTATCGGCTGACATGACAGCATGCCCCTGCGCCATTGGCACCGGGGCAAAGCCGGCCACTGCCAATCCAGCAACAAAAAACAGAGATAAGATTGTCAGGAACAGCTTGCGCAAATCGCAGGTCCTTGCCCGATCAGCTTAGGGTCAGACCCAGGATATAGAATGCGGACCGGCCGGGGCAAGAGTGCGCCCCGGCCGGATCAGGCGTTAACCCTCGATTGTGGCCGGATGAACCTGACCACCCAGGGAAGCTTGCTCGGAGGCGATCTCGTCGGGCTTTGCCTTGCGATGGTCCGAAGCCAGGAACGTGTAAACCACCGGCAGCACAAACAGCGTAAAGAGCGTACCGATGCTCATGCCCGCCACAATCACGACGGCGATCGAAAAGCGGCTGGCAGCACCCGCACCGGCAGCGAACATCAGCGGAATGAGGCCTGCGATCATGGCCGCCGTCGTCATCAGGATGGGACGCAGGCGCAGGCCAGCTGCGAACTCGACCGCTTCCAACTTGCTCATGCCGAACTTCTCCTGCTGCTCCTTCGCCACCTCGCAGATCAGAATACCGTGCTTGGTAATGAGGCCGATCAGCGTCACCAGGCCGAGCTGGCTGTAGATATTCATGCTGGAGTATCCGAGTGCCAGCGGAATGAGCGCGCCACAGACCGACAAAGGCACGCTGACCAGGATGACCAGCGGATCGCGCAGGCTTTCGAACTGTGCCGCCAACACCAGGTAAATGATCGCCAGTGCAAAGGCGAAGGTCATATAGAGCGCCGTGCCTTCATTCTTGAACTGACGTGACTGGCTAGCATAGTCAAAGGTGAAACCTTCCGGCAGAACTTCCGCAGCGGTCTTTTCCAGGAATTCCAATGCTGTTCCCAGGGGCACGCCCGCAACCGCCTGCAACGTTGCAGAATTCTGCTGGTTGAACTGATTGAGCGTGATCGGTTGCACTTCTTCACGCAAGGTCACCAGACTGCCCAGGGGAATGCCGTGGCCACTCGTCGTCCGAACATAAAAATCGTTGAGCTTCGCCGGATCAAGCCGGTCGACGCGCGCTACCTGCGGAATGACCTGATAGCTCTTGTTGTAGAGATTCATCAGGTTGACGTAATTGCCGCCGGTCATGATCGCCAGGGTCTCAGCGACTGATCGCATGGTGACACCATATGCCGCCGCCTTGTCGCGGTCGATCTCGACGATGGTCTGCGGTTTTTGGAACTTGAGGTCGAAATCGGTGTAGTAGAAGAGCTGACTCTCCTTCAGTTTCGCCGAGAAGTTTTCGACCACGTCGTTGAGTTGGCGATAATCCGCCGTCGTCGTGATGACGAAATTCACCGGCGGACCACCATCGCTGCCGGGCAAAGATGGCACCGGAAAGACCGCGGCATTGAGGCCGGAAATGGCCCCCATCAGGCCGGTCAACTGGTCGAGTACCGGACCTTGACCACGTTCACGTTCTTCCCATGTCTTCAGCACAGCAACCCCGAATCCCTGATTGGGGCCATCGGTGCCGTTAATGGTGAAGAATCCGTTGATCTCCGGAATCTGGCCGACCGCCTCCTTCATGTCCGACGCAAATCGGTCCATGTAGTCAATATTGGCGCTGGTCGGGCCCTGATAGGCCATGAACCCAGCACCCTGGTCTTCAACCGGCGCCGGTTCACTATTGATAAGCGCAAACGGCATGATGGCGCCAGCCGGCGCCAGGAAAACGACAATGACGGCACAGACGATAAGGCCGAACACAACCGTGGGCGCCCGATCCAGCAAACTGGCGCGCAGCATTCGCAGGTAGATGCCGCGGACATAGTCGAAGACCACGTCGATGCGGTGGGCAAGGCCCTTCTTGTCTTCATCGTGTTTGAGCAGTTTCGAGCACATCATCGGCGATAGCGTGAGGGCGATGACTCCTGAAACCACGACAGCGCCCGCAAGGGTCAGTGCGAACTCCTTGAACAGGGCGCCGGTAATGCCAGAGAGGAACGCAATCGGTGCGTAGACGGCGGCCAGGGTGATAGTCATCGAAATGACCGGGCCAGCGATTTCGCGCGTCCCCACCAGGGCGGCCTGAAACGGACTGAGGCCTTCTTCAATATGCCGGTGGACGTTTTCGACAACGACGATCGCGTCATCGACCACCAAGCCGATCGCCAGCACCAGAGCCAGCAGCGTCAGAAGGTTGATCGAAAAACCGAGGATCAGCAGGAACAGGCAGACGCCAATCATGGAGAGCGGCATCGTCACCAGCGGAATGATCACCGAGCGGAGCGAGCCCATGAACAGGAAGATGACAACCATGACGATGAGCGCCGCCTCGACGATCGTTGTCACCACTTCCTCGATCGAGGCGCGGATGAAAATGGTCGAATCATAGGCGATCTGCAGCTTCATGTTGGCCGGCAGGTTCGCTTCGAGTGTCGGCAGCATTTCGCGAACGTCCGACACGACGGTCAGAGGGTTGGCGTCCGGCGTCGTCTTGATGCCGATGAACACCGCCTTGTCGCCGTTCACGTAAACCGAGGAATCGGTGTTCTCCGGCCCCAGCGCCACATTGGCAATGTCGGAGAGGCGCACCAGTTGCGCTCCTTCATTGCGCACGACCAGATCTCGGAACTCCTGCTCGCTGCGAAGGTCTGTGCGCGCGGTGGTGCCGATGACGTCGAAATACCCCTTGGCGCTGCCAGCGGCGGCCAGATAGTTGTTGGCCTCGAGGGCGATCTGCACTTCACCTGCCGAGATCTTGTAGAAGGCCATACGCTTGGGGTCGAGCCAGATGCGCATCGAGAATTTCTGTCCACCCAGCAATTCCGGGTCGGCAACGCCTGGCACGGTCGACAATTTCGGCTGAATGACGCGAGTCACATAATCGGTGATCTGGCCCGGATTCATCGTGGTGCTGGAGAATGCCAGATACATGGACGCAAAGGTGTCGCCGGTTGATTTCACGATAACCGGATCGTTGATACCGCGCGGCAGCACGGACCGGGTCTGATTGACCTTGGCCGTCACCGCCGTCATGGCGGCGTCGGGGTCTTCATTGAGATGCACATTGACAGTGACCGTGCTGACGCCGGCGGAGCTCTTTGAGGTCAGGTAATCGATGCCATCAGCGGTCGCCACTGCTTTTTGGATCGGATCGGTGATGAAACCCTGCATCAGGTCGGCATCGGCACCGGGAAACGTGGTGGTCACCGAAATGACAGTGTTGAACAATTCCGGGTATTGGCGAACTTGCAACGACGACAACGCCTTCAACCCCAACAGCAGGATCAGGAGGCTGATAACCGTGGCCAGGACTGGTCGCTTGATGAAGATGTCAAACATGATTCGTCCTCATTCCGCCGGAATTTCGGAAGGCAATTCCAGTGAATTCCTATCCGATATTGCGACCCGCGTGCCGTTATCGAGCTTCAACTGGCCGGAGGTAATGATGAGTTCCCCTGCGGCAATCCCATCTTCGACAATGATCGACCCATTGCGGCGCTCGCCTGACTTGATGATCTTGCGCTCGACCGTCGTAATGTCTTCGCCCGCCTCGGTCTTTGCCGACTTGGCAACGTAAACGTAGTCACCATAAAGGCTGTAACTGATTGCAGTCTGCGGCACCGTCACGACCGACATGCGTGTCGGCAGGACGATGGCGAGTTTGGCGAACATGCCGGGGCGCAGAAGGCCATCGGCATTGTCGAACCGACCCTGCACCTCAATCATGCCGGTCTGCTGATTGATCAGAGGTTCAATCGCTGACAACGCGCCCGTGAACTCCTTCACTGGATAAGCGTCAGTGGTCATGCGGATTTCCTGGCCGACCTTGAGGTCAGAAAGCTCCTTCTGCGACACACTGAAATTGACCAGCATGACGGTGAGGTCTTGAATGTTGACGATGGGAACGCCGGCATCAAGATAGCCGCCGACATTGATCTTGCGGATACCGAGCACGCCGTCGAACGGTGCTGCGATGACCTTCTTCTCAATCTGCGCCGATAGCGCCGCCACTTCGGCGACCGCTACTTCGTATTCGGACTGACGCTGTTCCAGTGTCGCCTTCGAGATGTTGTCGCTGGTGCGCAGCGATTCACCGCGCGCCAGGTTGGCTTTGGCGAGCTTAAGCGATGCCTGCGCGCTCATGAGGTTGCTGCGTTCGACATCGGCATCGAGCCGGACCAATACCTGGCCCCGTGCTACCCGCTCGCCTGACTCGAACAATATCTGCTGGATAAGGCCGGGAACGGATGAATTGATATCGACGCCGCGCCGAGCCTCCAGCACACCGATGGCAGGAACTTCGATACCCCAATCCTGCTTTTCCGCTTTGGCTGCGGTCACGGAGATGACCGGGATCGGCATGTTGGCGAACATTTCCGCCATCGCGAGGCCGTTCATCATGATCTTCACGAACACACCTCCAAACACGATGACGGTGCCGATCAGCATGAACAGCATCTTCCAGCTGAAGATGCTGCGCAGGATCATCCTGGTCATTGACGGGCTCGGCATCGTCGTCTCCTCAACTCTCTGCATCTGGTCGTTCACGGCCAATGGTTCTCTACGCGGTCTGGACAATGATTGGATCGGTTACTTCAGCCGGCGCATTGTCACCCAGGAGCGCCAGAGCCTTTTCACGGATGGCATGGCGCCGGGTTTCATCCATCACCGGCGAACCCACCAGCCGGTGCAGCCACAAGCCGTCCATCGCCAGGGCGACCAACAGCGCCATACTGGGATCAACGGAATCGGCGGTGAGGCGGCGAAAGGCCGTGTCGATGGTGCCTTCAAGCGGCTCCAGCAGGCTGGGATTGGTGGCGATTGCTGCGAGAAGCGCGCAACCGGCCGGGTCCATCGTCGGCGCCGCCGGGTCGAACGAGGTTGCGACCAGGGCACGCGCCCAGCGATTGGGACCGGGGCTCAGCCGATCATAATGCGCCTGCTGCAGGCTTTCGCATTGACCGGCGAGGCGCGCAACCATGCCCTGGATCAGAGCTTCCTTGCTCTTGAAATGATAGAGCACGCCGCCCTTGCTGATGCCGGCAATGCGCGCTGCCTCATCCAGCGTCAGGGCCGCGACGCCTTGGGCGCGGACGACGCTGAGGGCGGCGTCGATGATCTGTTCACGGGTGCTCATGGGCCGTGCAGGACTCTATCCGGGAGATTGAGAATCTGTTGCAGTGCGGCAAACTATACCGTCCAGACGGTACAGTAAAGGCTGAAAAATAGGGATCTCGACCTATACTTCCGCTTCCACGTGGAGCATATGGTCGGATTGCTTGGCCGCTACCCCCATGATCTCCGCTTGGTCGGGTTGGATATCGGCCAGTCCGGCCGGGATGCGGATCGTCGCCGTCGTTCCGATGTCCGGCTCACTGGTCAGGGTGATCGCGATCCGCAATCTGTCACAGAGCATCTTGGTGATGGGCAAGCCCAGCCCGACCCCGCTGTTCGCCGCCACGTAGGGATTGCGCAGCGAGCGGGAGAACGGCACGAAGGCATTGCGCAGTTCCTCCGGGCTCATGCCGATGCCGGTATCCTTGATCGTGACCAGCGTCGACCCATCGTCCGGGCGGGCGGCGAAGAGGCTCACCCTGCCGTCCGGTCGCGTATATTTCACGGCATTCGTCAACAGATTGGTCAGGATCTGGCGCAAGGGCGTTTCGTCGATGCGCACCTCGAGATTTGTCGGAATCCCGTTGATCCAGGTGATCCGCTTCTCGGCCCATTGCCGTTCCAGCATGCGCTTGATGCTGTCGGCAATTTCGCCGAGCCGCAGCGGAGCAGCGACCGGCCCCTGCCCGTCACCTTCGAGGCGCGCAAATTCCAGGACCTGCTCGATAAGATGCTGCAAATGCCGGCCAAGGCCGATGATGTCGGCCAGATAGCTGCGTTCGCGCGGCTCCAGTTTCGCAGCAGCGGTCATCTCCAGCAGTTCGGAAAAGCCGATGATACCGTTAAGCGGTGTCCGCAATTCATGACTCATATGGGCCAGGAATTCGGATTTGATCTGGCCGGCGCGAATGGCCTCGTCGAGCGCCAGCTGGGTCGCCTGCATCTGTGATTGCAGATTGTGCGCCATGTCGAGCAGGGCTTCCTCGGTCTGGCGGATTTCCTTGAAGCCGCCTTCCGGCATGGCCAAACCGGTGAAATCACCGATGCGGACCTTCTGCGCATTGCGCTCAAGGCGCCGCAGGCCGCTGACGATCGGCTGCGACAAGGCCATGCCCGACAGGACAGTGACCAGTGCGATGCCACCCACGAGCCAGACAACCGAATCGCGGACGCCGGCAAACCACCCCAAGGGGCCGGCCCGCGGCACGGCGACACCCACCAGCCAGGAGAGGCCATGAAAATCGATCGGCGCCAGTTCGGCAAGATAGCCGGTTCCATCCCACTCCAGCGCACGATAGCCGACAGGACGTGACCCGGCCGGCGACATGCCCGCTTGCCAGACCGCCTGCAGCAAGGAGGCGCCAATGTCGGACATCTCCGGGAGCGCGCGCACCGAATTGCGCCCCAGGGTCCGCGCGACGGCGCCCGCCGTCATCTCGGAAGCCGCTATAACCTTGCCATCGTCGGTGAGCAGGAAGGCGCGCCCGCCGATATCCTCCTCCAGTCCGCCGAAGAATTGCGACAGGTCGGCAAGCGTGATGTCAGCGCCCACGACGCAATTCATGGTCCCGCCGCAGTTTGCTGGTCGCGCCACGCTGATTCCCGGCTGGCGCGTGGTCCAGAAGATATAGGGTTCCGTCCAGCCGCTGTTGAGACCGCGGGTGGCCGCCGCGTACCAGGGGCGCAGGCGCGGGTCGAAGCCGTCGATCATGCCTTCTTCCGGCACGATGTCTTCATAGAAGGCGTTGCGCCATGTGACCCTCACATCGCGGCTGCGACGCTGCACCTCGATCGATTTGAACATGAACTGGTCGCCGGCGACCGTGTTGATCCGCAGCACATAGTTGAAGCTGCCATCCTCGTAGCCGACATACATGCCGGAGAGGTTGGGATGTGACATCAGTTGCGGCCACAGATAGCGCTGCAGGGTGGCGCGATCCGGTGCCGCGAGCGTGCCTTCGGTGATGGCGCGGGCAGTGGCGTCCGTCGAACGTTCCGCTTCGGCAAGAAATCCCGTGGTCCGCGAAATGATGTGGCCATTGGCGCTTTGCATCAGCGCCCGCGCTGCCGAATCAGTGCCGCGCTGGGCAATGACAATGCCCCCGCCAATAATCGACAAGGCGGCGAAGCCGACCAGCATCGGCAAGGCAATCAGCAGAGCCGTACGAACGGACCAGAATGGACGCATATTGAGGACAATACTCCTCAAATTCGTAAAATGTGGGACGATTTCCCGCTTGCGCGACCTTACATGACTTAATCCGGATCGCAAGCAGACGTTAAGCCTATGCCGCTATCGACCGATAGTCACCACGGCGGGTCCGATCACATCGACCCGTGGTGTCACGCCGAGGCCCGGCGTCGTGCTGGCGGACATGCGCCCCAGAGTCCGCTGCGGCCCGCCTTCGGCGATTGATCGCGTGACATAGGAATTGAAATCCGTCGCCGAGAACAGCAGTTCGGGCGGCGTCGAATGGGCGAGGTGGGCGATGGCCGCCGTTGCGATGTCGCCGCCCCAGGTATCCTCAATGGTCATGGCGATGCCCAACGCCATGCAGAGGTCGCGGATCTGCTTGGCCTTGGTGAGTCCGCCCACCTTGCTGATCTTGAGGTTGATCACGTCCATGGCGAGGTCGGTGTGACCCTTCAGCACGGCACCGAGGGAATCGATCACTTCATCAAGGATGAAGGGGCGCGCTGTCCGGCGCCGGATCGAGAGGCACTCCTCGTAGGACATGCAGGGCTGCTCGATATAGACGTCGATATCACGAACAGCATCGACGACGCGCGCGGCTTCATGCATCAGCCAGCCGGTATTGGCATCGGCGATCAACACGTCACCCGGCTCAAGCTCGTCGGCGCAAGCTTCGATGCGCTCGATGTCGGTGTCGGGGTCGCCGCCGACCTTCAACTGGAATTTGGAATAACCTTCGGCGCGGTACTGGTGGACGCGCTGCGCCATCTCGGCCGGGGATTCCTGGCTGATGGCGCGATAGAGCTTGAAATCATCGCCAAAGCGACCGCCGAGGAGAGTCACCACGGGCAAGCCGGAAACCTTGCCGAGGATATCCCAGCAGGCGACATCGATGCCGGATTTCACATAGGGATGCCCGCGCAAGGCCTGGTCCATGCGCCGGTTGACCACGCCGAGGTCGCGCGGGTCGAGGCCGATCAGCTTCGGGCCGATTTCCTTGAGGCCGGTCCTCACACCCTCCGCATAGGCCGGCAGATAGGCCGGCCCCAGCGGGCAGACCTCGCCGTAGCCGGTGATGCCCTGATCGGTTTCCACGACGATCACCGTCGAATCAAACACGGTCACGGAATTGCCGCCGGACCATTTATAGGTCCCTTCATGCAGCGGCAGTTCGACACGATGGGCCCGGATGGCGGTGATCTTCATGACATGGTCCCCTGATACGTCCCTAATGGCGGATGCCCTCGGTATTACCCTTCGTCACTCTCGATGTCGATATCATCCGCGGCCCCCAGCACGCGTTTAGCGAGGGTGAAGCTGAATCCCGCCCTGGCCATGGCGGAAAGATCGCGCTTGGCCTGCACCAGCCGCTGCTCGCCGGCGATATGCCGGGCACGGTAGCGACCGAGCCGCCGGCGCTTGGCATAGGCAATGGCGGCTGCCTCCTCGGTATCGCCGAATTCCTCGACCAGGCCTTCCATCGCCGTACCCTGCATGTCCTGTGTGATGCCGAGCTGCGACAGCTTGGCACCGATCTGGCGGCGCGACGTGCCGCGGCGGGTGAGGCTCGCCGCCTTCATGCCGGCAAAGGCCTGGTCGTCCAGAAAGCGGTTGCGCTCCAGTTTCTCGATCACCGACGGGATAGCGGCCAGCATCTCAGTCGGATCGTCGCCATGGAAATGCGCCGATCTGCGGATGCGGCGCGTCAGCATTTCCTGCACGCGCTTCTTGGTCGTCGCAAAGCGCGCGAGATAATCGAGGGCGATCTGGTCGAGATCGGTGATCGCGAGGCGGCGGGGTCGTCGGTCGGCCATGATCAGGGGTTCCTTCGCGGCGAGCTTTGCAGATTCCCGCGCACGAGACAAATACCTGCCCAAGACAAATTTTCCGGGCCGTCTGGAAACCGCACGCGATCCAGTCTATCAATTCCGCGCCGAATTCATGGGGTTCTGGGGGAGCGTCCGCGACATGACCGAGTCGATTTTCGCCGCCGATTACAAGAACGAGGCCTATTGGTGGGAGGAAGCCCCCCGCCCGGATCGCCGCGCCGCCACCCTGCCGGCCAAAATCGACGTGCTGGTGATCGGTTCCGGCTATACCGGCCTGATGGCCGCGCGCGAAACCGCCAAAGGCGGCCGTTCAACCCTGGTGCTCGACGCGGAAGCGGCCGGTTTCGGTTGTTCCAGCCGCAATGGCGGCCAGGTCTCGACCAGTATCAAGCCGACCTATGGTGAACTGTCCGGCCGGCTCAACCAGGAGACCGCCTACGGAATCCGCCGCGAGGGACTGAACGCCCTCGACTATATCGGCAACCTCATCACCGGTGAGAATCTCGCCTGCGATTGGGAAGTGAGCGGCCGTTTCCACGCCGCGCACAACCCCAAGCAATATGAGGCGCTGGCCAAGAGCCTCGCCGCCCAGCCGAAGGATCTCTCCAGCCCCTATTTCATGGTCCCGAAGGCCGAGCAGGCCAAGGAGATCGACAGCGCCTTTTATCATGGTGGCGCCGTGCATTCGAAACATGCAGCACTCCATCCGGGCAAATTCCATCTCGAATTGCTGCGCCTCGCCGAGGCTGCCGGGGTGCAGGTGGTGGGTTATTGCCCGGTCACGGCGCTGGAGAAGGACGGCCAGGGCTTCATCGTCACGACACCGCTCGGCACGGTTTCGGCACGCGATGTGATCGTCGCCACCAATGGCTATACCGGGCCACTGACGCCCTGGCATCGCCGCCGCGTCATTCCGATCGGCAGCTACATCATCGCCACGGAAGAATTGCCGCTGGAGCTGACCAGCCGGCTGCTGCCGACCAATCGCATGATCTCAGACACCAGGAAGCTGGTGTTCTATTATCGCCTGTCGCCGGACAAGCGGCGCATCCTGTTCGGTGGCCGCGTCGCCTATAAGGAGAACGACCCCAAGGTCAGCGCACCGCGCCTCCACAATTGGATGTCGCTGATCTTCCCAGAGGTGAAGTCATCGAAGGTTACGCATAGCTGGATGGGCTATGTCGCCTATACCTTCGACACGCTGCCGCATATCGGGAAGCAGGACGGCCTCTGGTATGCGATGGGCTATTGCGGGTCTGGCGTGTCGCTCGCCACCTATTTCGGCATGAAGATCGGCCAGCAGGTGCTGGGGAGGTCCGACGGCAGATCCGCGCTCGACAATGTGCCGTTCCAGACGCGGCCGCTCTATGAGGGGAACCAGTGGTTCCTGGCGCCCTCGATCCTCTATTACCGAATCAAGGATTCGTTGCCGATTTGAGCGCTGGCTCTCTCATCGTCATGGTACGCGAAGGCGTACCATCCACGAGTTTGTCGGCAGCTGAATGAAGTAAGTCGTGGATGGTCGGCCTTCGCCGACCATGACGAGTCAAGAGATTACCTTCTCGCGCGGAAGAAACTGCGCAGCAGTTCGGCGCTGCGCGCTTCGCCGACGCCACCAACAACTTCCGGCCGGTGGTGGCAGGTGGGCAGCGTGTAGATCCTGGGCCCACTCTCCACGCCGCCGCCTTTGGGATCGGGTGCCGCGTAGATCACCCGGCGCAGGCGCGCGAACGAGATCGCGGTCGCACACATCGGGCAGGGCTCCAGGGTGACGTAAAGATCGGCGAAGGGCAGGCGCTTTTCCTTCCGTCCCATGGCCACGGCCCGGATCACGAGCATTTCGGCATGAGCGGTCGGGTCATGCAGTTCCTCAACCCGGTTATGGTCGGCAGCCATGACCTCGCCGCTCACTGGATCGACCAGGACGGCGCCGATCGGCACTTCGGCGCGCTCAAAGGCGGCTTCTGCCTGGCGAAAGGCCAGTTCCATGAAGTCGACGGGCGGATGGGGGGGCAAATCGGTCATTTCCGCATGTTCCCCTCCCGAAATGCCCCGGTCAAGCGGGGCCGCCCTGCGCGGGATGCCCTTGTATCGTCGGGAGCGATATGAAATAGCTTGCCCTGAAATCCTGCCAGAGCCGCCAATCCCCGACATATCCGGGCAATCATGGTCCGGCGCGCAGGTGAATTTGGAGCCAAACCATGACCAATCCCCTCATCGGCCTCACCTTGGATGTCGATGCCCCGCGCGGCCTTGCCAAGGCGCCGCATTATTCTCTGCGCGCCACTTATACCCAGGCGGTGTCGAGTGCCGGCGGAATGCCCATGTGCCTGCCCCATGAACCTGAGATGGTCGAGGCCTATGCCGACACCATCGCCGGCCTGGTCGTGACCGGCGGTGGTTTTGATGTCAATCCGGCCTTGTTCGGCGAGAACACCAAGCATGCGACGGTGCGTACCAAGGAAGGCCGCACCTCATTCGAGCTCGGTATCGTGAAGGCGATGCTCAAGCGCAATAAGCCAGTACTCGGCATCTGCGGCGGCCAGCAGCTGATCAACGTGATCCTGGGCGGCACGCTCATCCAGCATATCGAGGATGAGGTGGCGGATTCGCTCCTTCATGAACAGCCCAACCCACGGACCGAGCCCGGCCACAAGGTCAAGCTGACGCCCGGCTCGCTGCTGCAGCGGATCATCGGCAGCGACGAGTTGCCGGTGAACAGTGCGCATCACCAGGCGGTGAAGTCGGTCGGTGCCGGCGTCGTCGTCAATGCGACGGCACCCGATGGGGTCATCGAAGGGATCGAGGACCCGCGCTACAAATTCTGCCTCGGCGTGCAATGGCACCCCGAACTCAATGTCTCGGAAGGTGACGCCAAGATCCTCTCGGCTTTCGTCGATGCGGCCCGCGTTTCATCGAGCGTCGCGGCATGAGCAAGGATCAGAAGCGGATCAAAAGCGCCCATGTCGGGGAACGGATCGCCAAGGTGATGGCGCGTGTCGGTCTCTGCTCGCGGCGTGATGCGGAGATCTGGATCGCCAATGGCCGCGTCAGCGTCAACGGCAAGGTGCTGACCTCGGCCGCCATCAATGTCGGCACCAAGGATGTCATCCTGGTTGACGGTCAGCCTTTGCCGGAGAAGCAGCTGTCGCGGGTCTGGCTCTATTACAAGCCCAAGGGCCTGATGACGACGGCCTACGATCCGGAAGGGCGCGCGACCGTGTTCGACAATCTGCCGGCCGACATGCCGCGCGTGATCTCGATCGGCCGCCTCGATTTGAATTCCGAAGGCCTGCTGCTGCTCACCAATGATGGCGAACTGGCGCGCAAGCTGGAACTGCCGACCACCGCCTGGATCCGCCGCTACCGCGTCCGCGTCAACGGCCGCTTCGACCCGAAGCTGCTCGATGGGTTGAAAGATGGGATCGAGATCGACGGCGTGCGCTATGGGCCGATCATCGCCTCGTTCGATCGCCAGCAGGGTGCCAATGCCTGGCTCAACATGGCACTGACCGAAGGCAAGAACCGCGAGATCCGCCGCATCTGCCAGCATTTCGGCTGGCCGGTCAGCCGCCTCATCCGCGTCGGCTACGGTCCATTCCGCCTTGAGGAGATGGAGCCAGGACAGGTCCATGAAGTGAAAGGCAAGCTCCTGAAAGAGCAGCTGCAGTTCGGCAACGATTACCGCCACGAGGAAAAGCCGGACCCGGACAAGGCCCGCCAGGAAGCCGACAATCGCCGCGACGCGCGACGCGAACGCCCGGCGTTCGACAAGGGTCCCGACAAGCGCACCCGCGAGAAGAACATGCCCCGCAGCGAGCGACCCATTCGCGCAGAACGCAGCGAGCGGCCCGTACGTGATGACACGCCGGTACGCAGCGAGGGTCGCGTGCGCAATCAGCGACCGGGTCGCAACGAACGCATGGCCCGCGAGGACGGTGCGCCGCCGCGCTTCGAACGGCCAACCCGCGGTGAGAAGCCAAGCTGGGACAAGTCACCACGACCCGGCAACCGACCCGAAAAGCCGATCCGGCCAGCACGTGCCGAGCAAGCCAGCCGGTCTGAACGACCACAGCGCGATGATCGGCCGGCACGCAGCGAAAAGCCGAGCTGGGCCGATAAGCCGCGGCGGAGCGATGCTCCGGCTCGCGGTGATCGATCCGAGCGCGGCGAACGGCCAGCTTTTGTGAAGCGAGAGGATCGACCGGCGCGCGATGAGCGACAGCGTCGCAACGACACGGGCGGGCAAGGTGCCAAGCCGAGCTGGTCGAGACAGCCCGACCGGGATGAGCAGCCGGTGCGCCAGGAGCGCGCCCGCCGCAACGATCGCGGCGCCCGCAACGAACAGGCGGCGCGCGGTGATGCGCCCAAGGCCGGTCTGAAACCGGGCTGGGCGAAGAACAAGCCCACCAAGCCGCAGCCTGGTACCGGCCGCAAGCCGGACCGTGACCGTGCGATCAAGGATGAGCGCTACGCGCGGAGCGAACGCCCGACCGTCGAAGAGCGGCCGCGCAAGACTTTCGCAAAGCCAATGGGCGACAAGCCCAGGAGCGATAGGCCGAGGGGGCCGAAACCCACCGGGGGCAAACCTGCTGGCGACAAGCCGCGCGGCAAATCGGGCGGCAAGCCAGGCGCAGGTAAACCAGGATCGGGCAATGCGCGTCGATTCAGGTAGCCATCGCGGCACCAGGCTTGCTGTGCCGGAAGGCAGCGATGTGCGACCGACCTCGGACCGGGCGCGGCAGGCGATCTTCAACATCCTGGTCCATGGTCAGGATGCCGTGGCTGAGGCCAAGGTGCTGGATGTCTTTGCCGGCTCCGGCGCTCTTGGCCTGGAAGCCCTCTCGCGTGGAGCCGCCTCGCTGATCGCGATCGAGAAGGACCGTGGTGCCGCGGATTGCATCAAGCAGAATGTGGCCGCCTGTCATGAAGCCCAGCGCACCACCATCGTGCTGGGCGACGCGATCAACCCGCCCGAAGCGCACCGACACGCGCGCTTCACGCCGGCCGATCTGGTCTTTCTGGACCCGCCCTATGGCCAGGACCTGATCGTCCCGGCTTTGACGGCGCTCGACCGGCGCGGCTGGATTGCCGGCAAGGCGCTGATCGTGGCGGAAATGGGTGGTCGGGATGCTTTCGCCCCGCCGCCCGGCTTCAGCCTCGTCGACGAGCGGCGCTATGGCAAGGCGCGCATCGTTTTCCTGGAGCGTGAGGCCTGATCTTCCGGCGCGGCGCTATTTTCGCGGCAACAGGAACAGCACCAAGCCCGCAACATTGACAGCTGCCGCGAGCGCAAAGGCGACGCTGGCACCGAGCTGATCCCAGGCCAGCCCCATGGCGGCCGAACCGACGAAGATCGCGATCCCGGCCGCGAGATTGAAGACACCGAAGGCCGTGCCGCGCAGATGCGCTGGTGCATAGTCAGCCACCAGGGCCGAAAAGACACCTTGGGTAAAGGTGAGGTGCAAACCCCAGATGCCGGCGCCGATCCAGACCAGCATCGGTCCCGTCGCCACGACCATGGCCAGGTGCGAGAGAACCAGCAGCGCAAAGCCGAGGGCAATCACGCGGGTGCGGCCAATCCGATCGGACCAGATTCCGGCCAGCGGCGTCAGCGGCACAGCCACCAGATTCATCACCACCAGGGTCATCGGTGCCCAGGCCGCATCGACGCCGACATCCTGCGCACGCAGGATATGAAACGCTTCGGAAAAGCGCGGCAGCAGCAACAGGAACAGCAGGCCCATCGCCAGCCAGAACGGCCGCCCGAGCTGGCGGAGTTCGCTGAGGCGCAGGGGAAAATGGTGCTTGATGCGCGGTTCGGTGGCGGCTGGTTCGCGCACGCCGATGAGCATGACGACAACCGAAAGAATGGCGGGGACGCA
>NZ_CAMDRA010000082.1 GCF_945906275.1 Dongia mobilis
GGTCACGGTACGCACCACCTGCCTTGCCGCCCACGCGCTGCCGCCGGAATTCAGCAACAACAGCGACGGCTATATCGACCTTGTCTGCCACGAGATCCTGCCCGCCATCGCCGGCGAGCATCTCGCCGATGCCGTCGATGCCTTCTGCGAGAAGATCGCCTTCACGACGGCGCAGATAAGGCGCGTCTTCGACACGGCGCGGAAACTCGGCCTGCCGGTGAAGCTCCATGCCGAGCAACTCTCGGACCAGGGCGGCACCCAGCTAGCGACCGAATTCAACGCGCTGTCCTGCGATCACCTCGAATATGTGAGCGATGACGGCATCGCCGCCATGGCCAGGGCCGGCACCATCGCCGTGCTCCTGCCCGGCGCCTTCTACGCGCTCCGCGAAACGAAACTGCCGCCGATCGAGGGCTTCCGCAAAGCGGGCGTCCCCATCGCCATTTCGACCGACCACAATCCCGGCACTTCGCCCACCTTGTCGCTGCTCCTCATGCTGAGCATGGCCACCACCTTCTTCCGCCTGACACCGGAGGAAGTGCTTCTGGGTGCCACGCGCCACGCCGCCAAGGCGCTGGGGCTGGAGGGCAGCCATGGCATGCTGAAGACCGGCATGGCGGCAGACATCGCGATCTGGTCGGTCGAGCGGCCGGCAGAACTCAGCTACTGGTTCGGCGGCAATCCCTGCGCCGGCATCATCAAGACCGGCAATTGGGTGAAACGATGCGCCTGACGCTGCTCGGTCCCACCGACTACAAGCACATGCCATGGAAAAACGGCGGCGGTTCAACGCTTGAACTGCTCCAGGACCCGGCCCCCGATGGCGGCTTCAACTGGCGACTCTCCATAGCCGATGTGGCAACACCCGGACCCTTCTCGACCTTCGAGGGCATCGACCGCCAGATCATGCTGGTCGGCGGCAACGGCATGGTGTTGAGCTTCGACAATGCGGCACCCCCCGTGGTGATCGCAAAGCCGCTGCGCCCCCAGGCTTTCAAGGGCGAATGGAGAACCGATTGCCGCCTCATCGACGGCGCCATCCAGGATTTCAACGTCATGGTGCGGCGCGCCTGGGGTATGGCGGCGGTCAATGCCTTCGACCTCGTCAAGGATCAGCGCCTCACACTCGCCGTGGCGCCGCTCACCATCCTGCATCTCCTCGACGGCACCGCCGAGTGCGGCGGTGAGAACTTGCAGGACGGCAACACGCTGCGGCTGGACAGCGACCGAACGGAAACCGTGGCGATCGCCATCACCAGCGCGAAAGCGCGGCTGATCGTGATCTCGCTGAAAGCCCATGAAGGCAGCGCCCCATGACCCTGGACGCCTATGATTTCATCCCCGGCACTTCGCCCCTTCTCATCAGCATGCCGCATGTCGGCACCGGGCTGATGCCGGAGGTGGCGGCTGGTCTTGCGGCCCCGGCCCAGGGCCTGTGCGATACCGATTGGCACCTGCCGATCCTCTATGATTTTGCCCGCGGGATGGGTGCGAGCCTGCTCATTGCCCGCTGGTCGCGCTTCAACATCGACCTCAACCGCCCCTCCGACGACAAGCCGCTCTACGCCACGGCGACCACCGGCCTCTATCCCGACACGCTGTTCGACGGCCAGCTGCTCTTTGCCCCCGGCAAGACTCCCGGCGCCGAAACCCGTGCGCGCTATCTCGACGAGATCTGGCATCCCTATCACAACCGCATCGGCGCAGAGCTTGCGCGCTTGCAGGCAGAACATGGCCATGCCGTCCTGTTCGACGCACATTCGATCAAGGGCCATGTGCCGCGCCTGTTCGAGGGCGAACTCCCGGATTTCAACATCGGCACCAATGAAGGGAAAAGCTGCGCGCCGTCGCTCACCGCTGACCTGGCCCGGGCCTGCGACGCCCCCGGCTACACCCATGTCGTGAACGGCCGCTTCAAGGGCGGCCATATCACCCGCCATTATGGCAACCCGGCCCAGGGCGTCCACGCCGTCCAGCTCGAACTCGCCCAGCGCACCTATATGCGCGAGGAGCCGCCCTTCGATTACCAGGCCGGCCTTGCCGCCCGCGTCCAGCCGGTCCTCGCCCGCTTCGTCGAAACCATGATCAGCTGGCGGCCCGCCTAAGGCCCTTGTCGGCGGGACCTCGGCCGCGTAAACAGGGCCTCATGCGGGGACCAAGCTTCCTTTCGAAACTGCGCCGCCGGTCGCTCTGGCCGGTTCTGGCGCTGGCCTATGTGCTGCTGTTCCAGTCGATCCTGGGGCTGGCGGCCGCGAACGCCCATGCCCTGGCGATGGCGCAGCACGAGGTCCTCGGCCTCGGCATGCTGTGCCTCGAGGACGGCCTCATCGTGGTGGCCGACCCCGCCAAATCCGCGCCGGACAGCCAGGTGCCGGATGGCGATTGCCTCGCTTGCAAGATCGCCTGCGCCGCGGCGATCGGCATGCCGGTCCTGCCCGCACCGGACGCCACGGCCGAGTTCATCATCTATCCGCGCGCAGTGATCGCCACGGCGCCGCTTGCCGAGATCCCCTTTGCACGCTTTGCCCTCTTCCCCTCCGACCTTCCCTCGCGGGCACCCCCAGCCGCGCTGATCTGAGCGACCTTTCACCTCGATCAGTTCCGCGCGCCGATGCGCGCGCACCTCTATGGGGAATCTCCATGTCCATTGCCAATCCCACGGCACCCTCGCCGCTCTACCGCGCCATCTGGCGCTGGCATTTTTATGCCGGCCTGATGGTCATCCCGTTCATGATCCTACTCGCTGTGACCGGCAGCACCTATCTCTTCAAGGACGAACTCAACCGGATCTTCTATGCGCAGTACCTCGTCGTCGAGCCGCAAGCCCAGGCGCCGCTGGCGCCGAACGACATCAAGGCGCGCGCCCTCGCCGTCTTGCCCGGCACGGCAACAAGCTACCTGCCGCCGAATGCCGACGACGCCTCGGCAATTGTGACGATCAAGGGCGAAGCCGGCAAACAGCGGGTCTATCTCAACCCCTATTCCGGCGATGTGCTGGGAATCCTCAGTGACGGTGGCGCGGCGCGCTCGCCGATCATGCTGCTCATCCGCAAGATTCACAGCCTCGACTATTTCGGCTGGGTCGCCAACCGCGTGATCGAACTGGTGGCCGGCTGGGCCATCGTCCTGGTCGTGACCGGAATCTATCTCTGGTGGCCGCGCAACAAGGGTGTCGGCGTCTTCAAGATCCGCGCCGGTGCGGTGAAGCGCCCTTTCTGGCGCGACCTCCACGCCGTCACCGGCCTCTATACCGGCGCCTTCATCGTCTTCCTTGCGATCACCGGCCTGCCCTGGTCGGGTTTCTGGGGCGACAAGGTCAACACCTATGTGAACGAGGCCGGCATCGGCTATCCCACCGGCTATTGGGAGAACGTGCCCGTCTCGACCGTGCCGATGAAGGAGGCGATGACGGAGGTCAACTGGACCCTGGAGAATGCACCCATGCCGGAATCGACGCCCACCGGAGCCCCGGCCTTCAGCCTCACCCAAGCCGTTGCGACCTTCGATCAGCTCGGCATCGCCAAGGGTTACGCTGTCGATCTGCCGCAGGGTCCGGAGGCCGTCTACACCGCCTCGGTCTATCCCGACAATATCGCCGACGAGCGGATCATCCATCTCGACCAATTTAGCGGGAGGATCCTGTTCGATGCCGGCTTCAAGGATCTCGGCGCCGGCGGCAAGACCATCGAATGGGGCATCAGCGTACATATGGGCCAGGAGTACGGGCTCCTCAACCAGCTTGTGATGACGGGCGCCTGCCTCGCCATCGTCGCCATGTGCGTCTCCGCCACGGTCATGTGGTGGAAGCGCCGCCCGAAGGGATCGCTGGGCGCACCGCGCTATCCCAGCGACTATCGTGTCGCCAAGGGGGCGATTGTCATCCTGGCCCTTCTCGGCCTGGCCTTCCCGCTGGTCGGCATGTCCATCATCGCTGCCCTGGTGATCGACTTCCTGCTGCCCAGGCCTGAAAAAGTGATCAACGCCTGACGCAATGCTGCACCGCCGGCGGGGACTGATCACCCGGTCGGCGGAATGCTCGCCAAAGGAATCTGTGCCCTCAATCACGGGCAGCGGATGGAGCGTCGAACGCAGCCCCTCTAGATCGCCGCCTTCACTGCTGCGGCAAAGGCCCGGCCAGCCTCGATTTCGTCGGCATGGCGGCCATCCTGGACGACCCACTCACCGCCGACCATGACATCCTTCACCATGCGGTTGAGGCCGGCGAACAGCCAGCGTCCCAATATGTCATCGCCGCCGACATGGGCCAGCAACGGGTGCTGGCCGTCGAGCACCACCAGGTCGGCGCGATGCCCCACGGCGATCGTCCCCATCTTCTGCCCCAGCGCCTGGGCGCCGCCCAGCAATGCCGCGCGGTAGAGATGGCCGGCGACATGCTTGTTGGCGCCGTAAAGTCGGTTGCGCCGTTCATGCTTCAGCCGCTGGCCATATTCCAGCCAGCGCAATTCCTCGACCACGCTCAGGGACACGTGGCTGTCCGACCCGATGCCGAGAATGCCGCCCTCGGCCAGGAACTCGACCGCCGGAAACAAGCCGTCGCCGAGATTGGCCTCGGTCGTCGGGCAGAGGCCAGCAACCGCCCGGCTCCTCGCCATCGCCGTCACCTCGTCGGCCTCCGCATGGGTCGCATGGATGAGGCACCAGCGGCCATCGACGGCGATATTGTCATAGAGCCATTGGATCGGCCGCCGCTTGCTCCAGGCGACGCAGTCATCCACCTCCTTCTGCTGCTCGGCGATATGGACATGGACCGGTCGGTCGTCCTGGGCACTGCCCATGACCGTCTTGATTTCGTCCAGCGTCACCGCGCGCAGGGAATGGAAGCAGAAGCCGAGGCGCCTGCCGGGACCTGTGCAATCCTTGGCCAATATCTCCTGCAGCTTCAGATACTGGTCGGCCGAATTGATGAAGCGCCGCTGGCCGTCTGTCGGCGCCTTGCCGCCAAAGCCGCCATGGGCATAGAGCACCGGCAGCAAGGTGATGCCGATGCCGGCGCGCTCGGCAGCGCTCAGCACCCGGCGCGACATCTCGGCCGGGTCGGCATAGGGCGTCCCATCCAGCCCGTGATGGAGATAATGGAACTCCGCCACCGCCGTATAGCCGCCCTTCAGCATGTCGATATAGAGATAGCGGGCGATATCCTCGACCTGGGTTGGCGTCAGGCGCCCCACCAGCCGGTACATGAGGTCGCGCCAGGTCCAGAAACTGTCTTCCGGGTTGAGCGCCACCTCGGCCAGACCCGCCATGGCGCGCTGGAACGCGTGGGAGTGGAGATTGGGCATGCCGGGCAGGACCGGACCATGGCAATGGTCGGCGCCGGCCAGCGCCGTGACGCCCGCCTTGATGCCGGTCACCGTGCCCGAGCGATCGAACTCGATCAGGACCTGGTCGGCCCAGCCATCCGGCAACAGGGCGGTGGGGGCAAAAACGGCGCGCGGCATGGGGGCTTCCCGATTGGCTGTCTATACATGTATTTATATCTTGGATTTTCGGCCCAGTGTCGAGTCCGCTCAGTGTCGAGTCCGCTAAAGAGGCTTATCGGGACAGCAGATGAACCAGCAACTCGTGCCGCATTACCAGCGCGTGAAGCGCATGATCGCCGATCGGATCAAGGCCGGCACCTGGAATCCAGGCGACCGCATCTCCTCCGAAGCCGAACTGGTGAAGGCGCTGGGCGTCAGCCGCATGACCATCAACCGCGCTCTCCGCGAACTCACCATCGAGGGAACCCTCACCCGTGTCCAGGGTGTCGGCACCTTCGTCGCCATGGCGAAGCCACAGGCCGCCTTGTTCGAGGTGCGCAACATCGCCGAGGAGATTGCCGAGCGTGGTCACCAGCACCGCGCCGAGGTTCTGACCTTGAAGGCCGAGCCGGCACCCGACGACATTGCCGCGACCTTCGGCCTCAAGCCCGGCTCCAGGGTGTTCCATTCCGTGCTGCTGCACCGGGAAAACGAGCTGCCGGTGCAGCTCGAGGATCGCTATGTCGATCCCCGCCACGCCGCCGACTACCTCCAGCAGGATTTCACCCGGCAGACGCCTTATGTCTACCTCACCGCCATCGCGCCCATCTCCGAGGCCGAGCACATCATCGAAGCCGTTCTGCCCAGCACTTCGGAACGCAAGCTGCTCAAGATCGACGCCCATGAACCCTGCCTGCAGCTGACAAGGCGCACCTGGTCAGCCGGCAAGCCGGTGAGCCATGTCCGGCTGATCTATCCCGGCAGCCGCTATCGCCTCTCGGGGCGCATCGCCCCCAAAAGAGACATTTAGGCAGGGACAATTAGGCGCGGATCACCAGCAGGGTCTGGCGGATCCCGTCGATTTCGCCTTCGATGAGCGGCTCGAAACTGATCTTTGCCGTGGGCGCGTGGCGCTTGGCGACCGTCTCGATCAGGGAGCGGGGGCTGGCCCAGGCGAGGCCCGACAATTGGCGCCGCTCCGCGGTCTCGGGGAAATGCACCAGGGCAATGCTGCCGGGCGACATCAGCGAGATGATGTTGCCGATATAGCTGTCGAGCCTCGCTTCGGGCACTTTCGAGCAGACATGCCAGGACCCGATCAGGCGCGGCTTGTCGGCCCGTACCTTGGCCAGCGTTTCCGGATTGATGATTCCGAGCTTGGGGGCCTTCTGCCGCAGCCATTCGGGGTCCATCGCCTGGATCCCCAGCTTGTAGAACTCGTCGGTGATATCGACGCCCCAATATTTGCCGGGCTCAAGATAGTCGATGACGCTGCGTCCGAGCCGCAGGGAACCGCAGACATAATCAACTGCAACATCATTGGGTTGCAGTCCGAACTTCTGCAGAAACATCAGCAATTCGCCATGCTCGCGTACCGGCCGTGACGTCGAGCCGATGGCCGGATGGCCGCTGCCCGCATTGATCTTCTTCATCACGGCGTGGACGTAACAATCCTCATAGGGGGCAAAGGGGTGAGTAACGCGCCATTTGATGTAGCGCTTGAAATTGCGCCAGGCGCGCTTGGCGTTGAACTCTTCTGCCACGTCGTAACCACTAACCATGTAGGTCGGCCGCGGGACCCTGGCCGACTGAAAGATCCGCTGATGAAGGCCGGGAACCTAACCAAATACCTCTGCCCACGCCATTGCAGAATGAGGTCTGGCGATAGCCGACCAACCTGTCATTTAGCTGACATGGACATGGCAGAATGAGAAGCCCGGCATCAGGTGCCCGGCATCTGATATCTGGTCGGCCGCATGACTGTGACCCAGGTCACAGACGTTCGGCCGGTTCGGTCCTATGTGTAGTTCATGAAGCTGGGCTCACCCAACCGTCCCCATCCTACCTTCGTATCGCGGGCGCCCGATGCCATCCCCATCGGGCGCCCGCACTCGTTTCCGGCCCCCAAATGCTGCCCTGGGAAATGCTTGCCCTCGACCGCCCGCCAAGGCTAAAGAAGCCCATCTTCTCGGGCGTGCCGGCGTAGCACAGTGGTAGTGCAGCGGTTTTGTAAACCGAAGGTCGGGGGTTCAAGTCCCTCCGCCGGCACCATTCCCCGCACCAGATGTCAGGGCTGCCAGTCCTCCAGGCCGTAATGGCCGAGGATTTCCGCCAACCGGCCGGATCTTCGCAGTTCGGCGACCTCCTCCCGCAGGGCGCCGACCAGCTTGGCGGAATCAGGGTATTTGGGAGAGAAGGCGATATGGAGCGGCAGCGCCTCAAGGCAGCCGGCCATCACGATGTTCTTCGCCTGCCCCTGCCGCGCGGCTTCCATCGCCACCACCGCCTTGCTGTCGAGAATGACATCCACCCGCCCGACCAGGAGCAGCCGGATATTGCGCGATGAGGCGTCGTCGCCGGTTGTCGTGGTGACGCGTCCATGCGGCCTGTCATGGGTGACGATATAGGCGTCGATCGGCCCTTCATCGTGGGTATAGCCGGAGACAGCCCCCAGCAGGACCCCGGTCAGCGAGTCGATTCCCTTGAACCGCCAATCACTCTGCGGGGTGACGAAGAAACAATCGGTGTCCAGCCCAAGCGGATCTGAGAGCACAAGCCCGTCCGCCTCAAGCGCGGTGGCGCCGACGGCGCCGTCGATCCGGCCGTCGCGGACCTCGGACATGGCCCGGTCCCACGGCATCAGCTGGTAATCGGTCTCCAGGCCCAGCCTTTCCATGGCACGGCGGGCGATCTCGATCATGTAGCCGGGATATTCCTCGCCCGGATCGCAATTGTAGGGACACCAGTAATCGGCGCGCAGGCGAACCGGGTCGGCCAGGGCATCGACGGCAGCCCACACACTCAGCATCGCCGACGCGATGCCGAGCAGCAAAGATCTGGCCAACAATTGTCTGGAAACTGGCTCGATCATATCCGTGCCGCCGGCAAAGTTCGTGGAGCCGGAACAATGGTGCCGCTCCGCCCCCCAAGCTGCGGCCCAGATTATGCCTGATCAACTAACACAAGCCTAACGCTCGCCCGGAAGCCAACCGGGCGCGGTCGGGCTAGCGGCGCCAGAACGGCTTGGCGATCTCGATTTCCGCGTCGAGGCGGCTCATGCCGATGTCGGCCAGCATGTGGTCGTCCAGGCGGCGCAGGGTCAGGCGGCTATCGTGGCGTTCGCGCCAGACCGCAACAAGATTCTGCAAAATCAGAATATTGGAGGCATTTCTGCGGGACGCAGATTGAGTCATGGCCGGGCCGCCAGCCATGGAAAACATGGTACTCGTCATCATTATCCTCGTGGACTTAGCAACTGGACGGTCGTTCGAACCGCCTTCTGTGCTGGCTTGGTCGCACGAAAACAGCCAGGGGTTCGGGCACCCGTGGTGACGCTGATCACACCAGCCCCGCCTTGCTCACAGGACTGGTTTCAGCTCTGTCGCTCTAAAATGTCACTTGGTTTGAATGAAATCCCAAAAAGTCTGGCCCGGGCCACCTTTCGAGGGCGATCCCGGCCAGGATCAGGATCAATGCGGCGCTGTCATCAGCGGCTGGCGAAACGCCACATCACCGGCAGCACGGCGCAGGCCAGCGCGACCTTGACACCTTCACCAAACAGGAAGGGCAGCAGGCCACCGGTGATCGCCTTGTCGAGACCGAGATGATAGGCGAGCCAACTTGTGCCGAGCGTCAGGATGACGGCCTCGCCAGCCAGGAACGCCACGAGGGAGGTGGCGATCGACCGGCCGTGGCCGCGATCGGCAAACCAGCCGACAATCACGGCGGCGACCAGGAAACCAGCCAGATAGCCGCCGGTCGGCCCCGCCATGTAGGGAAGGCCGGCCCCGGTCGCGAAGACCGGCAGGCCCAGCGCGCCTTCGATAAGGTAGGCAAGCACCGTGGCGCCAGCCAGACGCGCGCCAAAGGCGGCGCCGATCATCAGCACGACGAAGGTCTGCATGGTCATCGGCACCGGCCAGAATGGCACCTTGATATGGGCGGAAAGGGCAAGGAGCGCCGTGCCGGCCAGGACCAGCGCGACCTTCTGCAGGTTGCTGCCGGCAAAGCCGGCCCAGAGCGTTTCGGCCAAGGTGGGAGTCACCAGGGCTGGAGTCATCGGTGTCGTGTTCATGTCTGGAACTCCTGAAGCGGGAATATGAGCGGCCCTGGCAGGTAGCGATGGCGACGGCGGGCGCTCAACTGGAAGGGTCGACGGGAAGTGGTGAGTTGGGCTGGATCGCCCAAATGCAGCTATTACAGTGCCTTGACTTGGCAAACAAGAGCTAAGACGATCATTGATCTCAAATGGCTTTTTCGACGATTGGCTGACCTCCTCCCCTGTTCCGCTATCGAGTTCCACGGTCAAAACCAAAATTGGGGCATAAAGTTAACATGAATACATTATCAGCTACATTTCATTATTGATTCTTGGTAGCTGATAGTTACATACTCGAATATGAAAGCGATCCGCTACACTGCTCAGGCCTTGAAACAGCTTCGGAAAATCCCGACTGCCGACGCCAAGCGGATCGTTGCCAAGGTTGAACAGCTGGCAAAAGCCCCGGCGACCCTGGCGAACCAGGTGAAGAAATTGCAGGGTGTTGATGCGATGCGGCTGCGGGTTGGCGACTACCGGGTCATCTTTACCGATGATGGCTTGGTGCTGCTGGTCCTCAAGGTCGGACAGCGCGGCAGCGTTTACGCGTGAGGTTCCCCAAGGAGGGAGTTATGGTCGAAGCCAAAAATAAAACCGATCCTACTCAGGATTTCCTGCGGCAGATCACCGAGGCAACTGAAGCAACAAAGCGAGCGATGCTGCTTCAGGCCAAGGTCGCCGAGAACATGCACCTTTTGGTGCCTGGTGGCGGCGTCGACGAAGACGCCCAGGATGTCACCGATGCGCGTGCCATCATCGACGGCGTTCGCGCCGGCACCATCGAGACCTTTCCGGGCGATTTGGTCTCCATGCTGGTCGAAGGTTCGAATCCTGTCCGCGTCTTTCGGGAATTCCGGGGAATGACCGGCGAACAGCTGGCGTCGAAGGCCGGTATCTCGCGGCCTTATCTCACACAGATCGAGACCGGGAAGCGGGAGCCGATGTTCCCGGTAATGGCGAAGATCGCCCGAGCGCTCGATGTCAGCCTCGATCTACTGGTGCCAGCGCCTTAAGAGATGTCCGCGGCCTGATCGTCTCACTGGCAGTCAGCAAAGGGGAACTGGCAAACCTTCCTCAGTCCCGCTAAACGTGGTTCGAAAACCTAGAGCAAGAACCGTCGGCGCCGGGCTTATCCCGTGATATCGCGGGAGGCGCGATTGCATATTTGGATGGGCGAAATGACGAGTGTGGCTTGTAAGGTTGCTTTAATCGTTAGCGTGCTTGGTAGCACTCTATTTGCGAGCGCCGCGATGGCCGACAATGGGCCAGTGACTGGCAAGAATCTCTTGGAATGGTGCGAGATTACAGTTGAGGCCGACTCCGTTTCGGTTGATCTGATGGAGTTTGGTCGATGCGGTGGCTACGTCTTGGGCGTGGCGGATGCATATGAGACTGCCACAAACGCCAAGGGAGAGTGCGCCTTCGAGATTGATCGGGGTGAATCCGTACACAAGTTGATTGCAGTTTCTCTAAAGGCACTCAGAGAGCATCCAGATGCGCTGGATCAACCTGCTGATCATTTGATCACGTCCGTACTAGCGAAGGCTTACCCCTGTAAGAAGTCCAATTGACGCGACCGGCTAATGGAACCGGGCTCTTGCCTCAAGCGGTTGACGGTTCGCCCAGAGCTGGTGATAGATGCCGCTATGGAATCGATCTGCAAACGGCAGCTCTGATAGTGACAATACTAGCTGGGTGGACCATGAGTTCGACAGGGTGCGAACGCCGTTTCGGGAAGGTTAGTCAAACCTCCCGAACACCCAAATTGAGATCAATGGGATATCGCGAGAACTGGTGAGCCGGGCGGGGTTCGAACCCGCGACCCTCTGATTAAAAGTCAGATGCTCTACCGCTGAGCTACCGGCCCTCACCATATCTGCGGCGGCGATGAAATCCCATTATCCAGGGTAAAAAGCAAGCGCGCATCGCGGTGCCGCCCCCAGCGCCAGTCGGTCTGAATTCTGAAAAAATATATACTTTAAAATCAAGAGATTATCTGCCGTCCTGAAATGCCCGCTTGAGGTGCTCGTTGACCCGCGGCGACACGAACTCGTCGATTCGTCCGCCCAGGCGGCCGATCTCCTTGATAAAGCGCGAGGAGATGAATTGCTGGCGCTCCGACGCCATCAGGAACACCGTCTCGACATCTGGGTCGAGGCGCGCGTTCATGCCGGCCATCTGGAATTCGTATTCGAAGTCCGACACGGCGCGGAGGCCCCGGATGATGAAATGGGCCCCCATCTCCTCGACGAAATGCATCAGCAGATTGTCGAAGGCGCGCAGTTCGATCTTCTTCTGGTCGAGGCCGTTGCGGGGATCGGCGAGTTCCGCCTGCATCAACGCCATCCGCTCCTCGATGGTGAGCAGCGGCCCTTTGCCGGCATTGGTCGAGACAGCGATGATCAGCCGGTCGGCGAGAAGGCTCGCGCGGCGGATGATATCCATATGTCCATTGGTGACGGGGTCGAAGGTGCCTGGATAGACGCCGATCCGGCTGGCCGCACCATGATCAACCATTATCCCCCTCCCCATTGCCCGTGCCGGGCTCCGCTACCTGGCCGCCGTCACCGGCGCCGCTGGCTTCCATGGTCTCGACATCACCGGCGATTTCCGCCTCGTCGCCCTCATCCTCGATATCCGGCATGTGGGCCACCGCCACGACCTGCTCGTCGCCGGCGACCTTGAACACCGTCACACCCTGGGTCTGGCGGCGCGCAACGCGGATATCGTGGACCGGGCAGCGGATCATCTGGCCGCCATCGGTCACCAGCATGATCTGGTCTCGCTCGCTCACCGGGAACGAGGCCGCGACCGTACCGTTACGCGGCGATGTCTCGATATTGGCGATGCCCTGCCCGCCGCGCCCGGTCACCCGGTACTCATAGGCCGAGGTGCGCTTGCCGAAGCCCTTGGCGGTGATGGTCAGGATAAGCTCATCCTTGGCCTCAAGCTCGGCCAGGCGATCGGGCGACAGCTGCACGGCCTCGCCCGCCGGAGTTTCCCCTGCCGGAGTCTCGCCGGCCGGCGCTTCGGTCGTCTCGACGGCCACAGTGCCC
Source organism: Dongia mobilis (assembly GCF_945906275.1). Classification (GTDB taxonomy): domain Bacteria; phylum Pseudomonadota; class Alphaproteobacteria; order Dongiales; family Dongiaceae; genus Dongia; species Dongia mobilis_A. Next base: position 12,636 of record NZ_CAMDRA010000082.1, read on the forward strand.
TCTTCAGCCTCGGCGCCGTCGCGGCGCTTCTGGGCGGCATAGCGCAGATAGGCGTCGCGCTCCTCGGTCTCGACCTCGATATGGTTGAGGACGGACATGGAGACGACATTGTCGCCGCTTTCCATCTTGATGCCGCGGACACCGACGGAATCGCGCCCGGCAAAGACGCGCACATCAGTCACCGGGAAGCGGATCGCCTTGCCGCTGCGGGCAGCCAGCAGGATGTCGTTCTCGTCGGTGCAGACGGCGACGCCGATCAGCTTGTCGCCTTCTTCCAGCTTCATGGCGATCTTGCCATTGGCCTTCACGTCGACGAAATCGCTGAGCTCGTTGCGGCGCACATAGCCGCTGGCGGTCGCGAACATGACATGGCTGTTGCGCCAGCTTGCCTCATCCTCGGGCAGCGGCATCAGGGTGGAGATGGTTTCGCCATCGCCCAGCGGCAGCATGTTGACCAGCGCCTTGCCGCGTGCCTGCGGATTGCCGAGCGGCAGGCGATAGACCTTGGTCTTGTAGACCATGCCCTTGGTCGAGAAGAACAGGACCGGCGTATGGGTGTCGGCAACGAAGACCTGGCTGACGAAATCCTCGTCCCGGGTCGACATGCCGGAGCGGCCCTTGCCGCCGCGCCGCTGCGCCCGGTAGGCCGAGAGGGGCACGCGCTTGATATAGCCGCCATGAGTCACGGTCACGACCATGTCCTCGCGCTGGATCAGGTCTTCGATATCGTGCTCGAATTCCGAATCCTCGATCGTCGTTTTGCGCGGCGAGCCGAACTGTTCCTTGATGAGCAGCAGATCGTCGCGCAGGATCTTGAGGCGCTTGGGGCGGCTCTCCAGCGTCTCCAGGTGATCGATGATCTCCTTGGCGAGTTCATTGAGTTCGTCGGCGATCTTCTCGCGCTCGAGGCCAGTGAGGCGCTGCAGGCGCAGATCGAGGATGGCCTTGGCCTGGGCTTCGCTGAGGACATAGGTATCGCCCTCGCCCATCGGATGTTCGGGATCGTCGATGAGGCGGATGAGCGCCTCCACGTCGGCGGCCGGCCAGGCCCGCGACATCAGCCGTTCCTTGGCGACCGTTGGATCCGGCGCCGTGCGGATGGCCTGGATCACCTCGTCGATATTGGCGACCGCGATGGCCAGGCCCACCAAGACATGGGCGCGCTCGCGCGCCTTGCGCAGATCAAAAACCGTCCGGCGGGTGATCACTTCCTCGCGGAACGCGACGAAGGCCACCAGCACCGATTTCAGCGACAGCATTTCCGGCTTGCCGCCGTTGAGCGCCAGCATGTTGACGCCGAACGAGGATTGCAGCGGCGTGAAGCGGAACAGCTGGTTGAGCACGACCTCCGCCATCGCATCGCGCTTCAGCTCGACCACGACACGGACGCCGTCGCGATCGCTCTCGTCACGCAGATCCGAGATGCCCTCGATGATCTTCTCGCGCACGCATTCGGCCATGCGCTCGATCATGCGCGCCTTGTTCACCTGATAGGGAATCTCGGTGATGACGATGGCGTCGCGGTCCTTGCGGATCTCCTCGATATGCGTGCGGCCGCGCATGACCACCGAGCCACGGCCCAGATGATAGGCCTCGCGGATGCCGTTGCGCCCCAGGATGGTGCCACCGGTCGGGAAGTCCGGCCCCGGCACATGCGCCATCAACTCATCGATGGTGATGTCGTTATTGTCGATATAGGCGCAGGTCGCGTCGATCACTTCCGAAAGATTGTGCGTCGGAATATTGGTCGCCATGCCGACAGCGATGCCGCCGGCACCGTTGACCAGCAAATTGGGATAGCGCGCCGGCAGAACCACCGGCTCCTGCTCGCGGCCGTCATAATTGTCCTGGAAGTCGACCGTTTCCTTTTCGATGTCATCCAGCAGCGCTTCGCCGGCCTTGGAGAGGCGTGATTCCGTGTATCGCATGGCGGCCGGCATATCGCCGTCCATCGAGCCGAAATTGCCCTGGCCGTCGACCAGCAGCAGGCGCAGCGAAAAATCCTGCGCCATGCGGACCATGGCGAAATAGATCGATTGGTCGCCATGGGGATGGTACTTCGCCATCACCTCGCCGACCGCGCGGGCCGATTTCTTGAAGCCGGCCGAGGAGGAGAAACCACCCTCGGACATGCCGTAGAGGATGCGCCGGTGGACCGGCTTCAAGCCGTCGCGCACATCGGGCAGCGCACGGCTGACAATGACACTCATGGCATAGTCGAGATAGGAGCGTTTCATCTCCTCTTCGATGTTGATCGTGGTGATATCGAATCTGGGTGTCGTCGGCGTCTCTGTCACTGTAAATTATGCCTTATCCGTCAATGCTTTATCTTGAGTCGCGGGATCCCCCGAAACCGCGCCGCGAAGATAGCAGATCGCCCCCCCGGTCACAACAGATGCCGGGTTCCGTCTGGCCGAAAAAAGCCAATAAAAACAAAGGCCCGCCGCGATCCTGAGAAAGCGGCGGGCTGAAGTCAGGGATGTTAGGGAGATTCCGGTCCGGATCGAACGTGATCCGGCCCGCAGAGAGGGCCTCTGGACCGGCTTTTAGGCAGCCTTCGAGGCCCTAAAATCGCGGGCGAACTTGCCCGTGTCATAGGCATAGAATTCGGCCGGCGCACGCATCAGGCGGTTGGCCGGGTCGCGCAGCAGGCCCATGTCCTGCAGCAGATGGTCGTCATACACCGACAGGACCACTTCCAGGCTCGGCGAGATCGCCTTGGCACGGCCGCTGAGGAACAGACGGGTCAACATGGTAGGTCTCCACTAGTTTTGCTGCTCAGTGTTTAGCTGATCTGGGCCGCATGGACCGGCCATCCGGTTCATGCCGCTCTGCAGCATCAATCTCATATGGCTAAAATAGGGAGTTCCTGGCCGCTTGACACGCGATAAGTATTAACGAATATGTTTAGCCATGCTAAATCCTCTCCCACCCACTTTCACCCGCCGGCTGGCGGCCTTGCCGGGCTTGCGCGCCTTCGAGGCCGTGGCGCGCCTGGGCAGCGTCCGCCAGGCCGCGGCCGAGCTCAACGTGACCCCCGGCGCCGTCAGCCAGCAGGTGAAGGCCCTGGAAGCGGAGATCGGCCGCGCCCTCGTGCAGCGCCAGGGCACCGGTCTCGTGCTGACCCGCATGGGCCAGGAGGTAAAGGACGACCTCACCACCGCCTTCCGGCTGCTCGGCCGAGTCTCCGACCGCATGCGCCAGGGCCTCAAAGGCCTCTCCCTGCGCCTCCGGATCGAGGACCCGGCCTTGGCCGCCAACTGGCTCCTCACCCGCCTGCAGCGCTACCGCGCGCGCCCCGACAGCGTCAACGTGGTGCTGGAAACGGCCACCCATTGGACGCAACTCGAACCGGACGCGTTCGATTTCGACATCCGCTTCGGCCTCGGCGACTGGCCGGACGTCACCGCGCACCGCCTGTTCGCCGATGAAGTCTTCCCGGTCTGCAGCCCGCGCATTCTGGAGAAGCATCCGCTCCACG
>NZ_CAMDRA010000083.1 GCF_945906275.1 Dongia mobilis
CCGTGCTGTTGCGGGCAGAGCCCCGGGTCAAGCCCGGGGATGACGAAAGGGTAGATGGCTCGTCACAAACGGACTCTGCCGATTTGTCGCATGACAGGCGCGCCATTGATATGATCCGATCCGGCGACAGGTCGCGTAAGGTAGGATCATGACTGACGACAGCGAACGCAATTCCCTTTCCGGCCGCGTCAAGCGATATGCCAAGGTCGGCCGCGCCATGGGCGGGCTTGCCGCGCGCGTCGCCGGTCAGCGCTATCTGGGAATCAAGGTCGACAAGGCTGAGCATGCCTCCGACCTCAAGGCAGCACTCGGTGGCTTGAAAGGGCCGCTGATGAAAGTGGCGCAGATCATGTCCACCATCCCGGATGCGCTCCCTAAGGAATATGTCGAGGAGCTGCGCCAGCTCCAGGCCAATGCGCCGGCCATGGGCTGGCCCTTCGTCAAGCGGCGGATGGCGGCGGAACTTGGAACGCACTGGCAGAAGCACTTCCAGGAGTTCGGCCATGAGGCCGCGGCGGCGGCGTCACTCGGCCAGGTCCACCACGCCGTGTCGCTGGATGGGCGCAAGCTTGCCTGCAAGCTGCAATATCCCGACATGCAATCGGCGGTCGAGGCGGACCTTTCGCAGCTGAAACTCATCTTCCGGCTCTACGAACGCTACGACCGTGCCATCGCCACCGAGCATATCCACAGCGAAATCGCCGACCGATTGCGCGAGGAGTTGGATTACGAGCGCGAGGCGAAGGCCATGGCGCTCTATCGCCTGATGTTGGCGCGAGAGAAGGAAGTCCATCTCCCCGAACCGCTGCTGGACCTCACCACCCGGCGCCTCCTCTCCATGACCTGGATCGAGGGCGAACCGCTGATGACCTTCCTGGAGAAGAAGCCGTCGGTCGAACTCCGCAACAAGGTCGCCTACAACATGTTCCGCGCCTGGTACGTGCCGTTCTATGAATACGGCATCATCCATGGCGATCCGCATCTCGGGAACTACACCGTGCGCCCCAAGGGCACGAAGGACCAGGGTGCCGTCAACCTCATGGATTTCGGCTGCATCCGCATCTTCGAGGCAAAATTCGTGAAGGGCGTCATCGACCTTTATTGGGCGCTGGAGCGCGGCGATCGCGACATGGCCGTCCATGCCTATGAAAGCTGGGGCTTCAAGGGGTTGAACAAGGAGGTGATCGACGTACTCAATCGCTGGGCCAAATTCGTCTACGGCCCGTTGCTCGAGGATCGCACCCGCAAGATCCAGGAAGCCGAGAGCGGCATCTATGGCCGCGAGGTGGCCGAGAACGTCCACGCCGATCTTCGGCGCCTGGGGCCGGTGACGCCGCCCAAGGAGTTCGTCTTCATGGACCGCGCCGCGATCGGCCTGGGTTCCGTGTTCCTGCATCTCAAAGCCGAGATCAACTGGTACCAGCTGTTCCACGACCTCATCCGCGACTTCGACGAGAAGGCGCTCGCCAAGCGCCAGAAAGCGGCGTTGAAGGAAGTGGGGCTTTGATCCTCCCGGTTCGTTCCTAAACCCGCTTGCCACCCTCGCTTTCCCCCGGCAATCTTCCCGCCGCTTGAGGGTGGGGGAAGCGGCTTTAGGCGCTGGTCCCGATTCTCAAAGATTAATTCAGCCGGTTCAACGGTTTAGATCCAGAAGAAGATTGGGGAGCGCATGAAGATCGGCATCCTGAAGGAACGGCGTGCGCATGAGAAGCGCTGCGCCGCCACGCCGGAGACGGTGAAGAAATATATCGGCCTGGGTGCCGAGGTGGTGGTCGAGGCCGGGGCCGGTGTCGCCGCCTCGATCTCGGACGCCGCCTTCGAAGCCGCGGGTGCCAGGATCGCCGCCGATGCCGCGGCGACCGTTGCGGGCGCCGATGTCATCCTCAAGGTGCAGCGGCCGATGACCGCCGCCGAAGGTGCCGACGAACTGGCGCAATTGCCCAAGGGCACGACGCTCATCGCCATCCTCAATCCTCACGGCGCCAAGGAACAGGTGGCCAGTTACGCCGCCGCCGGTATCGATGCGATGGCCATGGAACTGGTCCCGCGCATCAGCCGCGCGCAGTCGATGGATGTGCTCTCCTCCCAGGCCAACCTCGCCGGCTACAAGGCGGTGATCGATGCCGCCGCCGAATTCAACCGCGCCTTCCCGATGATGATGACGGCGGCCGGCACCGTGGCGCCCGCCCGCGTGCTGGTGATGGGCGCCGGTGTCGCTGGGCTCCAGGCGATCGCGACCGCCAGGCGCCTGGGCGCCATCGTCTCGGCGACCGACGTGCGGCCTGCCTCGAAGGAACAGGTGAAAAGCCTCGGCGCCACCTTCGTCGCGGTCGAGGATGACGAGTTCAAGCAGGCCGAGACCACGGCTGGTTACGCCAAGCCCATGTCCGAGGCCTATCAGGCCAAGCAGGCAGCGCTCATCGCCGAGAACATCCAGAAGCAGGACATCGTCATCACCACGGCGCTCATCCCCGGCCGCAAGGCGCCGGTGCTAGTGACCGAGGAGATGGTGAAGTCGATGAAGCCGGGCTCGGTCATCGTCGACCTCGCGGTGGAGCAGGGCGGCAATTGCCCGCTCTCGGAACTGGGCAAGGTCGTCGAGAAACACGGTGTCAAGCTGGTGGGGCACGCCAATGTGCCGAGCCGCCTCTCGGCCGATTCCACGGCGCTTTACGCCAAGAACCTGCTCAACTTCGTGACACTCCTGATCGACAAGGAAACGAAGCAGCTCAAGATCAATTGGGAAGATGAGATCGTCAAAGGCGTCGCCCTCACCAAGGGCGGCCAGGTGATCCATCCCAACTTTCAAGGCTAGGGGATATTGCCATGGATGAGACAACAACGGTCGCCGATGTCGCCGCTGCCTTGGCGCCGGCTGATCACATACCTTTCGTGCAGCTCTTCACCGTCTTCGTGCTGGCCTGCTTCGTCGGCTATTACGTGGTGTGGCGCGTCACACCCGCCTTGCACTCTCCCTTGATGGCGGTCACCAACGCCATCTCCTCGGTGATCATCGTCGGCGCCCTCATCGCCTCGGGGGCGGCTGCCTTCGGCATCAGCCAGGGCATGGGGCTCGTTGCCGTGGCGCTGGCCGCGGTCAACATCTTCGGTGGGTTCCTGGTGACCTACCGCATGCTCTCGATGTTCAAGAAAAAAGAAACGCCGAAGCAGGGGGGCAAGTAAGTGAGCCAGAATCTCGCAGCCTTCCTCTATCTCATCGCCTCGGTCTGCTTCATCATGTCGCTCCGCGGGCTCTCCAGCCCCGCCACCTCGCAGGGTGGCCTGCGCTACGGCATCGTCGGCATGGTGATCGCGATCGGCACGACCCTGGCCCTGCCCAGCGTCGCCGGCTCATCCTTTGTGGGCATCATCGTGGCGCTGGCCATCGGTGGTGCCATTGGCGCGGTCATCGCCCAGCGCATCCAGATGACGGCCCTGCCGCAGCTGGTGGCGGCCTTCCACAGTCTCGTGGGCCTTGCAGCCGTCGCCGTGGCAGCCGCCGCCTTCTACGCGCCGGTTGAGTTCCATATCGGCACACCGGGCGACATTCATCCAGGCTCCCTCATCGAGATGGGCCTCGGTGTCGCCATCGGCGCCATCACCTTCACCGGCTCACTGGTGGCCTTTGCCAAATTGCAGGGCCTGGTCTCCGGCGCACCGCTCGTGTTCAAGGGCCAGCATTTCCTCAACGCGGTCCTCGGCATCGCCATCGTGGCGCTCATCGTGGCGCTCATCCTCGGTCAATCGCAGCCCTTGTTCTGGGCACTGGTCATCGTCTCGCTGGTGCTGGGCTTCCTGGTGATCCTGCCCATCGGCGGCGCTGACATGCCGGTCGTCGTCTCCATGCTGAACTCCTATTCCGGCTGGGCTGCCTGCGGCATCGGCTTCACCCTCTCCAACCCGCTCCTCATCGTGACGGGTGCGCTAGTGGGGTCATCGGGCGCCATCCTCAGCTACATCATGTGCAAGGGCATGAACCGCTCGATCTTCAACGTGATCTTAGGGGGCTTCGGCACCGATTCCGGTGGTGCGGCGGCGGCTGGCGGGGCGAAGGCCGCGGACCGGCCGGTGAAGGCCGGCAGCGCCGACGATGCCGCCTTCATCATGAAGAACGCCGCCAGCGTCATCATCGTGCCGGGTTACGGCATGGCGGTGGCGCAGGCGCAGCATGCCTTGCGTGAAATGGCCGACCTCCTGAAGAAGGAAGGCGTCAAGGTTACCTATGCCATCCATCCGGTGGCCGGCCGCATGCCGGGGCACATGAACGTGCTCCTCGCCGAAGCCAATGTGCCCTATGACGAGGTGTTTGAGCTCGAGGACATCAACCGCGACTTCGCGCAAGCGGACGTGGCCTTCGTCATCGGCGCCAACGACGTCACCAACCCGGCCGCGAAGACGGACCCCAAGAGCCCGATCTACGGCATGCCGATCCTCGATGTCGAGCAGGCGAAGACCGTGCTCTTCATCAAGCGATCTATGGCGTCGGGCTATGCCGGCGTCGACAATGAACTGTTCTTCCGCAGCAACACGATGATGCTGTTCGGGGACGCCAAGAAGATGTGCGAGGATGTGGTGAAGGCCTTCGGTCACTAAACCGCCCTTGCAACGCCTTGAGATCGCCATCAGCGGCTGCGGACCGGCAGGTCTCGCAGCCGCTTGTTTTTTGGCCGATGCCGGACCTGGACTGGAGTATTTATGAATCGATAGTCGACTTCCCATTCTATCTTATCTAATTGTTATATAAAGATAATTTTTTATCGTGAAATTGACTATAAGCCATTGACATAGTGCGCCATTGGCTTATATTAGGGGAGAGGGATTCATGGGCAACACTGAATGGGGGCGGTGTTGCGGGGCGTAGGAGAAATACCGATGTTGGGTGATCATAATTATCCGATTACGATTGTTGAAGTGCATAGCTTTATGAATGAAATCGATCACCTGCTGTCTTTGGATGAGCAGCTGGATCTGAAATCTTACTTGGCCCTCCATCCGGAGGGCGGGGATTTGATCCCAGGTTTCAGCGGGGTGCGCTGCCTTTTGTGGCCGCTCAATGAAGAGGATCCGAAGATCCGGGTCGCGTATTATTTCCGCGACCTGAATATGCCTGTTTACCTGCTGGCCGTTTATAGAGACGGTGAGCAAATCGATGTTGGGACGGAAGCGCGAGAGAAGGTCGCTGAATTGGTCGAAGAACTACTCACTACCCACAGTAACACGTGGGGCCTCGTTGCCGTGAATAACGAAGGGGCTTGATCGTAGTTTTCGGCTTTATAGTTACATAAAAGACGAATGAGGAGATTAGTCATGACAAAGGGGCATAAGATCGTTGCGGGTCTTCGCGAAGCGATCGCCTATGCCAAAGGGGGTCCTGCCCAGGTTCGCGTGTCACAGTTTAATGTGCCTGAGAACATAGATGTTCGGGAGCTTCGTGAGCGACTGGGTATGTCGCAATCTGAGTTTGCGCTTAGATTTGGCTTTAGCGTTGGAACCCTCCGGCAATGGGAGCAAGGGCGGCGGTATCCAGATGGTGCTGCGCGCGTTTTGTTGACTGTTATTGATCGGAACCCAGAAGCTGTGACAAGAGCTCTTGAAGAGGCTCCTGAAAGAAAGATCGAGAGCAGCCAAGATAGAAGGTCAGCTGTGGCGTAATTTTTTTACGTGTACCAGTTAGCGCTCTTTGAAAACCCGTATGCATTGCATACGGGTTTTCTATGTTGGGAAATTCCGTCGTCAACGGTTCGATGCAGTCAAGTAGTCATAGCGTGATTGAGTGCCATAGATTTATCAATTGCTGTCAGTGAGCGCATTAAACAGTGTCTCAATGGATATGGTTGAAAACTCACGCCGAAAAATTCCAAAACCGAACAGGTACTTGTTCACCGCGGCCAGGCCTGAGACACTGGCCGGATGAACCGGCTGAAACCCGAGCGCCTGCATATCGACGATGCTGTCGCCATCGTCTCGCCGTCCTGGGGCGGGCCGAGCGTGTTTCCGCACGTCTATGATTTGGGCATCCACCTGCTGCAGGCCTGGGGATTGCGGATCGTCGAATACCCCACGGCGCGCATGCCGGCAGCCGAGCTTGCGGCGCATCCGGAGCTGCGCGCGGCCGACATCAACCGGGCCTTCGCCGATCCGGACATCAAGGCCATCATCGCCTCGATCGGCGGCAATGACAGCGTGCGGATCCTGCCTCATCTCGACGCCGCGGTGATCGGCGCGCACCCGAAGATCCTGCTCGGCTATTCCGACACCACCACCTTGCACCTGTTCTGCGCCGCGCAGGGCCTGGTGACCTTGCACGGCCCCTCGATCATGGCGGGCTTTGCGCAGATGGCGGCGCTGCCGGATTACGCCGCCCATGTCCGGCACATGCTGTTCGTGGCGGCGCCTGGTCATGATTATCGCCCCTATGCGCAATACGCCGACGGCTATCCGGACTGGCGCCATGCCACGAAGGCGGGCCAGGTCAATGTTCTGCGGCCCCATGACGGCTGGCGCCTGCTGCAGGGGCAGGGAACGGTCGAGGGCATCCTTTTCGGCGGCTGCGTCGAAGTGCTGGAGATGGTGCGTGCGACAAACTTCTGGCCGCCGGCCGATTTCTGGTCGGGCAAGCTTCTGTTCCTGGAAACCTCCGAGGAAGCCCCCTCGGCCGACGCGGTGGCGAGCATCCTGCGCAGCTATGGCGCGCTTGGCATCTGGGACAAGGTTGCGGGCCTGCTGGTCGGCCGCGCCGCCCGCTACAGCGATGAAGGCAAGCTGGCGCTGGACGCAGCCCTCGTCGCCGTCATCGGCGGCGAATATGGCAGGCCGGATCTGCCGATCATCTCGAACATGGATTTCGGCCACACCGATCCGCAATTTGTCCTGCCGCTGGGTATCAGGGCGCGGCTGGATTGTGCGGGGCTTACCTTGCGGCTGGTTGAAAGCTGGCTGCGCTAGGGTCGTCTGGTCGGCTTGCGATATGGCTCGGTCGCCGCAAACACCAGGATGCGGTTGATGTGCGCACCATCGTCCGACAAGGGCATGAACAAGGTTTCGTCGCTGACCCAACGACCGTTGGTCGAGACATAGGGCTTGTCGTCATATTGCGGCGCGCGCTCGCGGACGGTGCCGTCATACATCGACAGCGCATCCTCAAGCGATGGCCCGAGAAAACCCTCGATCACCGACAGGCCCGTCGGATCGCGCCCGCGCATCTCCACTTCCTTGGTGCCGACCAGGCGGTAGACATAGCGCCGCGCATCGTCGACCACCTCGACGATCATCAGATGCGAGAGGTATCGGGGGATATCCGCCGGGTCGATATCCGCGCGCCGCGGCAATCGGCCATCGCGCGCCTTGCTGCGCCAATATTGGTACATGTGCTGAATTTGGGCACCGGCCTTGGCGAGCCAGGCCGGCTCGGTCAATCCGGGCTCAATCCCTTGCTCGCCGGTCCCGCCGTCCAGCGATGGGGGCCCGTCTTTCACGCGAAATCCGGGGTCAGCGAGCAGCGCGTGATCAGCAGGATGCGCGAGACCTTGCGGCCGTCTTCGGCGAGCGGCAGGAACAGCATCTCGTCATCATTGTAGCGCCCGTCCGGACCGACGAACGGCGAATCGTCATAGACCGGCCGGGCGCTCGCCACCACCTGATTGTAGAAGACGTGCGCTTCTTCGACCGAGGGACCGTAATAGGCTTCGGCCACCGATTTTCCGGTCGGGTCCTGACCGCTGATCTCGACTTCCTTGGTGCCGACCAGGCGATAGACGTAGCGACGCTCGTCATCCACCACCTCGACGATGGTGAGGTAGGGCAGCAGCTTCGGAATTTCCGTGGGATCGATGTCCGTACGCCGGGGCAAGCGACCATCATGGCATTTCGTGCGCCAATAGAGGTAAAGCGCCCGAACATTGTCGCTGGCCTTTGCCAGCCAATCCGGCACCTCGGTGTTCGCGTCACCCATCATTTTCCCCTGGAAGGTCTCCGCGGCAGGCATCCTGGCATCAAGGGTGCGGTCCTGCATATTCCTATTCGGGTCGCTGGCCGATTATGCCAGGGACAAATGAAGAACCAGCTAACTGAAGCCGGAATCAGACTTTCTGGGTGGCGACAAAAGGTCGCCATAAAAGGCATCGCCCCGCCGGCAGAACCGGCAGGGCGATAGCAAAATGCGTTCTCTCGTCGAAGCGGCAGCCGATGAAAGCTGCCGGGAAGGCGGGACTAGAAGCCCTCGCGCTCCATGCGCTTGCGCATCAGCTTCCGGTAACGACGCACCGCCTCAGCCGATTCGCGCGCCTTGCGCTCGGACGGCTTTTCATAGTTACGACGCATCTTCATTTCCCGGAAGATTCCCTCGCGCTGCATCTTTTTCTTGAGCGCGCGCAGGGCCTGATCGACATTGTTGTCACGGACGAGAACTTGCACGGTTTGCCACGGCTCCTTTCGCCGAATGGAGTAACACTAAAAACGAAGAATTCTCTCGGGCTGCCCAGCTGGAAGCCCGTCTCGGGCGATGCTCTACCACAGCCAATTCGGCTTGTGAAGCCCCGCCGCATCTGGAAGGCAATGGCTGGGGACTTCCTAAACCCCTGTTTTATGGCCATATTCCTCCCTAATAGCGAAAGAAGCGCCAATGGCCATCCTCAAAATAGCCCGCATGGGACATCCGGTCCTGAAACGGATCGCCGACCCGGTCCAGGACCCGACCGACCCGGAAATACATAAACTTATCAATGACATGGTCGACACGCTGGCGGATATCGGCGGGGCTGGCCTGGCGGCGCCGCAAGTGCATGTGCCGCTGCGGGTGGTGATATTCCACGTCCCCGGCGCCAGACTCGCCGCGGAAGACCAGGTCGAGGGCACCCCACCTCCCGGCATTCCCCTGACCGCCCTCATCAATCCCGAAATCACGCCCCTGGGGGACGAGATGGTCGACGGGCTGGAAGCCTGCCTCTCGGTGCCCGGCCTCGCCGGGACCGTGCCGCGCTACAGCCGCATCCGCTACCGCGCCCTGGCGCCCAACGGCTCGGTCATCGAGCGCGAAGCCACCGGGTTCCATGCCCGGGTGGTACAGCATGAATGCGACCATCTCGACGGGATCCTCTATCCGATGCGCATGCGCGACATGACCAGCCTCGGTTTCGTCGAGGAGCTGCGCCGCTACGAGGACAAGGAAGCCGGGGATTGAGGGATGGCATTTGCCGCCACGCGTGACCGTGCTTTGATCAGGATTTGATGTCCTTCGGTCCCTTGCCGTTGAAGCCACCGCCGTTCGGCTTGTCCTTGAGATCCTTCGGCCCGTTGAAGCCGCCTTTCTGGTCCTTCGGGCCGTCGCTTTTCTGCTTGCCGCTCCCGACCGATTTGTGGCCGCCGGGCACGCTGAGGCCATAGCTGGTGACGTAGCAGGGTGTCACCGACTTCACCGTGATGCTGCCTTTCCGGCAGGTGTAGTTGAGGTCGCTGGCGGCCGCGGCATGGCCGGCGAAGGCAAGGATGCCGGCGAGCGAGGCGGCGGCAATGGCGATCAACTGCTTGTTCATGACTGAGCTCCTGTTATCGGGTTGCATCCATGAGCGTCCTGCCCATGCCCGCTCAGTCGGGGCCGGTACGGCAACGGTTTCCGCCCCCTGTGAACCGCTTCACAAACGGCGTGCCGGGTGCTGTGCGGCGACCGCGATGTGGCTATCCCGCACGGTCCATGGCAGACTGCGGCCAGCGAAAGAGTGGGCCACGGGGCGCCCGCCCCATGAATGACCGCAGTTTTGGAGTGTTACCCGTGACCCCAGGATCCGCGACTGTATCCGCGACCGATGCGCGCAACGAGCCGGCGATGGCCTATGACTGGCAGGCTGACCGCGACCGGCTGGCCGATGCCATCATGCCGCACGTGCCGTTCGACGGCTGGACCGATGCCGCGTTCCGCGCCGGTGCCGCCGATTGCGGGATCGATCTGCCGCGCGCACTCAATGCCTTTCCCGGCGGCATGGCCGAACTCCTTGCCTACAACCACCAGCGCAACGATGCCCTGATGATCGGCGCCATGGCGAAGGACGATGCCGCCGGCGGCAAGATCCGCGACCGCATCACCCGCGCGGTCCGCTTGCGCATCGAGCTTGTGACCGGACAGCGCGAGGCGATCCGCTCCGGCCTCTCTTTCCTGCTGCTGCCGGAGAATGCGCCGCTTGGGCCAAAGCTCCTCTATGGCACCGTGGACGCGATCTGGCTGGCGATCGGCGACAAATCGACGGATTTCAGCTTCTACACCAAGCGCGCGCTGCTCGCCGCCGTCTACTCGGCGACCCTGCTTTATTGGCTCAATGACAAGAGCGATGGCCAAGCAGCTACATGGGCTTTCCTCGACCGCCGCATCGGCGAGGTGATGAAGATCCCGCAGATCAAGGGCCAGTTCCGCGCCATGTTCGACCGCCTGCCCAATCCGCTCGGTCTGTTTTCCAAGGCGGTCGGGCCGTTGGCCGCTGGACCCGGGACCAGCGGTGCGCTGCCGGCCGGCATGCGGCCGCGCCGTCGTCGCCGGACCTAGCGGGACCCGCCGATGGACGCTGAACAGGCCGGGACCGGCGCGGTGGTTGGCAACATGGATTTCGATTTCAGCCATTTCGACCTGCGCCTGGCCACGGAACTGATCGTCGCACTGGCGATCGGCCTGCTGATCGGCCTCGATCGCGAATGGCGCAAGCAGGATTCCGACGACCATGCCCGGATCGGCATCCGGACCTTCGGCTTCATGGGCCTGCTCGGCGGCCTCGCTGGCACGCTGCACAGCAGTCTGGGGCCGTGGGTGTCACCCGCCGCCCTGCTGGCCCTCGCCATCCTCCTGATCAGCGACCGGCGCGCAAACGGCAAGCCCGGAACAGCCCTTCTCACGGAAGACATGACCACGCTGGTGGCGGCGCTGGTCACGGCGCTGCTAGGCATGCTGGCGACCACCGGCGCCATTGAACTGGCGGTCGCCTGCGCCGTGATCGTGGTGGCGCTGCTTTACGCCAAGCCGGCGCTCCACGGCATGGTGAGCAAGCTGACCGAGGCCGAACTCAAGGCAACCGTGCGTTTCCTGGTGATCTCGCTGGTCATCCTGCCGGTGCTGCCGGACCAGGGCTATGGTCCCTATCAGGCGCTCAACCCGCGCTCGACCTGGCTCATGGTGGTGATGATCTCCGCCATGTCCTTCATCGGCTATTTCGCCATCCGCGCGCTGGGTGCTGCCATCGGCGTGCTGGCCACCGGTTTCTTCGGCGGCATGGTGTCGTCGACCGCGACCACGATGACCTTTGCCAAGCTGGCCAGCGAGACGCCGGCGCATGGCCGCATGCTTGCCGCCGGTGCAATTCTCGCCAATGCGATCATGGCGGCGCGCGTGGTGATCCTTGCCGCCATTCTGGCGCCGCCGCTGGCCATGGCGCTGGCCTTGACCCTGGGCCTCGCCACGGCGACCGCCGCCGGCTTTGTCGCCTTCATCTGGTACCGGTCCCGGCGCGGCAAGGTGGGTGCCGAGACGATCACCTTCGCCAACCCGTTCGAACTGGGGCAGGCGATCAAGTTCGCCTTGCTGCTGGCCGTGATCCTGGTCCTGGAACGTTTTCTCAGCGACAAGTTCGGCGCGACCGGACTCTACGTGCTGGCGGGAATTTCGGGGCTTGCGGATGTCGATGCCATCACCCTGTCGGTCGCGCGCGGTGTCGAGGGCGGGGGCGATCTCACCGGACCGGTCATCGCCATTCTGCTGGCGGTAGCATCGAACACGCTGGTGAAAGGCAGCTTCATCCTGCGGGCGGGCGGTGCATTCGCTGGCTGGAGCCTTGCCGCGTTGGCGGCGATGACGGTGGCAGCGGCACTCGGCGTCGGCCTGCACCTGGTTTCGCTCTAGACCTTCATTCCTTCTTGCCGGAATCGGTCTTGCCGGTACCGGACTTATCGGTACCGGTCGGTGGCGCCAGTTCCTTCCCCGAAAGAAGCTGCTCGCGCCGCGCCGTTTCGCGCCGGTCATTGGCCTTCTCGGCCTTGGTTCGTCCGAAGCGGACGCGGTTCTCCGCCGCAAGCCGCTGTTCCGAGTCGCGCGCCTTGCCTTTCTTCACCCGGTTGAGATTGACGATTTCGGCCAATTTCACCTCACGGAACTGTCAAGAAAGCGGGTCATTCGAACCTTGCCCCACCTTGGATCCAAAGGCGATAATGGCCCCAAGCGGGTTGGTGTTCAAGCAGCCCCCACATAAATGAGCCATCGTTGCCGCCCGTCGCCAGGGTGGTGCCGCAGGGCCAAGGACCGGGAGATCGATGCCATGAAAAAAGCACTGAAAATTGGCGGGGGCATCCTCGCTGTCATCATCGTGCTGCTGCTGGTCGCCCCCTTCTTCATCAACCTCAACACCTCTAAGGGGCTGATCGCGGAGAAGGCCAAGGAAGCGACCGGCCGCGACCTGGTCATCGACGGCGACATCTCGCTCTCGCTCCTGCCCATTCCCTCGGTCTCGGTCGAGGGCATCAAGTTCGGCAATGCCGCCGAAGGCAGCGCCGCCAACATGGCCGAGATCGACAAGGTCAAGGTGAAGGTGGCGCTGATGCCGCTCCTCTCCGGCAAGGCGGAGATCAAGAGCATCGAGCTGGTGAAGCCCACCATCGTGCTGGAGAAGCTTCCCGACGGCAAAGGCAATTGGGAGATCACGCCACCCGCAGGTTCCGCCGACGCGGCGACGAGTGCTGCGCCCGATCCCAACGCGGCAAGCGGCAGCAATTTTGACCTCTCGATCGAAGGCGCCAGCATCACCGACGGCACGCTGGTCTATCGTGATCTCACCACCGCGAGCGAACAGCGCATCGAGAATCTCAATGTCGACCTTGCCCTGGGCAGCCTGCAGGGGCCGTTCAAGGCCACCGGCGGTGTCACCGCGATGGGCATGCCGCTCGGCTTCGATGTCGATGTCGGCCGCCTCGATCCGGCGCAGCCCATGCCGATCAACCTCACCTTGAAGATCGAGGATGCTGGCGCCACGGTCGGCTTCTCCGGCAATGCCGATCTCAAGGCCGCCGAGACGGCGGATCAGCCGATCGTCACGGGCAAGCTCACCGGCAAGGGCGATTCCGTCGCCAAGCTGATCGCGGTCCTCTCCGGCGGCAAGGCGGAGGAGGGGCCGCTCGCGCAGGCCTTCGCCCTTGATGGCGATATCGTCGCCGGCAAGAGTGCGGCCGACCTCAAGAACTTCACGGCCAGCCTCGGCGAGATGACCGCCAAGGGCTCGGTCGCCGCCAGGATGGGCGAGGTCACCACCGTCGATGCCAATCTCGCCATGGGCCGGCTCGACCTCGACAAGCTGATGCCGGCCAAGGCGGCAACGCCCGAGGCAGCACCCGCCGCCAGCGTGGATACCCCCGCGGCGCCCGGCACCTTCTCCCTGCCAACTGGCATCAACGCCAATGCGACGGTCACGATCGACCAGGTCGTGGTGCAGGGCAACGCCATCGATCAGGTCAAGGTCGTGGCGGCACTCGCCGATGCCAAGCTCAACCTCACCGAATTGTCGGCGCAACTGCCCGGCGCCACCAAGGTCAAGCTCGGTGGCACCTTGCTGGCGCAGGAAGGCCAGCCGGCCTTCTCCGGCGGGCTGGACATGAATTCCGGCAATCTACGGGCACTCATCGACGCCTTCGCCAAGGGTGCCGTCGATTCTGTCCCCGGTGATCGCCTGCGCGCCTTTGCGCTCAACAGCCGCGTCACCTTCACGCCGACCCAGGTGGCGCTCTCCGACCTCGCCGCGAAACTCGATTCCACCAAGATCGCGGGCGGCATCACCGTGGCCCTGCCCGACGGCAAGCAGCGCCAGCGCATGGCCTTCGGCGTCGGCCTCTCGGTCGACCAGATGAACCTCGATGGCTACATGCCGAAAAAGGGCGAAGCACCGTCGGCCGAGACCACCAGCAAGCCGGCCGATGTCGGCGGCAATCCGCTGAAGGCGCTGGCGCCGCTCGGCGATCTCGATGCCAATATCGAACTCCGCGCCGGTGCGCTGACCATGAATGAGCAGCAGGTCAAGAAACTGCATGCGCTGATCGGTCTCGCAGGCGGTGTTCTCACCATCGAGGATCTCTCGGTCGGCGACCTCATGGGCG
Organism: Dongia mobilis; assembly: GCF_945906275.1. Taxonomy (GTDB): domain Bacteria; phylum Pseudomonadota; class Alphaproteobacteria; order Dongiales; family Dongiaceae; genus Dongia; species Dongia mobilis_A. Next base: position 14,113 of record NZ_CAMDRA010000083.1, read on the forward strand.
GCAAGGGTGCCATCAAGGGGCAGATCGTCGAACTCAAAGGCAATCCGCGCTTCGATCTCGATTTCGACGTCACCGCCAAGGACGCGAACAAGCTGGCGCAGATGGCGGGCGCCGAACCCGCCGGCAAGCTTGGTGCGCTGTCTCTCAAGGGCAAGGCATCGGGCGGCGGCGACGAGGTCTCCTATGACGTCGCTATGAAGATGAGCGGCATCGGTCTCGACGGCACGGCCAAGGGTGGTGCGGCCGGTCTGCTGGCCGGCGGCATCCCGCGCGTCAATTCCGTGTTCGACATCAAGATCGACAAGCTGGCGCCGCTGGTTGCCATGGGTGGCGGCGAGGGCGACAAGTCGACCCAGTTGAAGGCCGCCGACAATCTGGGTTCGGTCAGCTTCAAGGGCAATGCGCAAAGCGGCACCGACGATCTCGCCTACGATATCGATCTCACGCTGGCCGGCATCGGTGGTGCGGGCAAGCTCTCGGGCAAGATCACCGGCATCGCCGGAACGCCGATCGTCGACACCACGCTCGATCTCCGTGCCGACCGGCCGGCGCCGCTGCTGCAGCTGGCGGGTCTTGCTGGCCCCAAGGCGCAGGCGATGGGCGCACTGGCCGCCAAGGGCTCGCTGAAGGGCGGGGCGGACGATCTCAACCTCGACCTCGGTCTCCAGGCCGCTGGCGCCACGGCGAAGCTGGTCGGCAACATCAAGGCCAAGGCCGAACCGATGGCCTTCGACATCGCCTTGCAGGCCAACCATCCGGAGTTCACCCAATTGCTGGCGCTGGCCGACATGCCGAGTTCCGGCACCAAGGCCGGTCCCCTTGCCCTGCAGGCAAAGGCCAGCGGCACCACGCAGAAGGCGTCGGTGAGCGGGCTCGATTTCAAATGGGGTGATTCCAGCCTCAGCGGCGACGCCGATTACGATGCCACCGGCGCCAAGCCGATGATCAAGGCCAATCTCGCCGGCGGCACGGTCAATCTCGTGCCCTTCATGGCGCCAAGCTCCGGCAAGGCCGCGGCACCGGCGACAACGTCAACGAGCGGGGGCTCGCCCTGGTCCAATGAACCGCTCGATCTCTCGGCCTTGAAGGGCCAGGATGCCGATGTCGACTTCAAGGCGGATTCGCTCATCCTGCCCGACCAGCGCATCGACAACATCGTGGCCAAGCTCACGGTGAAGGACGGTGTCCTCAACATCAGCACGCTCACCGGCAACATCTATGGCGGCGCCTTCAATCTCTCCGGCACCTCGGTCGATGCGCGCACGACACCGCAGGTCGCCGCCAAGATCGCGGTCGACAAGATCCAGCTCGGCCAGTTGCTGGGCGGCGGCATCGCCGGCAATCAGATCAAGGGACCGCTCTCGCTCAATCTCGACCTCACCGGTGCCGGCGAAAGCCAGGCGGCGATCGTGCGGTCCTTGACCGGCAAGGGCGATCTCGGCGGCACCATGATGATCATCGGCAAGGTTGAGCAGCAGGTGGGTTCGGCGCTCCTCGGCATCCTGGGTCAGAAGGTGAAACAGGTGAAGGGTGTGGCCGACAGCATCAACGGCGTCATCGGCTCCTATATGGGCGTCGACAACCAGCTTGCCGGCACGTTCGACATTGCCCAGGGCGTGCTCGACACGCAGGATTTCGCCTTCACCAATCCCAAGGCGCGCGGCACGGCCAAGGGCCAGGTCGATCTCGGCGCCTGGGCGCTCAACATGCTGGTCGATCTCTTTGGCCAGCAGGCTGAAGCTGCCTTCATGAGCATCAACCTCACTGGTCCGGTGAACAGCCCGACGCCGGCCTTCTCCGGAACCGGCGCTGCCGGTGCGGCGGGTGCGGCCGGTGGTCTGGTCCCGGGGCTCAACCTGCCCGGCGTTGGCGCGATCCCTGGGATCCCTGGGATCGGCACCATTCCCGGCCTCGGCGGCACGACCGGCACGGATGCCACGGGCGAACCCGGTGCCGCTGCCGCGCCGGCTGGTGGGCTGCTCGATCAGGTCCCGGGTGTGGGC
>NZ_CAMDRA010000084.1 GCF_945906275.1 Dongia mobilis
CATCATCCTCGTTCTGGCGGCGATCATTGCCTACAGTTCCACCTTCGTGGTTCAGCAGGCCGAATCGGCCATCGTCCTGCGCTTTGGTAACCCGCAGGCGGTGATCGAGGAGCCGGGGCTGAAGCTCCGCATGCCGATTGCCGACCAGATCGTGATCCTCGATCGTCGCGTCCTGAACTTTGACGCGCCGGCGCAGGAATTGCTGACCCGCGATCAGAAGCGCGTCGTGATCTCCGCCTTCGTGCGCTACCAGATCGTCGACAGCCTGAAATTCTACCAGGTCGGCCGCACTTACTCGAACGCGGAAAGCCAGATCCGCAGCGTGCTGGGGTCGACCCTGCGCAGCGTCATCGGCAACGTCGCCCTGGTCGATACTCTGACGCCCAAGCGCGCCGACATCATGCGGCAGATCCGCAGCGAGTTGACGCGCCAGGCGGCCGAGCCTTACGGCATCAAGATCGTCGACGTGCGGTTCAAGCGCGTCGATCTTCCGGCGCAGAACAGCGAAGCCGTGTTCAACAGCATGCGCAAGCAGCGCGCCCAGGAAGCGGCCGGTATCCGCGCCGAGGGTGCCCGCGAGGCCCGTGAAAAGCGGTCGGAAGCGGACAAGCAGCGGATTGTCGTGGTGGCCGAGGCGCGCAAGAAGTCCGAAATCCTGCGCGGTGAGGGCGAAGCCGAGGCGATCGGCATCTACAACCAGGCGTTTGGCCGCGACCCGGCCTTCTTCGACTTCTATCGTTCCTTGCAGGCGATGCAGGAAGGGTTGCGCGGCGACACGACCACCTATGTCGGTCCGCCGAGCGGCGACTTCTTCCGCTTCTTCGGAACCGAGTTGGGCAAAAAGCCGTCCGCCCAGTAAAGAAGCTGTGGAAACCTTGCTGCGACAGCAACGTTGATTTGTTGACAAGGACCGATCGGGCATCTTGCCCGGTCGGTTTTTGCGTTATAGTGGGTAATGAAATCCGAGTGGCGGCCGAACACGTAGTCAGGTGGCGGCACCATTGGCGCCAATCATGACGAAGGTGAACAGGGCCATGCATACAAACCGGAACAAGGCGCAGACGCGGGCCATTGCCGTGGCGCGGCCGACCCTGGGCAGAGGGCAACTCCGCCTCATCGGGTTGGCGCTGCTGGTGGTGTTGCTGGCGATGCTGGCCGGCCTCAAACTGGCGACCGCGCGCTCGGCACCGGAGAGCTTTGCCGACCTTGCCGAGAAATCACTGCCGGCCGTGGTCAACATCTCGACGACACAGATGGTCTCGCCAGACAGCCAGATCCAGGACCTTGACGAAATGTTCAAGGAGTTCCTGGACCGGCAGGATGGTGACAAGCCGAAACCCCGCAAGGCCACGTCGCTCGGGTCCGGCTTCATCATCGATGCCACCGGCTATATCGTCACCAACAATCATGTGATCGATGGCGCCGAGGAAATCACCGTCATCACCCATGACAATGAGGAATTGAAGGCCAAGCTGGTCGGCCGGGACGAGAAGACGGATCTCGCCTTGCTGAAGGTCGAGCCCAAGACACCGCTGCCGGCCCTCAACTGGGGCAATTCCGAAGAATTGCGGATCGGCGACTGGGTGCTGGCGATCGGCAACCCGTTCGGCCTCGGCGGCACCGTCACCGCCGGTATCGTCTCGGCGCGCCAGCGCGACATCAACGCCGGTCCCTATGACGATTTCATCCAGACCGACGCCTCGATCAACCGCGGCAATTCCGGCGGCCCCATGTTCAACATGGACGGCGAGGTGGTCGGCATCAATTCGGCGATCTATTCGCCGTCGGGCGGCTCGGTCGGCATCGGTTTTTCGATCCCCTCCAATCTCGCCAAGGGCGTCATCGCCCAGATCAAGGAATTCGGCCATCCGCGCCGCGGCTGGCTGGGTGTGCGCATCCAGACCGTCAGTCCGGAACTGGCGGAAGGATTGCGCCTGCCGGAAGCCAAGGGCGCGCTGGTGTCGAGTGTCTCGGCCGGCGGTCCCGCCGACAAGGCCGGCATCCGCCAGGGTGACGTGATCCTGGAGTTCAACGGCCGCGACGTGGCCGACATGAAGGCGCTGCCGCGTCTGGTCGCGGATTCGCAGTTCGGCAAGTCGGTGCCGGTCTCGATCTGGCGCAAGGGCGCCAAGACGACGGTGACCGTGGAATTGGGCGAACTCGACGAACAGGCCGAGGCGGCCTTGCAGACGACCCAGCCGGAAGGCGAACCTGAAGCGGCACCAGACAAGGGTGACAAGATCGAGCTTCTCGGCATGGAGGTCGGCAAGATCGACGACGCGGTCCGGGCAAAGTTCGAACTGCCGGAGGATGCCGAGGGTGTGGTCATCCTGTCGGTCGATGAGAATGGCCCGGCGGCGGAGAAGGACCTGCGCCCCGGCGACGTGATCGCCGAAGTCGACCAGAAGGCGGTGGCGGTACCGGGCGATGTGTGTGACCGGGTCAAATCGGCCCAGGAAAACGGCTATCGGCTGGTCACTTTGCTGATCAATCGCGAGGGCGATTTCCAATGGGTCGCGGTCAAGATCGGGAAGAAGTAGCTCGCACGGCTACTGAACGAACTCAGCTCGGCGATAGCCCATATAGAAGAGCAGGCCCGTGAGGTCGGCGTAGTTCAGCTGGCAGCCGATGGTTGCCTTGACCTTGGCCTTGCCGCGATAGCCGCAGCCCAGGGACGCTGCACTCAGCATCGGGATGTCGTTGGAACCGTCACCGATGGCCGCGGTTTGCCCGGGTGCTAGGTTCAGTTCCCTGGTGAGGTGGCGCAGGCGGCCGAGCTTGCCGAACTCGCCATCCGGATCGACGATCGGCGGTATCAGGCGGCCAGTCGTCTTGCCGTCCTCGAATTCGAAATCGTTCGAGATATCGATGTCGAAACCGACCCGGGACGCGACGCGTCTGGTGAAATAGCGGAAGCCACCCGACACCAGGGCCGTATAGCAACCGTCCCGCCGCAGGGTGCGGATGAGGATCTCGGCGCCGGGCGACACTTCGACCTTGTCATAGGCGGCGGCGAACTCGGTTTCGGTCAGGCCGGCGAGGAGCGCCACCCGCGCGACCAGGCTCTCACTGAAGTTGATCTCGCCCTTCACGGATTTCTGGGTGAGGGCGTCGATTTCCGCCTTGTTCGTGGCAAAGACCGAAAGATCGTCGAGCGTTTCGGCCGTCACGATGGTGGCGTCCATGTCGCAGAGCAGAAGCTGCTTCTTGCGCCCGGCCGAGGCTTGGGCATAACAATCCACGGCATCGCCGCCGAGCATCGCCAGGGCGATGTTCTGGGCGCTGACGGGAGCGAGACCGGTGAAGCCAAGATCGCAGGCAAAGCCGGGGTCAAGCCAATCGGGCGCCGCGACCTTGGCGCCGGCGCGGGACAGGGCAGCCGTGATGCCGCCCAGCAGGGACGGCTCGAGCCGGGCCTTGTCGGGGGCTGAAACGAGAGTGAGTACGATATCCATGACGGTTGGGCGTATAGAGGAAAGGGCTGTAGAGGACAAGACACAGCAGCCGGCTGGCCGGGTGATCGTCATCGCCGGTCCCACGGCGTCCGGCAAATCCGCCCTGGCGCTCGATCTCGCCAAGGCGCTGGGCGGCACCATCATCAATGCCGATTCCATGCAGGTCTATCGCGACCTGCCGATCCTGACCGCGCAGCCGGACGATGCCGATCTTGGCCGTGTGCCGCATCGCCTCTATGGGTTTCTCGATCTTGACGACGCCTGCGATGCGCAGCGCTGGGCCGGGCTGGCCGCGGCTGAAATAGCCACGGTCATCGAAGCTGGCGGCGTACCGATTGTCGTGGGTGGCACCGGGCTCTATCTGCGGGCGCTCACCACCGGCTTCAGTCCCTTGCCGGAAATTGCCGATGCCGCCCGCCATGCCGCCCGGACGATGGTGGCGGAGCAGGGGGCGCCGGCCATCCACGAGCTGCTGCTGGCGCGGGACCCGGCCAGTGCCGCGCGCATCAAGCCGACCGATCGGCAGCGCATCGCGCGCGCGTGGGAGGTGCTGATCGCCACGGATCGTCCCCTTTCCTGGTGGCAGTCACAGGCCCCCGTGGCGCCGACCACGCACCGCTTCCTCACCCTGGTTCTCAACCCGGACAGGGCAGCACTTTACCAGGCTGTCGAGGGCCGCTTCCGGACCATGCTCGATCGCGGCGTCCTGGCGGAGGTTGCCGCGGCCGAGCAGCTGCCGGGCCAGGCCGTGGCCGGTGGCCGCAAGGCGCTGGGCTATCCGGAACTGGCGGCCGTGGTCCAAGGGTCGATGGAGCTGGAAACAGCGATCCCCGCAGCGCAGCAAGCGACCCGCCGCTATGCCAAGCGGCAACTCACCTGGTTTCGGCACCAGATCGCCGATGCAAATTTTATATCGCCGGACCTGCCAGCTATGAAATTTTCGCAAAGTTATACGGCAGAAACGCGCCACAAAATTCGCAATTTCCTGTTGACCCCTTAGGGACCAGACACTAAGGTCCGGCCACCGCAGCTCGAAATTCGCCCTGCGATTGGAATTTCTTGTGCCCAAGGGGGCGCAACCTGAGGATCAGATCATGGCAGCAGAACCTATCACCGGTGCGGAAATCATCGTCAAAGCACTGATTGATCAAGGGGTTGAGGTAATTTTCGGCTACCCCGGCGGGGCCGTATTGCCGCTCTATGACGCGCTCTTCAAGCAGAACAAGGTGCGCCACATTCTTGTGCGGCACGAACAGGCGGCGGTTCACGCGGCGGAAGGCTATGCGCGCTCGACCGGCAAGGTCGGTGTCGTGCTGGTGACATCCGGCCCGGGCGCCACCAATGCGGTGACCGGCCTCACCGACGCGCTGATGGATTCCATCCCGCTGGTCTGCCTTACTGGCCAGGTGCCGACGCATCTCATCGGCAACGATGCCTTCCAGGAAGCGGACACGACCGGCATCACGCGGCCCTGCACCAAGCATAATTACCTGGTGAAGTCGGTCGAGGATCTGTCGCGCAAGGTCCATGAGGCGTTCTATGTCGCCCGCTCCGGCCGGCCCGGTCCGGTGCTGCTTGATCTGCCGAAGGATGTGCAGCAGGCGAAGTACGAATACGTCAACCATGCCGGCCAGCGTCACCGCACCTATAACCCGGTGCAGAAGCCGGATCGCTCGCAGGTCGAAAAGGCCGTCGAGCTGATGGCCAATGCCAAGCGCCCGCTCTTCTATATCGGTGGCGGCTGCGTCAATTCGGGTCCGCTGGCCTGCAAGATGCTGGTTGATTTCGTGCGCCTCACCGGCTTCCCCTGCACGCAGACCCTGATGGGCCTCGGCGCTTTCCCGGCCTCCGATCCTTTGTCGCTCGGCATGGTCGGCATGCATGGCATGTTTGAATCCAACCACGCGATGCATGATTGCGACGTCATGATCAATATCGGCGCGCGGTTCGACGATCGCGTGACCGGGCGCCTCAACTCCTTCTCGCCGGGATCGAAGAAGATCCATGTCGATATCGATCCCAGCTCGATCAACAAGAGTGTCCGCGTCGACATTCCGGTCGTGGGCGATGTGGGGCACGTGGTCGAAGAGATGATGCGCATCTGGAAGGCGCGCCAGGTCAAGACCGACCAGAAGGCTCTCGCCGCCTGGTGGGACCAGATCAACAAATGGCGCGGCCGCAACTGCCTTAAATACAAGCCGCACGACACAATCATCAAACCGCAATTTGCACTTGAGCGGCTCTATGCGGCGATCAAGGACAAGGATTTCTACATCTCGACGGAAGTCGGCCAGCACCAGATGTGGGCGGCACAGTTCCTGAAGTTCGAGAAGCCCAATCGCTGGATGACGTCGGGCGGGCTCGGCACCATGGGCTATGGCCTGCCGGCGGCTTACGGCGTGCAGGTGGCGCATCCGGACTCGCTGGTGATCGATGTCGCCGGCGAAGCCTCGATCCTGATGAACATCCAGGAGATGGCGACGCTGGTGCAGTACCGGCTGCCGGTGAAGATCTTCATCATGAACAACAAATGGATGGGCATGGTGCGCCAGTGGCAGGAATTGCTGCATGGCGGCCGCTATTCCGAATCCTACAGCGATGCGCTGCCGGACTTCGTGAAACTCGCCGAGGCCTTTGGCGCCTCCGGCCTCCGCGCGGAGAAGCCGGCCGATCTCGATGGCGTCATCAAGGAGATGATCGACATCAAGGGGCCGGTCATGGTCGATGTCTGCGTCGACGAAAAGGAAAACTGCTTCCCGATGATTCCGTCCGGTGCGCCGCATAACGAAATGCTGCTCGGTCCCGATGACCAGTCCGCGCGACCGGTCTCGGAAGAGGGCATGGTCCTGGTCTGATCATGAGTGACGCAAAACGTCGTGGTTTGGGTATTGTCTCAGGCGTGCCGGCCGCAATTGTCGGTAGCGCAAAGCTGAGCGGGGAGGCTGGAAGCGTGAAGGATACAATGATCGAACGCCATACGATGTCGGTTCTGGTCGACAATGAAGCCGGTGTCCTCGCCCGCGTCATCGGCCTCTTTTCCGGCCGCGGCTACAATATCGAGAGCCTGACGGTGGCCGAAGTCGATGCCGACCAGCATGTTTCGCGCATCACGGTCGTCACCTCCGGCACGCCGATGATCATCGAGCAGATCAAGAACCAGCTGCAGCGCCTGGTGCCCGTGCACAGTGTCACCGACCTCACGGTCGAAGGGCCGTCGCTGGAACGGGAAATGGCGCTGGTGAAGGTGGCGAGCATTGGCGACAAGCGCGTCGAAGCGCTGCGCATCGCCGACATCTTCCGCGCCCATGTGGTCGATGCGACGATCGAATCCTTTGTTTTCGAGATGACCGGCTCCACCGAGAAGCTCAACGCCTTTATCGGCCTGATGAAGCCGCTGGGCCTCGCTGACGTGTCGCGCACCGGAATCGTCGCCATGAAGCGCGGCAGCGATTCCAATTAATCCCACGCCCGGTTCGATACCGGCGCCTGGAGCTGACTTGTTTTACTGAAAGGGAAAGACCATGCGTGTTTATTACGATCGTGACGCCGATGTGAACCTGATCAAGGGCAAGAAGATTGCCGTGGTCGGGTTCGGCAGCCAGGGCCATGCCCATGCGCTCAATCTCAAGGACAGTGGCGTCAAGGACGTGCGCGTGGCTTTGCGCAAGGGCTCCGCTTCCGCCGCCAAGGCGACGTCGCAGGGCCTCGAGGTCATGACGGCGGCCGAGGCGGCGAAATGGGCCGACCTCATCATGATCCTGACGCCCGACGAATTGCAGGCGAAGCTCTATGCCGAGGATCTGGCGCCGAACATGCGCCAGGGTGCAGCACTTGCCTTCGCCCACGGCCTCAACATCCATTTCAAGCTGATCGAGCCGCGCCCAGATCTCGACGTGGTCATGATCGCGCCGAAGGGTCCGGGCCATACCGTGCGCGGTGAGTATGTGAAGGGCGGCGGTGTCCCTTGCCTCGTCGCCGTGGCGCAGAACCCCAGCGGCAACGCGCTTGAACTCGCCATCTCCTATGCCAGCGCCATCGGCGGCGGCCGTTCGGGTGTCATCGAGACCAACTTCCGCGAAGAATGCGAGACCGATCTGTTCGGCGAGCAGGTCGTGCTGTGCGGTGGTCTCGTGGCCCTCATCCAGGCCGGTTACGAAACCCTGGTCGAAGCCGGTTATGCCCCGGAAATGGCCTATTTCGAGTGCCTCCACGAGGTGAAGCTGATCGTCGACCTGATCTATGAAGGCGGCATCGCCAACATGCGCTACTCGATCTCGAACACCGCCGAATATGGCGACTACGTGACCGGTGGCCGCATCATCACCGACGAGACCAAGAAGGAAATGAAGCGCGTCCTCGAGGACATCCAGTCGGGCCGCTTCGTGCGCGACTTCGTGATCGAGAATGCCGCCGGCCAGCCGAGCTTCAAGGCGACCCGCCGTCGCCAGGCCGAGCACAATATCGAGGACGTCGGTGCGAAGCTTCGCGCCATGATGCCCTGGATCGGCAAGAACCGCCTGGTCGACAAGACCAAGAACTAGTTTCCGGTGGCTTGAGCTTTCTGCAGCGAAGGGCGGTTCCGAGGGAACCGACCTTTTGCCTTTGGACGGTTGGCGGTCCCATGGCTGGGGCTGATCGGAGTGCCATCCGCCCCTCGGGAATGCGGACAATTTTTACGCTAATTGCCCCGGAAAGCGGCTCGACCGGTGCGGATTTGTCGCCATGACCGCCCGAGTGAACCCGATGGCCGGCCTCGCCGCCGCTTGTGATGCATGGGTGATTTTGCTGGGACCGGACCGGCATCGGCCGCGCGATTTCCTAAAATGCCCGGCACTCGTTTGGAATTACACTACAAATCCTCTTGTCCCGGTTACATGCGGGCGGTAAAAGCAAGCCCGGATCGGATCGCGCAGACTTCCGGAGTCGGGTTCGTTTCGGGCCAGTAAGGCATGACAAAACCAAGGAATATTCCCGATAGATCAGGGCGTCGCCAAGGCATCAGCCGGCAGCGCGCGATTTGCTCCAGGGGAATGCAGGCCAAGGAATTGCGATATGTCTGATCCCGAGCAGGCTGTAATGAGCATGCCGGAAAGAACAATAACGCCGCTCGATGCGGCAAGCAGGTGGTACTGATGTTTTCGAAGTTGATGGGCATGTTCTCCGCCGATATGGCGATCGACCTCGGTACTGCAAACACGCTGGTTTACGTCAAGGGCCGCGGCATCGTGCTGAACGAGCCGTCGGTCGTCGCCATCGCCGATGTGAAGGGCAAGAAGTACGTGCTCGCCGTCGGTGACGAGGCCAAGCTGATGCTTGGCCGCACGCCCGGCAACATCCAGGCCATCCGCCCCTTGCGCGACGGCGTCATCGCCGATTTCGAAGTCGCCGAAGAGATGATCAAGCACTTCATCCGCAAGGTGCACAACAACCGGCGCAGCTTTGCGCGCCCGCAGATCATCGTCTGCGTGCCCTCCGGCTCCACCGCCGTCGAGCGCCGCGCCATCCAAGAATCCGCTGAATCCGCTGGTGCCAGCAAGGTTTACCTCATTGAAGAGCCGATGGCGGCAGCGATTGGCGCCGGCCTGCCGGTGACCGAGCCCACCGGTTCGATGGTGGTCGATATCGGCGGCGGCACGACGGAAGTGGCCGTGCTCAGCCTTGGCGGCATCGTCTATTCCCGTTCGGTCCGCGTCGGCGGCGACAAGATGGACGAGGCAATCATCGCCTACATCCGCCGCAACCATAACCTTCTGGTCGGCGAAGGCTCGGCCGAGCGCATCAAGAAGGAAATCGGTTCTGCCTGCCCGCCGGAAGACGGCGAGGGCCGCGTCATGGAGATCAAGGGTCGCGATCTCATGAATGGCGTGCCGAAAGAACTGGTCATTACCGAGCGCCAGGTGGCGGAAGCCCTGGCCGAACCGGTCGGCGCCATCATCGAGGCCGTCAAGGTGGCTCTCGAACACACCGCCCCGGAACTTGCCGCCGACATCGTCGACAAGGGCATCGTGCTCACCGGTGGCGGCGCGTTGCTGGCCAATCTCGACTTTGTCCTGCGTCACGCGACCGGCCTGCCGGTTTCGATCGCCGACGACGCGCTCTCCTGCGTGGCGTTGGGCACCGGGCGCTGCCTTGAAGACATCAAGGCCCATCGGCACGTCCTCATCAACATGTACTGAGGTTGCCGCTGCGTTCTGCGAGATTTCTCACGAGAATTCGGCAGCTTATTAATTGCGCTTTAACCCCGCCTGTGGAAAAATGCTCTAAGTGATTGATTGACCTCAGACTCGTGGTCGATCTCCTTGGTTGGGAGGAATCATAGGTGAACAAGCGTATGGGATCGATCGGGACCGCCGCGGCGTCCCGCTCATCGACCCATCGTTTCACTTTTGTTCTTTTGGTTGCGTTTGCCTTCGGCCTGATGTTGATCGGCAAGCCTGATTCCGTCCTGGTGAGCCGCGTTCGGATGATGATGATGGATATCACCGCGCCGGTGATCAACGCCGTCTCCCGGCCGATCGATGCGGCCCGCGAAACCGCCAGCGATGTCCGCGATTACTTCGCCCTCAAAGCCGAAAACGAAGCGCTCAAGCGGCAGAATGACACGCTGCTGGAATGGCAGCGCGTTGCGCGCGAATTGCAGGCAGAGAATGCCAGCCTGCGCGATCTTCTCAACTTTCAGCCCGGCCCCAAGGTCAGCTTCGTGACCGCCAGTGTCGTCGCCGACACGTCATCCAGTTTCGTCAGGTCACTGATCGTGCTGGGCGGCACCAGGGCCGGCGTTGCCAAGGGCCAGGCCGCGGTCACCGGCAGCGGCCTCGCCGGTCGCGTGCTCGAAGTGGGGGAGCGCTCGGCGCGCATCCTCCTCATCACCGATATCAACGCCCGCGTACCAGTCGTGGCAGAACGCAGCCGCGACCAGGCCGTCCTCGCCGGCCGCAATTCGGACTTGCCGGAACTTCTTTATTTGTCGCGCGACAGCGACGTCAAAATCGGCGACCGCATGGTCACCTCGGGCCAGGGCGGCGTGTTTCCGGCCGGGCTGCCGGTCGGCGAAGTCATTTCCGTCACGGGCGGGCATATTCTCGTCCAGCCCTATGTCGATTTCAGCCGCCTCGAGAACATCCGGCTGATCGATTACAGCCTGCCCGGCATCCTGCTCAACGATCTCGGCGTCGACACAACCAAGGCCCTCAGCCCCAGCAAGGCCGGATCGATCACCACCGGGGCGTCGGAGTGATCAGGCCGAGCCTGGGCCAGCAGGCAGACATCGCTTGGCGCGCTGCGCTGCCGGTCGGCCTCACATTGCTGCTCCTCTTCGCGGCCCTCCTGTCCTGGCACCTGCCGCGCCTTGGCACCATCGCATCGGCCCTGGTCCTGATTTCGGTCTTCTTCTGGACGCTCCATCAGCCCGGGTTGATGAGCATGTGGGGCGTGCTGTCGATCGGGCTTGTCCATGACCTGATGACGCTGGCGCCCTTCGGGGTCGGCCTGCTGGTCCTTCTGATCGTCCATGGCGTCGCCTTGTGGCAGCGCAAGGCGCTCAACGGGATGCCGTTCCTGCTGATCTGGGGATTGTTTGGACTGGTCGCGGCGGGAGCCACACTGCTCACCTGGCTGCTGGTGTCGTTCCTGCAGGAAATGCTGGTCAACCCGGCGCAGGCGTTGAACCTGTTCCTGCTCGAACTGGTTTGCTATCCGCCCCTCGCTTACGTCTTTGCGTGGATCGAGCGTCGATTGCTGCCGACCGATTGAGAATGTGCCATGGCTGGAAATAAGCAACAGGCTCAGAATCAGGCCAAGATCTTCTCCCGGCGGGCGATGATCCTGGGCGGCATGCAGGCGACATTGGTGGGTTCGCTCATTGCGCGCCTCTATTATCTCCAGGTGATCGAATCCGAGAAGTACCGCCTGCTCGCCGATGAGAACCGCATCAACCTTCGGCTGCTGCCGCCCTCACGCGGACTTATTCTCGATCGCTTCGGCGTTCCGCTCGCCGCCAACTTTCCCAACTACCGCGCCATTCTTGTTGCCGAGCAGACCAAGGACCTGGAACAGACCCTGGGTGACTTTGCGCGCCTCGTGCCGCTGACCGAGCGCGAACGCACCAAGGTGATGCGCGAACTGAAGCGCAACCGTGCCTTTACGCCGATCCCCGTCAAGGAAGACCTGTCCTGGGAGCAGATGAGTCAGGTCGAGCTCAATCTCCCGGAGCTTCCCGGCATTTCGATCGAAGAAGACCAGAAGCGCTATTATCCCTTTGCCGGCCTGACGGCTCATATCCTCGGCTATGTGCAGACCGCGTCGGAGAGCGAGGTGGCGGCCGATCCGGATCCGTTGCTGACGCTGCCCGGGTTTCGCATCGGGCGTAACGGGCTTGAACGCACCTATGACAGCTCGCTGCGCGGCTCGGCCGGCAAGAGTGAGATCGAGGTCAATTCGGTGGGCCGCATCATCCGCCAGCTGTCGCGTGTCGAAGGCAAGGCCGGCGCGGATCTCGTCACGACCATCGATATCGGCCTGCAGGAATTCGCCCAGCAGCGCATCGCAGCCGAGCAATCCTGTTCCTCCGTCGTCATGGACATCTTCTCCGGCGAGATCCTGGCGATGGCGTCCACGCCCAGCTTCGATCCGGCATCTTTCTACCGCGGCATTTCGAGCGACGAATGGCGGATGCTCAACACCGACATGTTCCGGCCGCTGACCAACAAGACCATATCCGACGGCTACGCACCCGGGTCGACTTTCAAGATCGTGACGACGATGGCGGCGCAGCAGGCCGGCATCAGTCCCAATTTCAGCGTCTTCTGCCCGGGCGTCTACACGTTCGGACCGATGCGCCTGCATTGCTGGAAGAAGGAAGGTCACGGCCATGTCTCGATGACCGACGCCCTGAAGCATTCCTGCGACGTCTATTACTACGATATCGCCAAGCGGGTCGGCATTGATGCGATCGCGGAAATGGCGCGCAAGTTCGGCCTCGGCACGGTCACGGGGATTGATCTTCCGGGCGAGAATTCAGGCGTCATTCCGGATCAGGCCTGGAAGATCGGGACGCTGGGCGAAAAATGGTACCCGGGTGAAACGCTGGTTGCCGGTATCGGCCAGGGCTTCATCCAGACGACGCCGCTGCAGCTCTGCCTGATGACGGCGCGCGTTGCAAATGGCGGCTATGCCATCACGCCGCGCCTGTTCAAGCGCTACGGCGCCTCGGGCGGTGCTGCCGGGACCGGCGATCTTGCCGCCAATGCCGGCTTGGCCGAGGGGGCGGCGCCGAAGATGGACGTCAATCCCAATCACCTGGCCATCATCCGGCGCGGCATGGACCTGGTGACGAACGATCAGCGAGGAACCGCTTATCGTCGCCGCATCGACATTCCGGGCATGGAGATGGCCGGCAAGACCGGCACCAGCCAGGTACGCCGCATCACCATGGCAGAGCGCGCAACCGGTGTGCGCAAGAACGAAGACCTGCCCTGGCCGCAACGCGACCACGCGCTGTTCGTCGCCTACGCGCCGGTGCATCAGCCGCGCTATGCGATTTCGGTGGTCATTGAACATGGCGGCGGCGGCTCCACCTTCGCCGCGCCGATCGCGCGCGATATCCTCATCGAGTGCCAGCGTCGCGACCCGGCGCGCCGCAATCCCAACGACGAAGGCGGCAGGCGGGAAATGCCATGACAGGGAAATGTCATGACATTGGCCGGCGCAAGCATGTCATCCGGCAGGAGCGTCTAGCATGTTTGCCATGACGCCGATGGGCAACAAGCAGAAGAAGGTCTCGCTGGGAGAGAAGCTGTTGCAGCTCAATTGGAGCCTCGTCCTGCTGGTGACGGCGGTGGCCTCGATCGGATTTGCCATGCTGTATTCGGCGGCGCATGGCAGTGCTGATCCGTGGATGGCAGCACAGATGAAGCGCTTTGGCCTGGGCCTGGTCGGCATGCTGATACTGGGCCTGATCGATCTGCGCCTCTACATGCGCTTTGCCTATGCCTTCTATGCCCTTGCCTTCGTCCTCCTGGTCTATGTCGAATTCCTGGGCGAGATCGGCATGGGTGCCCAGCGCTGGATCAACCTTGGCTTCATCCAGCTGCAGCCCTCGGAAATGATGAAGGTCGCTCTGGTACTGAGCCTGGCGCGCTATTTTCATGGCACGGATTGGGAAGCGGTCGGCAAGCCGTGGGTGCTCATTCCACCAACCCTGATGGCCGTGGCGCCCGCCGGCCTGGTGATGAAGCAGCCGGATCTGGGCACGGCGGTTACCTTGATGATTGTCGGCGGCGCCATGTTCTTTGCCGCGGGTGTCCGTTGGTGGAAGTTTGCGATCATCATCGCCGTGGGCGTGGTGGGTGCCTACTTCGCCTGGAACTCCGACCTGCTGCATGACTATCAGAAGGCGCGGATTCTCACCTTCCTCGATCCGGAATCAGACGTGCGCGGTGCCGGCTATCACATCATCCAGTCGAAGATCGCGCTGGGGTCCGGCGGGATCTGGGGCAAGGGCTTCCTGCAGGGCACGCAGAGCCATCTCGACTTCCTGCCGGAACGGCAGACGGATTTCATCTTTACCATGTTTGCCGAGGAGTGGGGATTGGTCGGCGGCGTCGTCCTTCTCTCGCTATATTCGATGCTGGTGCTCTACGGTGTCGTGATTGCGCTGAGGTGTCGCAGCCAGTTCGGCAAGATGATGGCCTTCGGCCTCAGCTTCAATCTGTTCACCTATTTCTTCATCAATACCGCCATGGTCATGGGGCTCATTCCGGTGGTCGGCGTGCCGCTGCCGCTGATTTCCTATGGCGGCACGGCGATGATGACGGTCCTGGCCGGATTCGGGCTGATGATGTCGGCCTATGTCCACCGCGACGCCAAGATCGGCCGCACTGGCCGAGAGGAAAATTAAGCCTTGTAAACAGTGCGGTAAGCCTCGGGACCATTTGTTTAATTTTTGTTATCGACAGGCCGCGGGGCGTTTGCTATACCGCGCGCCGACCGGACCTTCCGGTCATGGCCAAGGTCGGCCGCGCGGGCGCCTAGCTCAGTTGGTAGAGCAGCTGACTCTTAATCAGCGGGTCGTAGGTTCGAGTCCTACTGCGCCCACCACCTTATAAATCAATGACTTAGGTGGTGGGTCCCGAGATCAGAAAACAAGCGGTTTTCCACAAGTTTTCCATTTAGTTTTCCTGGCCTTCTGTTCCTCCTCTGTTCAGGGCTTTCCGAAGTAGGCCGGATCCCACGTTGCCTCGCGTCTTGCGATCAAATTCTTCGCTGTAAAGCTCTGCCATCTTCGCGGTCTTCTGACCGAGGATAGCCATGATCGTTTTGTTGTCGGCACCGTTCGTTGCCAGCGTGGTCCCGACAAAGTGACGCAGCCCGTGGAACGTCAAACCTTTGTCTACTTCACCCTCTTTGATCAGCGCTTGAATGACCTTCCGCAGGTTCGCGCGGAAGCCGTCCTCTGTGTAACCATCGCCATCCCGCCTCGCGACGAGGTGGCGTTTGTATCTGTCCCCGACGCACTCGACTTTGAGGACCGTCACCAACTCCGGGTGCAGCTCCTGATGGACCTTCACCCCGGTCTTCTTGCGGATGAAGCTCAAGATCCGCACGACCTGCGTGACGGTCTTCTCACCGTCAGCCGTGGCGATGACCAGCTCGCGCTGTTCCGTGATCAGGTTCTTAGGCCCCAGGAGCAGCACGTCGCCCTCCGAGACCCCGGCGTAGCCACCGAAGGCCACGGCGATCCTGGTGGCCGTCTGGGCGCGGCCCAGGACCTTGTAGAATTCATCCACCTTCCACGGTCGGTTCAGGGAGACATGATTCTTCGGCAGCTTGAGATGCGGCACACCCAGCGCCGGATTGGTCACCACATGGTCCCGCCCCAGCCCCCACGAGAAGACCAGGCTCAACACCTGCAGCACGTAGTTCGCGCGGCGGCGGCGATGCTTCTTGAAGATCTTGTCGCGGAGTTTCAGCAGAAAGCCCCCGTTGATCACCGACAACGGCATCGGCCGGATCCCTGCCACCAAGCCCAGAATGGTCTGATATTCGACCCTCGTTCTCGGTGCCAGTTCCGACGTGAACTCCGGCGAGGCCAGATACAAGTCAATCAAGGCCCCCAACGAATTTGGCGCCGTCTTCTGGGGCGTCAGCAGATCCAGCGACCTGATCTCGGCGTCGAACTCGGGTGTTCCGAACTCGGCCTTTAGCCGCGCCTTTGTCGCCCGGTGATAGTAGTAGGTGCTGCCCTTCGACCGCACTCGCTTTACCCCTGGTGGGAGGGGTGTTTCCGTTGGATTTTGCATCGAGCAACTCCAGCCAGTCTTCGTCGGACAACGTCGGTGTCCCCGATAGACGGTCAATCCATATGTCGAGTGAACGACGGTCCCACAGCCGGCGCGCGCCGCGCTTGATCGGCGTCACCTTGACGTATTTGGGGAAGGATCGCGGGGAGACCCCACAATACTCGGCGGCTGCGCTGAGGTTGAACAAGCGTTTCATATAATACCTATTGGGTATTGGCTGACTTAGATGAACCCGTATTTCCCGGATGGCTCGACTAATTGCTGCGATTTGACACTGATTCTGCTATAAGAATCAATGTCTTGTGTAGCTCTGGAGGCGAGATCAATGGCGAACCTGGCGGGTGAATCTGGG
>NZ_CAMDRA010000085.1 GCF_945906275.1 Dongia mobilis
CGGGCGATGCCGATGCGCTGGCGCTGGCCGCCCGACAACTGATGCGGATAGCTCTCTGCCATTTGCGCGCCCAGCCCCACCATGGCGAGAAGCGACTCCACCTTGTCGCGCGCTTCGTCAGCGCTGAGCTTGATGCCCTGGATATGGAACGGCTCCAACAAGGCGTCCGCCATGCTGTAGCGGGGGTCGATCGCCGAATAGGGGTCCTGGAACACCATCTGCATGCGCCGGCGCAACCGCCGCAGCGCGCCGCCGGACTGGCTGCCGAGATCGACGCCGTCGAAGCCGATCGTGCCTGAACTGGCATTGAGCAGGCGCAGCACGAGGCGCGCGAGGGTCGATTTCCCGCAGCCGGATTCACCCACCACGCCGGTCACCTTGCCGCGCGGGATGTCGAGCGTCACGTCGCTCACCGCCATCATGGCGCGCACCTTGCCGAACAGCCCCTTGCGGCTCTCGAAGCGCTTGCCGAGGTTGCGCAGCTCCACCAGGTTAGACCCGATCAAACTAGACATTCGCACCCCCGTTGCTCTCCGGGAAATGGCAGGCAATCTCACCACCCGAAGTGGGATGTTCCAGCGGCGGCACAACCTTCTCGCAGGGCACGCCCATGCGCGCGCAGCGCGGGTGATAGCGGCAGCCGGGCGGATAATGCGCCACACTCGGCACGGCGCCGGGAATGCCGGTGAGGCTGCCTGGCAATGTGTCCTCGCGCGGGATGCAGCGGATGAGCGCCTTCGTATAGGGATGACGCGGGCTGGCGAAGATCGCCGTCACGTCATGGCTCTCGGCGACGCGGCCGGCATAAAGCACCACCACCCGGTCGCAGGTCTGCGCCACCACACCCATGTCATGGGTGATAAGAATGAGAGCAAGGCCCCGCTCGCGCACCAGTTCGACCAGCAGGTCGACAATCTGCGCCTGGATGGTGACGTCGAGCGCCGTGGTGGGTTCGTCGGCGATGATGAGGTCGGGGTCCGCCGCCAGCGCCATGGCGATGACGATGCGCTGCTTCATGCCGCCCGACAATTGGTGCGGAAAATGATGATAGATGGTGGCAGCTTCCGGGATGCGCAGCTGCTCCATGATCTCGATGCTGCGTGCCTGGGCTGCCTTGGCGTCGAGGCCAAGATGCAGCCGCGCCACCTGGTCGATCTGTGCGCCGACGCGGATGACGGGGTCGAGCGAGGTCATCGGGTTCTGCGTGATGAAGGCGATGCGCCGCCCGCGCAGCTTGCGGAACGCGGGCTCCTTGAGGGTGGTGAGCTCGGTCCCGTCGAAGCTGATCGAGCCGCGCTCGATGCGCCCGCCGATGAGCGGCAGCAGGCCCATGACCGACAGGGCGGTGAGCGACTTGCCGGACCCGGATTCACCGACGATCCCCAGGATCTCGCCCTTGTCGACGCTGAACGAAATCCCGTCCAGCGGCCGGATGCCGTGGATGTCGATGCTGAGATCCTTGACGTCAAGAAGGGTCATCGTCTCAGCCCTCCCGCAGCTTGGCGCGGATATCGAGGGCACGGATCAGCGCATCGCCGAACAGATTGATCATGATCACCGTGACGGCGACGGTGAGGCCTGGGAAGAT
This sequence comes from Dongia mobilis, assembly GCF_945906275.1. Taxonomy (GTDB): domain Bacteria; phylum Pseudomonadota; class Alphaproteobacteria; order Dongiales; family Dongiaceae; genus Dongia; species Dongia mobilis_A. The sequence continues at coordinate 1,589 of NZ_CAMDRA010000085.1, forward strand.
GATGATCCAGGGTGCCTTGAAGATCTGCGCCGATCCGCTGCTCATCATGGCACCCCAGCTCGGCACCGGTGGCTGCGCGCCAAGGCCGAAGAAGCCCAGGGTCGCCTCCAGGATGATGGCGTCGCCGGTCGCCAGCATGCCGCAGATGATGACGGGGGCCAGCGCATTGGGCATCAGATGACGGAACACGATATGGCCGTGGCTGGCTCCCAGATTGAGGGTCGCCTCGATATAGGTCTCGTTCTTCAAGCTGAGGATCTGCGCGCGGGTGAGGCGCGTGAATTGGGCGAGATAGGCAATGCCGATCGCCAGCATGGTCGAGGTAAGGCCCGGCCCGATAATGGCGACCAGGATGAGAGCGATGAGGATCTCCGGGAACGACCAGGACAAATCGACCGCCGCCGTCACCAGCCGGTCGAACATGCCGCCGAAATAGCCGGCCGCCGCCCCCAGCGTCATGCCGATGAGGACCGAGACGCTGATTGCCGTGACGCTCACCGAGAGCGAGGTGCGCGCGCCGTACATGATGCGCGAGAGCACGTCGCGCCCGAACTCGTCGGTGCCCAGCCAATGGGCAAGGTTCGGCGCCTGCGAGGCGATGGTCAGTTCCTGCACGTCATAGGGATAGGGTGTGATCCAGGGGGCGAGCAGGGCGATGAGGGCCAGGGTCAGCAGATAGGCGCCGGCAATGCCGCCCTTGGGCGTCAGGAGGACCTTGCCGGCCGTGCTGCGCCGGAAAGCATGCCAGCGCGGGGAGTTGGATGTCATCGATAGCGTACTCATGTCATGGCGTGCCGTACGCGGGGGTCCATCGCCGCCTGCACCAGATCGCCGATCAGCGTGCCCAGCATGACGGCGATGGCCAGCATCAGCAGGCAGCCTTGCATGACCGGATAATCATGCTGGTTGAGCGCCTTGATGAGCAGCGTGCCGAGGCCGGGCCGGGCAAAGACGTACTCGACCGTGACGGCGCCACCCAGAATCCAGCCGATGCGCAATCCCAAGATCGTGACGACGGGCATCAGCGCGTGGCGCAGCACATGGCGGAGCTGGATGCGGCGCGCCGGCAATCCCTTGGCATGGAGCAGCAACACGAAGTCCTTTTGCATCGTCTCCAGCATGGCGACGCGCGTCGCGCGCGCGACCAGGGCCGTGCCGCCAAGGCCGATGGTGAGCACCGGCAGAATGAGCGCCTGCCAGGTGCGGGCACCAGACACCGGCAGCCAGCCGAGCTGGACGGAAAAAAGCAGCATCAGCAGCAAGCCCAGCCAGAAACTGGGCAGGGTCGATCCCACCAGGATGCCCGCCATGACGCCCTGGTCGATCCTGCCGTCCTTGTTGATGGCGGCAAGGGTACCGGCGGCAATGCCGAGCAGCGTCGAAAAGAGCAGTGCCGCGCCACCGAGGCGCAGGCTGAAGGGAATGTTCTGGGCGAGGAGATCGACCACCGGGCGCCGCATGACGATGGCATCGCCGAGATCGCCCTGCGCCATCTTGCCCAGCCACAGCAGATATTGCTCGACCAGGGGTTTATCGAGCCCATAGCGGGCGGTGATGATGGCCTTCTGTTCCGGGCTCGACCCGATCCGCATCAGATTGTCGATCGGGTCGCCCGGCACAAGATGGATGATACCGAAGATGATGATGGAAACGGTGAAGAAGACCGGGATCAGCAGCAACAGCCGCCGGATAATGTAACTCAGCATCCCGGTCTTCTCCCGCTTCCACAGCCAGTTCTACTCGACGACTTCCATGTCGAGCACCGTGGTCGATTCGATCTGTGTCGCGCGGATCGCCTCGGGCAGCTTCAGGCGTTCCTTGTTGTAGCCGACATTCTGCACCGGCTGGTAGATCGGCGCGAAGACGAACTGCGACATGACATACTCATGATAGGCCTTGAAGTTGGCGATACGCTCTTCCTGCGTCTTCGACTGCGTCATGGCCTTGGTCTTGAGTTCTTCGCCCTTGGGATCGTTCCACATCGAGATGTTGGGATAGCCCAGACGCTCGCCGCTGAAGAACCATTCGATGATGTCGGCATTGTTCCAATTGTAGGAACGGACCGCCAGTTGATGCTCGGTCAGTTTCTTGTACTGGTCCTTGATGGCGCTGGAATCGAACACCGTGATCTCGGCATTCATGCCGACCGCTTTCAGCTGTGCCTGGACCGCTTCGGTCAGGCGCTTGAACTCGGTATCGGACTGCGTCCACAGCTTCACCGTGAGTGGCTTGCCGTCCTTCTCGCGGATGCCGTTCGCACTCATCTTCCAGCCGGCTTCGTCGAACATCTTGGCCGAACGGGCCGGATCGTAGGAAATGTTGAGCTTCGGATCGATCTCGGATTCCGGCAGCGCGCTGATGAGGAAGTTATGCGCTTCCGATCCCACGCCGCCATAGATGCTGGCCAGGATTTCCTTCTGGTTGATGGCAAAGGCGGTCGCCTCGCGCACCTTGATGTCGTCGAACGGCGCGCTGGTCACGTTCATCGGCATATAGGCGACGTCGAGGCCCGGCATGGTGAGGACTTCGACATTGGCTTCCTTCTTGAGCTCGCCCAGGAAATCGGTGGGCACGCCCAGCAGCAGGTCGACACCGCCGGTCTTCAACTCGAGGAAGGCGGTCGATTCTTCCGGAATTTCACGGAAGGTCAGCTTCTCGATCTTGGCCGGACCCTTGTTCTCCGACAGCTCCGAACCCCATTTGTAGTCTTCGTTGCGGACCAGAACGGTTTCCTGGCCGACGGCAAAGCTTTCCAGCTTGAAGGGGCCGGTGCCGATGGCCTGGGTCACGCCGAAATTGTCGCCGAGGTCCTTATAGGCCTTGGGCGCAGGGATGCCCATGAAGGCGCTCGAGAAGTTGAACAGCAGATTGGGTTCCGGATGCTTCATAACGAACTTCACGGTGTAATCATCGACCACTTCGACCTTGTCGATGGCGCCGACCATGTATTCGTTGTCGGTGCCGGTGAAGCTAGGAATCCAGGCGGCGATGGCGGCGGCATTGAACGGCTCGCCATTGTGGAAGGTGACGCCCTGCTTCAGGTGGAAGATCCACTGCATGCCGTCCGGTGCTTCTTCCCAGGAATCGGCCAGATGCGGATGGAAGCTCTGGTCGGCATCCTGCACCACCAGCTGGTCGAAGATCATCGACGTGGCGGCATTGAGCATGGTCGCCTTGACCGGGTTGTAGGTGGGCGCACCCACTTCGTTGGTGCTCATGACGAAGGTCGCTTCCTGCGACCAGGCGAAGCCTGCGGCGCCGAACGTGGCCCCGGCCAGGGTCATCAGCGCCGTGCCGCTGACGAGGAATGCTTTGCGCAATTGATATTTCAAGAAAGCCTCCATTTTTTTCAGTTTGTTGATCGTAAGTGGGGTTGATTTGATGTCAGGAAACAGGCCCGGACGAGTCGCCGACATAGCCGGTAAAACGGCTGTAGAGGGCTGACACGCGGTTCATGCGCGTCTCGACCGACGGGCCGAGTTCGTTGAAGATGCTGTTGATAAGAAGCGCTATGAGGCTCGCGATCGGCGCTGTCGAATCCCAGAACTGGTTGATGTCGGTCGGCACCACGAACATCTCGTCGACCAGGTCGCGGCCCCAATCGCAATAGGCGTCGGTGATGAGCGTCGTGGGGATTCCGGCAGCCTTGGCCTCCGCCGCCAGCACTTTTGCAAGACGCGAATAGCGCCGGCCCTCGATCAGGACCAGGCCGGCCTTTTTCGGGTCGGCCAGCAGCAGTTCCGAGAAGTTGCCGCCGGCAAGATCAAGGAGATGCACGCCGGAACGGACATATTGCAACTGGTTGACCAGATATTGCGCAAGGCCGCGTTCGGTCTGGAAACCTGCCACATGGATATCCGGCAGGCGCGCCAGGCGCTTCACCGCCCGCTTCCATTCCTTGCTGTGCGCCAGTTCGTAATTGCTGACCAGGGCGGCGATTTCCATCTCCAGCCCGCGCGCCAGTTCATCATCGCCCTTGCGGCTGCGCTCGCGATAGTCTTTCAGCCGGTCGCCAATCAGCCACGGCTTGTCGCCGATATCGGCCTTGAGGTCGGCCTTCAGATCCTTGAAATGCTGATAGCCGATGGCGCGGCAGAACCGGCCGACGGAGGGTTCGCTGACGCCGACTTTTTCGGCGAGCGTCGCCGCGGTCTCGAAGGGCAGGCCGTTGAGATTGGCCAGCATGAAACTGGCGATCGCTTTTTCGGTCTTGGTGGCCCGCGCCAGGCACGCGTTCAATCTTTCACGCACTGAATTGCGCATGTCTTGTCCCATCGCCAGACCCTGTTGCTGCCGTTATCGCTTCGGCGCTTGATCGCAAGTTTGGCTAGTTTTCTAACATCATGTCAATAGAGTTTGTTTTCTAACATTTGAGGCCATGATGCAGCCGACGGGTGTTTTCGGGCCGCTGGCCCTTGCTCATGTTGCAACCGCACCGCTAAAATCTCGATGAGGTCATTTTCGAAAAGGCTCGATCCGCCATGGGCGCTGCGGCACCGTTCTCGACCACCCAACCTGCCGATCTCGGACGCCGCTATGGGCCGTGGCTGGCGCTGCTCATCCTGGCCGTGGCGGCCGGTGCCTTCGCCCGCCACGGCCTCATCGAATCGACGCCGATCGGCCTTATGTGCCAAGGCGCCGAGCCCGCCTGGTATTGCGGAATGCGGCAGCTTCTTATCATGGCCAATCAATGGAATGGCTGGAGCTGGGCCGCCATGATCGGCGGCGCGCTCGCCATGCTGTTCGGCTGGCGCTGGACGATTATCCTGGGTCTCGTCGCGGGCGCCGTCGGCCTCAGTCTTTATAATGCGGGTCCCGCGGCCTTCGGCCTGTTGCTCAGCCTGATGCGCCTGGTCCGGCGCTGACCCCGGCTGCCCTTTGGCCGCGCCACGCACCGGCGGTGCCCAGCGCAAAGAGCAGCAGGAGACCGCACCAGGCGAGTGCTTGCCAGTTGAGCGGTCCCTCGGCCCAGGCGATGTAGAGCGCGCTCGCCACGAAGATCAGCGACAGGATGCGCTCTTCTGTCCCCGCCGGATCGGGCCGCAGGAAACTGCCGCGACGGATCTGCAGCGCCACGAACGCCAAAGCCGGAAAGGCATAGGCCGCGAGCGGAAAACCGCGATAGCGCCCGTCGAAAGCGAGCGCCAATCCCACGGTGGCGGCACCGACCAGCACGACCAGGCGCAACAGGCCGCCCATCGGGATGGGGTCATTGTCCATCGCCTTCAGCCACGCAACCGCGTCGCGCAGCGGCGCCTCGGCGAAGCTCGGGCCCTTGTCGAGCTGGCTGCCCTGGCGCAGGACCACAAGCAGGATGATGGCGGCCTGCAGCAGCAGCAAAGCCTCGACCGCCATGTCCCAATAGGAAACGGTAATGAGCAGCGCCCGCTCCGCCTCCAGCACCATGAACACGCCGCCGGCCATGGCGGCGGCGGAAAAGACAGCGCCGGCCGGCAAGGTCAGGGCGCGCGGCCGGGCAAGGGCGAGGGCGATGAGGCCGATCAGCACCGAGAGGCCCGCGAGCATCGGCCAGTTGGGGTGATTGCTGACCGGCGTGAACCAGTCGAACTTCGCCTGGCGGGCCGCATCGAACAGGCCCCAATAGCCGCCCACGGCACCTTCCTGATGGCGCTTCCACGGCTGGTCATAGGCCTCTATGAAATTGTAATCGAGCTCATGCGCCTTGGCATAGACCAGGAAGTCGCGGAGATACCGCGCCTGGTCAACGATGCTGGGGACGGCATCCTCGCGGGCACGGCCGGCCGAGGGCCAGCCGGTTTCGCCGATCATCAGGCGGCGGCCGGGAAACTGTCGCTGCATCTCGCCCATGACATATTCGAGATGCACCACGGCGTCCGTTGAGGGTGCCGGATCATCCTCCCAGTAAGGCAGGATATGGATGGTGAGGAAATCGACGCTCTCCGCCAGCACCGGCGGCGCCTTCTGCCAGAAGCCCCAGACATCGGCGTAAGTTGTCGGCAGGCCCGTCGCCTGCTTGACGTGATTGACCAATGCCGCCAGCGTCTCGCCGCTCTGCTCGCCGCGCAGCAGCACCTCATTGCCGACGATGATCGCCTTCACCGTGGCGCGGTGCGCGTTGGCAAGCTCGATGGTGCGGACGATCTGCGGCTCGAACTTCGCCGGCTCGCTGCTGATCCAGATGCCGAGCAGCACCTGCATGCCCAGTTGCTCGGCGATCGGCACGACCTGGTCGAGGCCCTGGTCGACCGCATAGATGCGCACGCAATTGGTGATTGGCTGCAGCTGCCTGAGATCCTCCTCGATCTGCCAGCGGGGGATGACGAGGCTTGGATCATAGGGCGTCTGGTCGCCGCGGAAGGGCGTGTAGCTCACGCAATGCAGCTTCGGTTCCGGCGCCGGCGGCAGATCGACCGCGCGCCCCAGCAGCGCCCACAGGCCGACCGTTGCCAAGGCCGCCAGCAGCAGCGGCAATCCCCATGATTTCATCTTGCTTGAGCCTTCAGGCAGCCTTCTTGGTCTCGGGCGTGGTGTCGATCTCGGGCTGGCTGCCGCTGGCGAGCGCCAGGGCGGCGGTGAGCGATGTCTCCTGATGGCCGCCGCGCTGGCCGATGCGCAGGGCGTTGATCATCGAGAGCAGCAGCGCCGAGAAGAAAGGCAGCGATTGCACGAACATGAGGACCGCCCACAGCTTCGCATCATGCTGGAAATCGCGGGCATAAAGGGTCCAGACACCGCAGCCGACCAGGATGAGGAAGATCAGCGTCTCCTCGCGCGCCGACACCAGGCCACGCAAGGCGGCCGGCGCATTCTCCATCTTGGGCGTGCGGTGGAACGGCAGGTTCGAGGTGAAGATGCCGCGCCACACCGCCTTGCCGACGGAATAAGAAAGGGCGAGGCCGGCCAGCGATGCGCCGATATTGTCGAGGAAACTGCAGGGCACCTTCTCGGCATAAAGCCAGAACGACTTGCCGACCTTGAAGGCGAACATGCCGATGGTGACGAAGAGATAGAGCGCCAAGGGCGGGGCGATGTATTGCGGCCAGAGGATCATCCCCGCGGTCCAGGCGACCGAGAGGGCGATGAAGGAGAGCTGCAATCCATCGGCGATCCAGGGCAGCCAGCCAGCCAGGAACTGATAGCGCTGCGCCGGTTCAAGCCGCTTGCCGCGGAACGGCAGCAGGTCGCGCCAATGGCTTTTGAGGATCTGCATCGCGCCATAGGCCCAGCGATAGCGCTGCTTGCGGAATGCATCGAAACTGTCCGGCATCAGGCCGCGGCCATAGCTCTTCTCGGTATAGACCGCCTTGTGCCCGGCCTCGAACAAACGAAGGCCCAGTTCCGCATCCTCGGTGATGCACCATTCCGCCCAGCCGCCGGCCTGTGTCAGCGCCGAGCGGCGGATGAGCGCCATGGTGCCGTGCTGGATGATGGCGTTCTTCTCATCGCGGCTCTTCATGCCGAGATAAAAGAAGCCGGCATATTCCCAGAAGCACATGCGCTTGAAGAGGTCTTCATGCCCGTCGCGGTAATCCTGCGGCGCCTGGACGAGCGCCACCTGCGGGTTGGTGAAATGCGGCACCAGGTCGGACAACCAGCGCGCCCGCACGATGTAATCGCTGTCGATGGTGGCGATGATCTCCGCGTCGGGATTGGTTTCGGTCAGCGCATAATTCAAGGCGCCCGCCTTGAAGCCCGGCCATTTCGGCAGGTGGAAGAAGCGGAAATTCGGCCTGTTCAGCCATTTGATGTAGGCCTCGACCGGCTGCCAGACCGCATCATCCTTGGTGTTGTTGTCGATGATGAGGACTTCGAAATTCGGATAGTCGAGCTTCTCCAGCGCCTGGATGGTCTCGATCATCATGTCGGGCGGTTCGTTGTAGCAGGGCACATGCACGGAAACCTTGGGCAGTTTCCAGGAGGCATGGATGGGCGGCGGCACCAGGGACCGCTTCGACTGGCCCGGCCACAGATTGACCGCCATCTCAAGGCCCTCGATGAGGAAGATGGCAAGCAGCAGCAGAAAGGCCGGCGCCACCGCGACCATGGCGATGATGTCGTAGAGCGTCAGGTAAAGCTTGCTGTACTGGGCATAGATGAGAATGCCGGTCAGCACGCCGCCATAGCCAAGGAGGGCGATGAAAAAGCGGCCGCGCCGCTTCATGCCAAGCTCGGTGCGCATCAGGAACAGCACGAACGGCAGGCCGATCACGACCGAAGCGATGGCAAAGACCGGCCAGTTCGCGAGATTGATGAGGTTGCCTTGCAAGGCGGGCTTGGGCTGCCGGTCGGCATTCCACAGGCCCCAATAGGCGCCGACACCGCCCTCGGTACGGATCTTCCAGGGCTGGTCGAAGGCCTCGATCACGTTGTAGTCGATATCGGCCTTCTTCGCCTCGAGCAGGAACTTCCGGAGGAACAGGCCCTGATTGACCGGCGAGGCCACGGCGCCGTCATTGCCATAGGCATCGTCCGGCGCCTGCTGGGTCAGGCCTTCGCTCGGCCAGCCCACCTCGCCGATGAGGATGCGCTTGTCGGGATAGGCCAGCTGCATGCGCTTCAACTGCGCCATCGTTTCCTCGACGGCCTTCTCGACCGGCACGCCGTTCCAATAGGGCAGGATGTGGACGGCGATGTAATCGACTTCTTTGGCAAGATCGGCATTGTCGGGCACGCCGTCCTTGGGCTTGATATCGTCGAGCCAGATGTGGAACTGCTCGGCAGTCGAGACCGGCAGCTCGGTGCTGGCCTTTACGCGGCGGATATAGTTGATCAGCAGCTGCTTGTCGGCTGCCTTCTCGGCATCGGTCTTGTTGCCCTCGCCGATGCTGCGGAACAGGAACTCGTTGCCGACGATGAGCTGGTTGACGCTGCCGACATCATGGGCGATGGCGATGAGGTTGGCGATCTCCCGCTCGTTGACCGCCTTGTCTTCGTCGATCCAGGCGCCCGCGGTGACGCTGAGGCCGAGATCGGCGGCCAATTGCGGGATGCGAGCGCTGATGCCGCTCGTTTCATAGGTGCGGATCGAGCGCGCCTTGCCGGCAATGAGTTCGAGGTCGGTGCGGATATCGTCGAGGGTCGGCTCGCGCTTTTCAAGCGACGTCGAATCCTGGCGCCATGCGGCATAGGACACGCTTTTGAGGTCGCCCTGGAACGGGTCGGAATCGACGGTCGGGTTCAACAAGAACCACGCCGCGGCGACCATGGCAGCGACCGCCAGGCCGATGAGCCAGTTACTGAAACGCATGTTTGTCCCGAACCCGAATGCTATCCCGGCTGGATCGGCCGCGGGCCTGCTGAGCCGCCGCCAACCCGATCCGATCGATCGCCTGTTTCATGTCAGCCGCGCGGGTCTTGACGGTGGTCCCGGCCCGCTTGGCTACTGCAACGCAAAATCGCCAGTTTCTTATGTTTTTGCAAGGGGTAGCGCGGCCGCACCGGTAACAACATCGCGTGATTGCGGTGACGCAGCACAGCTTGGACCGGCTAAATCCCCTTAACCATGTCGGGCGCGCGCGGTTCCCGGCGGATTGGCCGGCTAACCCAATTCCTTGAACCGTTCCATGCCCTGGACCAGGGCCGCCCTTGTGCCGGGTTCCATGGCGGAATGGCCAGCATCGGGAATGACCGTATAGCGTGCCTCCGGCCACAGGCGGGCAAGATCGTCGGCCGAGCGGATCGGGCAAACGAGGTCATAGCGCCCTTGCACGATGAAAGCCGGAATCTTGCGGATCCGCTCGATATTCTCGATCAGAAAATTCTCCGGCAGGAAGATGCTGTTGGCGAAGTAATGCGCTTCCATGCGTGCAAGGCCCAGGGCCAGCGTGTCGCCGGAAAATGCCTGGATCGTCTCCGGGCTGGGGAGGAGAGTAGAACAGCTGCCCTCATAGACGCTCCAGGCGCGTGCCGCCGGCATATGCACCTTGGGGTCGGCATGCATCAGCCGCTTGTGATAGGCGCCGAGCAAATCATGCCGTTCCGCTTCCGGAATATAGCCGGAAAAGGCGCGCCAGGCTTCCGGGGCCATTTCCTTCAGGCCGTAGAGGAACCAGTCGATTTCCGACTTCCGGCACAGGAAGATGCCACGCAAGGCCAAGCCACGCACCCGTTCCGGATGAAACTCGGCATAGGCCATTGCCAGCGTCGAGCCCCAGGAGCCACCAAAAACGAACCAGGAATCGAGCTCAAGATGGCGTCGCAACCGCTCCATATCCTCGATCAACAGTGGCGTCGTGTTGGCCTTGATCTCGCCCAGGGGCTTCGAGCGCCCGCTGCCGCGCTGATCGAAAATGATGATGCGATAGTGTTTCGGGTCGAAGAAGCGCCGGTGGCTGGCATTGGCGCCGGCCCCCGGTCCACCATGCAGGAACACGACGGGGACGCCCTTGGAATTGCCGCTCTCCTCGAAATACATGACATGCAGATCGTCGAGCGGCAGTTCGCCCGTTCGATATGGCGCGATATCGGGGTAAAGATCCTTGGGCGGCATGGTGCGGGGGCGTCCTGGGCGGGTGGGCGAAGCAAGGCAGCCCTTATAGCATGAGGGTCCCGGCGCCCAGCAACGGCTTTCCCGCGTGGCGCAGGACGGCGCCGAATGGCCGGAACCATCGCGCGATTGTGACGTTGGGCTTGCTGGGACCCTCGAAAAAACTGCCTTGGCGGCGTGGCGGGCAGGTTAATATCCTGTCCAGCCAGGTTTTGGAATCGGTCTCGGAGCCACCCAGCATGCGTATCAAGCACGTCCTTCCCGCCCTTCTTCTTGCCGCCACGGCCCTGCTGGTCAGCGGCTGCATGCAGGCGACCAGCCCAGCCACGGGCCGCACTTTCTCGACACCGATCAGCGAGGCGCAGGAGAGCGAGCTCGGCGCCAAGGAACATCCCAAGATCCTCAAGGAATTCGGCGGCGCTTATGCCGAGAAGCCGGCCCTCAATGCCTATATCGACAGCGTCGGCCAGTTCGTGGCGGCGACATCGGAACGCCAGGACGTCAAATACACCTTCACCGTGCTCGATTCAGCGGACATCAACGCCTTTGCCTTGCCCGGCGGCTATATCTACATCACCCGCGGCCTGCTGGCCCTCGCCGTCAACGAGGCGGAAGTGGCCGGCGTGCTCGGGCACGAGGTCGGCCACGTCACCGCGCGCCACACCGCCGAACGCATGGGTCAGCAGCAGAAGGCGCAGATCGGCGTGCTGGCCGGTGTGCTGCTGGGAACGCTGTTGGGTGGCGAGCAGGGTGGCCAGATGGGCGGCCAGTTGGCGACCGAAGGGGCCGAGACCTATCTTGGCACCTATTCCCAGGACCAGGAGCTGGAGGCCGATACGCTGGGTGTCCGCTATCTGAAGCGCGCCACCTACGACCCCCAGGCGATGGCAAGTTTCCTCTCGGCCCTTGACGCCGATACGCGCCTGCAGGCACGTCTCGCTGGCAATGAGGCGGCAGCCGATGCTTACAGCATGAAGCAGAGCCATCCGCGCACGGCCGACCGCGTTCAGCAGGCCATCAACGCCGCCGGCCCCGTGACGCCGGGCGGCATGATCGCGCGCAATGAATACCTCACCAAGATCGACGGCATTCTGTGGGGCGACGACCCGCAGCAGGGTGTCATCCAGGGTCGCGCGTTCATCCATCCAGCGCTTCGTTTCACCTTCACGGCGCCCGCTGGCTTCCGGCTGGTGAACAAGCCGGAGGCCGTGATCGGTCAGGCCAAGAACGGCGCGATGGTCTTCGACATGGCGCCGAAGGATACCGGCGATCTTCTCGCCTATGTGCAAAGCCAGTGGAATCCGAAGGCCAAGATCACCGATGCCCAGCGCATCAACATCAACGGCATGGAAGGGGCGACCGGCATCGCCCAAGGCACCGTCAACGAGCAGCCGGCGACCTTCCGCCTCATCGCCGTGCGCTTCCCGGACAACCATGTCTATCGCTTACTGTTCGCCGCCCCCACGCAGAACTTCAACAGCATGGACGGCCAGTTCGGCGCCACGGCCAACAGTTTTCGCCAGATTTCGGCCGCCGAGGCCGGCGGCTACAAGGCCAAGCGCATCCGCATCGTCACCGTGCAGCCCGGCGACACGGTCGAAAGCCTCAGTGCCCGCATGGCGCTCGACGAGGCCAAGGTAGACTGGTTCAAGGTAATCAACCGCCTCGACAACGGGCAACCGCTGCAGGCGGGGCAGATGGTCAAGATTGTCAGCTATTGATCGCGCGCTAGCGCAGCTGCGATAATAGCCGGCCAATGGCCAACGTATCAGACCCCAAAGCCTGGCGCTTTCCCATCTGGGTGGTGCTGGCCGCCACCTTTGGCGGCCTCGCCGCGCTGGCCATCGCGCTGGTGGCGGCGGTGATCAATCTCATCGCCGTCGAAAACACCACGGACCTGCTCAAGGTTCTGGTCGACCGCGAGATCACGAATCTCGAAAAATCGCTGGTGGGAGAGCTCGATCCAGCACTTGAGCAAGTGCGCTTCCTCTCCGGCTATATTGCCAGCGGCCAGGTCGCCCTTGACGACAACCAGCGCCTTTCCGACCTGCTGATGGGCTCCCTTGCCGCGTCACCCCAACTGACGAGTGTCAGTTTCATCCGCCCGGATCTCAGCGTCGTGGTAGCGACCCGGCAGCGCGACGGCAAGCTCTACGTCGCGCGGGTCGATGACGGCCTGTACAAGGCAAGTTACCGGCAGGCGTTGCGGCTGGGCTCGGCGGCGCATGACCCGATCTGGGGTGCGCCGATCTACATCCCCGATCTCGACAAGCCGGTCATGTCGGCGCTGGCGCCAGTGCGCCACAAGGGCGAAGTGTTGGGCGTGTTCACCGCGGTGGTGTCCTTGCCACAGATCTCCGAGAATCTGAAAGGCCGCAGCGGGCCGGAAACGACGCCCTTTGTGCTGGGCGAAAACGGCATCGTGTTCTCGCATCGGGAGTTGTTCAGCGGCGATTTTCACCTCAGCGAGGATCGGCCACTGCCGCGTTTCGACGAGATCACCGATCCGGTGCTGGCGCAGTTCGATGCCACCAAAGCCCGGACCGTGACGCCGGAAAATCGCCCGGACTCCCCGTTTCAGGAGCAAATGGTGACGGTGGGTGACAATCAGTACCTGATTATCTTCAAGGATTTTCCCGACCTCATCGACCAACCGTTGACGATCGGCGTCTATCTCAAATCCTCAGTGGTCGAGAGCGTGTTCGAGAAGCTGATGTTGACGCTGTACGGCGCTGCGGTGGTCATTGTTATCGCCATCGTCCTGGCGCTGATCCTTGGGCGCCGCATCGGCCAGCCGATGCGGGCTTTGGCCGATGCCACGCGCCATCTCGCGGCGCTCGATTTCAGCGGCGCGCCCAACCTGCCGCGCAGCCGCTTCCGCGAGATCGACGTCGCGGCCTATGCCTATAACCGCATGCGCAATGGGCTGGGCTGGTTCTCGACCTATGTGCCGCAATCGCTGGTGCCGCATCTCATGCGTCCGACCAGCAGCCAGGTGCTGGCATCGCGCGAGGTTGAGGTGACGGTGCTGTTCACCGACATCGTGGGCTTTTCCGGCATCGCCCAGCGCTTGAGCCCACGGCGTCTCGCTGCCTTCCTCAACCGCCATTTCACCTTGCTCGGCGCCCATATCGTGGCCGAGGGCGGCAGCATCGACAAATACATCGGCGATTCCATCATGGCCTTCTGGGGTGCGCCGGAAGTGCAGGAGGACCACGCCATCCGGGCCGTGCATGCCGCGCAACGCATCAGCGCGCGCCTCAGTGCCGACAATGCGCGCCGCGCCGCCAAGGGTCTCGCCCCCGTGCGCGTCCGCATCGGCATCCATAGCGGCCGCGCCATCGCCGGCAATATCGGGGCACCCGGCCGCATCAATTACACGCTGGTAGGTGACGCCGTGAACATTGCCCAGCGCCTCGAGCAATACGGCAAGCAAGTCGATGACGGCAAGCGCTCGGTCATCATCAGCGTCAGCGCCGACACGGCGGCGCTGCTGCCGCCGGAAATTACCCTGACACCGCTCGGCGTGGAGGTGTTGCCGGGCCGCTCGACGGCGACGGAAATCTTCCGGCTGGAGTAGCCTCAGGTTTCGACCAGTCAGGCTTCAATCAATCAGGCTTCAACCAGGTCGAGCAGCTCACCCTTGGGGTCGAGCAGGGCCGCCAGCGCCTTGCCGCCATAACCGCAGCCGCCGTCCAGCGTCATCGTGAAGGCGCTCATGGCGGGGCCGCCATGCTGGCGGTCATAGCCGCGGATCACTTTGAGGAACTGGCCATAGGGATGGTCCATGGCGCCAAAGGCGCTGCCACCCCACCACAGGCTGTCCCCCTGGGCGGAGAGCGGCCGCTCCGGGTCGAGCCCGGCATGGACGAAGAGGAGGCCCAGGTCATCGGTATAGGCGGCGCGGCGAATGGCGGACATCAAGGCCGCATGGCCCGGCCGCGCCTGCTGGGCCGCGCGCAGCGAATTGGTCCAGCGCGTGATGGCCAGCGCCCCCTCGCGGCAATGGATGATGCCCTCGGCCGGATC
>NZ_CAMDRA010000086.1 GCF_945906275.1 Dongia mobilis
GCCGGTCATGACGTTGCGGTCGTGGTCTCGGCCATGTCCGGGGTCACCAACCAGCTGGTCGATTGGTGCCGCGAACTGGCGCCGCTCTATGATGCGCGCGAATACGATGTGGTGGTTGCGTCCGGCGAACAGGTGACCTGCGGCCTCACTGCGATCGCCTTGCAGGAACTGGGCGTGAACGCCCGCTCCTGGCTGGGTTGGCAGGTGCCGATCCGCACCGACGACGCCCATGGCAAGGCACGCATCGAGTCGATCGCCGGCGAGGAACTGGAACGCCGCTTCGCCCAGGGCCAGGTGCCGGTCTTTGCCGGCTTCCAGGGGGTGGGGTCCGACAATCGGGTGACGACACTCGGGCGCGGTGGGTCAGATACGTCGGCCGTGGCGCTGGCAGCCGCCATCAGCGCCGACCGTTGCGACATCTTCACCGATGTCGATGGCGTCTACACGACCGATCCGCGAATCGTCGCCAAGGCGCAAAAGCTCGATAAGATCACCTACGAGGAAATGCTGGAGATGGCGTCGCTGGGCGCCAAGGTTTTGCAGACCCGTTCGGTTGAAATGGCGATGAAGCATCGCGTGCGGCTCCAGGTTCTCAGCAGTTTCGAGGACAAGCCCGGCACGATGGTGGTGGATGAGGAAGAGATCATGGAAAAAGAACTGGTGAGCGGCATCGCCTACAGCCGCGACGAAGCGAAGATCACGCTCATTCGCGTGGCTGACAAGCCGGGCATCGCCGCCGGCATCTTTGGCCCGCTGACCGATGCCAACATCAATGTCGACATGATCGTCCAGAATATCTCCGAGGACGGCCAGACGACCGACATGACCTTTACCGTCTCGAAGGGCGATTTCGACCGCGCCAAGCAGGTCCTCGAAGCCAGCCGCAACACGCTGGAGTTCAAGGAACTCATCTCCGACAGCAATGTCGTGAAGGTCTCGGTGATCGGCGTCGGCATGCGCTCTCACGCGGGCATTGCCCAGCGCATGTTCAAGGCGCTGGCGGAAAAGGGCATCAACATCCAGGTCATCTCGACCTCCGAGATCAAGATCAGCGTGTTGGTGGCCGAGGAATACACTGAGCTTGCCGTGCGCGCGCTGCACACGGCCTACGGACTTGACGCTGATTAACTGAACCGACGTAACAGGAGTTCCCCATGGACCGTGCCCACGCGTCTGCTCACCTCGATGAGCTGTGGCAGCGTGGCCGCGAGTTCCTCGGCACGCGCTATGCCATCATGGGCGGCGCGATGACCTGGGTCTCCGAGCGCCACTTGGTCTCCGCCATCTCGAATGCGGGCGGCTTTGGCGTCATCGCCTCCGGGTCGATGCCGCCGCATATCCTGGAAGCCGAACTGAAGGCGACGCGGGCGATGACCGATGCGCCGTTCGGCGTCAATCTCATCACCTTGCATCCGCAGCTCGACCAGCTGATCGATGTCTGCCTCGATCTCAAGATGTCGCATGTGGTGTTGGCCGGCGGCCTGCCGCCCGGAGCCGCCCTGAAGCGCATCAAGGAAGGCGGCGCCAAGGTCATCTGCTTTGCGCCCGCCGTGGCTATCGCCAGGAAGCTGGTCAAGTCCGGCTGCGACGCGATCGTGATCGAGGGCATGGAAGCCGGCGGCCATATCGGTCCGGTTTCGACCAGCGTGCTGGCGCAGGAGATCCTGCCGGTCATCACCGACGTACCGGTCTTCGTGGCCGGCGGCATCGGCCGTGGCCAGGCCATGCTGGGCTATCTCGAAATGGGCGCCTCCGGCGTCCAGCTAGGCACGCGGTTCGTCTGTGCCACGGAATCGATCGCACATCCGAAATTCAGGCTGGCCTTCATCCGCGGCAATGCCCGCGATGCCATCCCCTCGACCCAGATCGATCCCCGGTTTCCGGTCATTCCGGTGCGCGCGCTCGCCAATGAAGGTACGCGCAAATTCATGGACATGCAGCGCCAGGTCATCGATCGGTTCAATGCCGGCGAGCTCGACCAGAAGGCGGCGCAGCTGGAGATCGAGCATTTCTGGGCCGGTGCGCTCCGCCGCGCCGTGATCGATGGCGATGTCGAGACCGGCTCCGTGATGGCCGGCCAGTCGGTCGGCATGGTGACGAAGGAAGAACCCACCGCCGCGATCATCCAGGATCTCATCGACGGCGCCCTGGCGGCCTTGGCCGACCGGCGTCACACGTCGGCATCCGCCGACCCGTGCCACACGCAGCAGGGATGACCGGATGAGCCAGCAGGGCGGTCCCGCGGGTGGTGATCTGACGGGCGCTCGGCTGTTGCTGAAACGCATCCGGACGACGATGGCGCGCAACCTGCCGGCGCAGCGCCGGCTGGACGAAGTGGTGCGCACCATCGCCGGCGCCATGGTGGCCGAAGTCTGCTCGGTCTATGTGCTGCGTGCCGGCGAAGTCCTCGAACTGTTCGCGACCGAAGGCCTGAAGGCCGAAGCGGTCCACTTGACGCGCCTGCGGGTCGGCGAGGGCCTGGTCGGCGACATCGCCAGTCATGCGCGGCCCCTGGCGCTGGCCGATGCCCAGCATCATCCACAATTCGCCTATCGCCCGGAAACCGGCGAAGAACTCTATCAGTCGCTGATGGGTGTCCCGGTCCTGCGCTCGGGCCGCGTGCTGGGCGTGCTGGTGGTGCAGAACAGGACCCGCCGCCACTACACCGAAGAGGAGGTCGAGACCCTCGAGACCGTCGCCATGGTCGTTGCCGAGCTGATCGCCGGTGGCGAACTGGTCGGGCGCGAGGAATTGTCTCCGATCACCGGTATCGGCGTCCTGCCGGAGCGGCTGGAAGCGCAGGTCCTGGCGCCGGGCCTGGCTCTGGGCATCGCTGTCCTCCATCAGCCCGACATCACGCTCACCCAATTGGTGGCCGAAGATCCGCTCAAGGAAATCGACCGGCTTGACGATGCGTTCACCTCGATGAAGCTGGCGCTCGATGAATTGCTGACCGAGCAGGACGGCACCGGCGGCGAGCATCGCGAGGTGCTGGAAACCTACCGCATGCTGGCCGAGGATCGCGGCTGGGCCAACCGCATCATCGAGGCGATCGAGACCGGCCTCACCGCGGAAGCCGCCGTGCAGAAGGTCCAGAACGACATGCGCGCGCGCATGCGCGATATCCAGGACCCTTACCTGCGCGAGCGCCTCTCTGATCTCGACGACCTCAACAACCGGCTGCTGCGGCATCTCCTCGGCATCCAGGAACTGCCGGAGGCGCGCGACCTGCCCGACAATGCCATTCTGGTCGCGCGCAACATGGGCCCGGCCGAACTGCTCGATTACGACCGCAAGCGCTTGAAGGGCGTCGTGCTGGAGGAAGGCACCGCCAGCTCCCACGTCGCCATCGTCGCGCGTGCTCTTGATATCCCGCTGCTCGGTCATTGCGCCAACCTGATGAGCAAGGTGCAGGCCGGTGATTCCCTGGTACTCGACGGCGAAAACGAGCAGGTCTTCCTGCGCCCGTCGGAGGATATTCTCCAGGCCTTCGCGATCAGCATGACAGCCCTGCAGGCGCGCCAGGTTTCCTATGCCGCCAACCGCGATCTGCCGGCCGTCACCAAGGACGGCGTCGAGGTTCAGCTCATGATCAACGCCGGCCTGTTGATCGACGTGCCGCAGCTCGATGCGACTGGAGCCAGCGGCATCGGCCTTTATCGCACCGAAGTGACGTTCATGGTGGCGCATGCCTTCCCCGACGTGGCGCGCCAGCGCGATGTCTATGGCCGCGTGCTGGATGGCGCCGGCGGCAAGTCGGTGGTGTTCCGCACCCTCGACATCGGCTCGGACAAGGTGCTGCCTTACTGGCACCGCGATGCCGAGGAAAACCCGGCCATGGGATGGCGTGCGTTGCGCATCTCGCTTGATCGGCCGGCCATGCTGCGCCAGCAATTGCGCGCCATGATCCTGGCGGCCGGTGGGCGCGCGCTTCATGTCATGTTTCCGATGGTGGCGCTGGTCGACGAGTTCGACGACGCAAAGGAAATTCTTGATCTTGAACTGCAGCGCGCCGAGGAGAAAGGCAGCGTGCTGCCCGAGAGTGTGCGCGTCGGCGCCATGTTCGAAGTGCCGGCGCTGTTCTGGCAGATGGAGGAGATGCTCGACCGAGTGGATTTCCTCTCGATCGGCAGCAACGACCTTGCGCAATTCGTCTTTGCCGCCGATCGCGGCAACACGCAATTGCAGGGCCGCTATGATTCGCTCTCGCCGGCCTTCCTGCGCTTGATCGGCGGAATTATCGAGGCGGGTCGTCGGCGCAACCGGCCCGTCAGCCTGTGCGGCGAGATGGCGGGCGACCCGATCGATGCGATGGCGCTGCTGGCCTTGGGGCTGCGCACCTTCTCCATGGCGCCGCCGGCGATCGGCCCGTTGCGCGCCATGATTCGGAGCCTCGATCTCCGGCAGTTGGAGGCCTACGTGGCGGCCCTGGGTCCCCAGCGCGGCCTGGACATGCGCAGTTCGCTACGAGCCTTTGCCCGCGACCACGGCGTCGCCATCTGACCCCCGGCGGGCTGGCGCCAGGACCCGGAGCAGGGGCTGCAATCGTACCTCCGTGTGTGTTTTGAGCGATCTGATATGCCGGGAGGCGTTAAAGGCGATTGCGATTAAGGATCGACGAATATATATAAGTAGTTGACTCGGCGTGGCCTTTTCAAACAGGCCCGGCGTTGAGGGCGGTAACCAGGATCGCTTTATGGCAAGTCGTAAAATAGGAATGTTCGGGGTCGAGCCGAACGAGTTTATCGATGATCGCAACGAGGATGGCGTCGCCGCCCTGTTGCGCCGCCGCCGCGAAGAGCTGGGGCGAGACGTCACCACCGTGGCCCGCCAGCTGCGCATTCGCGCCGTCTACATCAATGCCATCGAAGAAGGCCGCCTACAGGACCTGCCGGGTACCGCCTATGCCGTTGGTTTCGTGCGCGCTTATGCCGATTATCTCGGCCTCGACGGCAACAGCATCGTTGGTGATTACCGTGACGAGTTGGCCCGCCGCTCGCGGCAGAACCAGCTCATCTGGCCGGTCGACCAGGTCGAGCACAAGCATTTCCCGGGCGGCATTGTGCTGGTGGTGAGCCTGCTGGTGGCCGTGGCTCTCTATGGCGGCTGGTATGTGGCCTCGCTGCCGGGTGGCACCGGCATCGACCTGATCGACCAAGTTCCTGAATTAATGAAGAAACAGACCAGCGGCGACGCGCCCGAAGGTGGCGAGGCGCCAGCCGAGGAGGCGCCGGGCCAGTCCGGCGCCGCGACGGAGCCGGCGACCGACAGTACCGGCGGCACAACGCCCGCGAGCGCGCAGGCATCGCAACCGGCCCCGACCGCTGAGCCCGCGACCGCTGAGCCCGTGACTGCTGCGCCCGTGGTCACAGTTCCCGCCGCAGCGCCGGCAACGGCCGAAGCGACGGTTGCGGAGCCGCCTATCGCTGCAGCGGCAGCAACGGCCCCTGCCGCCATCACCGAGGTCGCAGTGCCGGCTCCCGCCCCGGCAGCCGAGCCGGTTGCGACCGAGGAAGAGGCCAGTGCCTCGGATGAGACCCCGGAACCGGTTCAACTCGACCAATCCAATGGCCAGACGGCCACCATTGACCAGCAGCCGACGGAAGCCGCGACCAGTGACGTCCCAGCCGAAGCCGCGGCCGCAACCGTGGCGACACCTGGCAAACGCATCGTGCTGCGTGCCACCAAGGATTCCTGGGTCGAGATTTTTGATGCCCAGGAAGAGGTTGTGCTGCAGCGGATCCTGCGCGCCGGCGAAACCTATGCGGTGCCGGACCAGCCGGGCCTGACCATGAATACCGGCAATGCCGGCGGCGTGGTGATCTAGCTCGATGGCAAGGCGCGGCCGGCCCTCGGGTCGATCGGCGTGGTCAAGCGCGGCGTGAAGCTTGATCCTTCTGTCTTGGGCGGCCAATAACCTCTTGAATTAAAGCGCTATTTTTGCCCGCCACCGCGCGGGCGACAGCGGTCCGGGACTTGATCTTTTATCCCAGGCAGCGCATGTTCAGGCCAAATGAGCCGCCAGGAAGGCCCGCGAAGTAAAAGCCAGTGGGGTCGGGTGTGGCGTCTGCCCCTTAGCCAGTTGTGAGCGAAGAGAATCATGAGCGTTCGGCCCTATCGCGACATTCAGCGCCGCAAGTCCCGCCAGATCCGTGTCGGCAATGTCCTGGTCGGCGGCGATGCCCCGATCAGCGTCCAGACCATGACCAACACCCTCACCACCGACGTGGCGGGCACAGTCGACCAGATCAATGCGGCGGCGGCTGCCGGCGCCGATATCGTGCGCGTTTCCTGCCCTGACGAAGACTCGACCAAGGCCTTGAAGGACATCGTGCGCCAGGTAAGCGTGCCGATCGTGGCCGACATCCATTTCCATTATAAGCGCGGCATCGAAGCGGCCGAGGCGGGCGCTGCGTGCCTGCGCATCAATCCCGGCAATATCGGCAGCGCCGACCGGGTCCGCGAAGTCGTGAAGGCCGCCAAGGATCACGGCTGCTCGATGCGCATCGGCGTCAACGCCGGGTCGCTGGAGCGTGAACTGCTGGAACGCTATGGCGAGCCCTGTCCGGAAGCCATGGTGGAAAGCGGCCTCAACCACGCGCGCATTCTCGAAGACCATGATTTCCGAGAGTTCAAGATCAGCGTGAAGGCCTCTGACGTGTTCCTGGCGGTTGCCGCCTATCAGGGTCTGGCCGATGCCTGCGACTATCCGCTTCACATCGGCATCACAGAGGCCGGCGGCTTGCGCATCGGCACGGTGAAATCGGCGATCGGCCTGGGTTCGCTGCTCTGGGCCGGCATCGGCGATACGGTGCGCGTCTCGCTCTCGGCCGATCCGGTCGAGGAAGTGAAGGTCGGCTTTGATCTCCTGAAGTCGCTCAACCTCCGCCATCGCGGCGTCAACATCATTTCCTGCCCGTCCTGCGCGCGGCAGAATTTCGACGTCATCAAGACCGTCGAGGCGCTGGAGAAGCGGGTGGCGCACATCACCACGCCGATGTCGGTCAGCATCATCGGCTGTGTCGTCAACGGTCCGGGCGAAGCGCGTGAGACCGATATCGGCTTCACCGGCGGCGGCAACAACACGCATATGGTCTATCTGGCCGGCAACCAGCATCACCGGTTGAAGGACCAGGACATCGTCGAGCATATGGCCGAGCTCATCGAGCAGAAGGCCGCGGCGATCGAAGCTGCCAAGGCCGAAGCGGCCGAATAGCTTTTTCGCCAAACAGACTCCCTAACAAAGAATATCCAGGGAACTCAACGATGTCAGGTTTGCAGCCGGTTCGCGGCACCCATGATCTGTTGCCCGACGACATGCGCCGCTTCAGGCGCATTGCCGACACGTGCTGCCGCGCAGCCCTTTGCTTCGGCTATCAGGAAGTGGCGACGCCGATCTTCGAATTCACCGAAGTGTTCAAGCGCACCCTCGGCGACACGTCGGATGTCGTCACCAAGGAAATGTACACCTTCACCGACAAGGGCGGCGAGACGGTCACCCTTCGTCCGGAAGGAACGGCGGGTGTGGCCCGCGCGCTCATCTCCGGCGGCCTCACGCAGCACCTGCCGCTGAAATACTTCTATGTCGGCCCGATGTTCCGCTACGAACGCCCGCAGAAAGGGCGCATGCGCCAGTTTCACCAGACCGGCGTCGAGTTGCTCGGTGTCAAGGAACCGGCGGGCGATGTCGAGGTGATCGCCATTGGCGTCGAATTCCTGCGCCGCATTGGCGCCTGGGATCGCTGTGAACTGGAACTCAACACGCTGGGGGATGCCGCGAGCCGCCAGGCCTATCGCCAGGTGCTGATCAATTATCTCAACGGCTATCGCGATCAACTGTCGAAGGAAAGCCTCGAGCGGCTGGAGAAGAATCCGCTGCGCGTGCTCGACAGCAAGGACGAGAACGACCAGAAGATCGTGGCAAATGCGCCGCTCTACACCGATTACCTGACCGATGAGGCGAAGGCCTTCTTTGCCGAGGTGCGGGCTGGCCTCGATGCGCTGGGCATTGCCTATCGCATCAACCCGCGCCTGGTGCGTGGTCTCGACTATTACTGCCACACCTGTTTCGAAATCACCTGCCCGGAACTAGGCGCCCAGAAGACCGTGCTGGCTGGTGGCCGCTATGATGGGCTGGTCGGCATGATGGGTGGGCCGGAAACGGCCGGCGTCGGCTGGGCCAGTGGCGTCGAGCGTTGCGCCATGCTGCTTGGCGAAACGCCGCCGGCGCCGCGCCCGGTTGCGATCGTGCCGCTGGGCGAGGCGGCCGAGCGTCAGGCGACGATCCTTGCCGGGCAATTGCGCCGGAAGGATTTCGTCGTCGATCTGGGTTTTTCCGGCAATATGGGCAAGCGCATGAAGCGCGCCAACAAGATCAACGCCGTGGCGGCCGTGATCCTCGGTGACGATGAGCTGGCGCGCGGTGAGGCATCCTTGAAGCTGCTCGACAGTGGCGAGCAGAAGACCGTCCGGCTTGATGAACTTGAGGCGGCGCTCGCCGCCTATCGGTGATTTGCTTGGGATAGCGCCGCGCACATTCCTGATCGTCGGTGCCGAGTACAAGCGGGCGCCGGTGCTGCTGCGCGACCGTTTGCAGGGCGACGAATCCGACGCCTTGCGCCTGCTATGGCGCTGCCGCGAGGTCGGCCTCGATCAGGCGATGGTGCTGGCGACCTGCGATCGCTGTGAGATCTGGACGGCGGTCACGGATGTGGCCCGCGCCAGAACGGACATCACGACCCTCATCGCCGAGGCGGCCGGCGATGCCGTCGACGAGGTGCAGCCGCAGCTCCATTATCTGGCCGAGAGCGACGCCTTGCGCTACGCCTTTGCCGTGGCGGCCTCGCTGGAAAGCCAGGTGGTCGGCGAACCGCAGGTCCTGGGCCAGGTCAAGGAAGCCTATCGCCTGGCTGGCCGCGCCGGCATGACTGGTCCGATGATTGATTCGGTTCTGCAGTCAGCACTGTCGACTGCCAAGCGGGTGCGGAGCGAAACGGATATAGCCGCGCAATCGGTCTCGATGGCCGCCTGCGTCGTCAAGCTGGGGCGGCAGGTCCATGGCAAGCTCGACAAGGCGGGCGCCTTGCTGATCGGCGATGGTGACCTCGGCGACCTGGTGGCCGACCACCTGACCGAGGCCGGCATCAAGCGCTGGTCGGTAGCCCATCCCGCACCCCAGCGTGCGCGCGAACTTGCGACGCGCCGCCAGGCTCATGCCGCATCGCCCAGCGAGCTTGACCAGGTCCTGGCTGATGCCGACATTGTCATCGCCGCTCTCGACAGTCTGAGCTATGTCGTCACGGCGCCGATGATCGAGGCCGCCTTGAAGAAGCGCCGTCGTCGCCCGATGTTGCTGCTCGATCTCGCCATTCCGGGCGATGTCGATCCGGCCATCGACCGGATCGATGACGCGTTCCGCTATGGCTTTGATGATCTCGAGCGCCTCGCCATGTCCGGGCGCAAGGAACGTGAGGAGGCCGTCAAGGCCGCCTATGCCATCGTCGATGCGGAACTGGCGGGCTTCCTCCGCGGCCAGGAAGAGCGCGGTGCCGCGGACCTGGTATCGGCGCTGCGCGCGCATTTCGACGCCGAGCGCCTCGCTGTGCTCGCGGAAAACCCGCAGATGGATGCGACCGAGGTGACGCGGCGGCTCGTCAACCGCCTGCTGCATCGCCCCATAACCGCGCTCCGCCAGGGGCAACCCGACAAATCCCTCGACGAGGCGGCAAGCCGTCTTTTCGATCTCGATCAGAAGCAAGAGTAATCAATGTCGTTCCGCGATAAGCTTGGCCGCGTCGTCAAGCGCCATGAAGAGCTTTCCTCGCTCCTTGCCACGGGTGGGCAGAAGGACCCGCAGGAATTTGCCCGCCTGTCGAAGGAATATTCCGACCTCGGCCCCATCGTCGAGGCGATCAGGGAACTGCAGAAGATCGACAGCGAAATCGCCGAAATGACGGCGATGGTTTCTGACCCCGCGGCGGACCCTGAGATGAAGGCGCTGGCGGAGGAAGAGTTGGGTGAACTGAAGCGTCGCCTGCCAGCACTCGAACAACAGGTCAAGGTCTCGCTCCTGCCCAAGGACGAAGCCGATGCGCGCAACGCCATTCTTGAAGTCCGTGCCGGCACCGGCGGCGAGGAGGCGGCCTTGTTCGCAGCCACTTTGTTCCGCATGTATGCGCGCTATGCGGCCTTGAAGGGCTGGCGATTCGAACCGATGGATATCAGCGAAACCGGCCTTGGTGGTTACCGCGATGCGACGGCCAACATCACCGGACGCAACGTGTTCGAACGCCTGAAATTCGAATCCGGCGCCCACCGCGTGCAACGCGTGCCGGAGACCGAGGCGTCGGGTCGCATCCACACCTCCGCCGCCACCGTGGCCGTGCTGCCGGAGGCGGAAGAGGTCGACATCAAGATCGACGAGAAGGATCTGCGCATCGACGTGTTCCGCTCCAGCGGGCCTGGCGGCCAGTCGGTCAACACCACCGATTCCGCCGTGCGCATCACCCATCTGCCGACCGGCCTCGTCGTGCAGCAGCAGGACGAGAAGTCGCAGCACAAGAACAAGGCGAAGGCCCTGAAGGTGCTGCGCGCCCGGCTCTACGATCTCGAACGCTCGAAGCTCGACGCCGCGCGCTCGGCCGACCGCAAGAACCAGGTCGGTTCCGGCGATCGCTCGGAACGTATCCGTACCTATAATTTCCCCCAGGGGCGCTGCACCGATCACCGCATCAACCTCACCCTCTACAAGCTCGACAAGATCATCGAGGGCGAAGCCCTGGACGAGATCATCGAGGCCCTGATCTCGCACGATCAGGCCGAGAAGCTGGCTGAAGTCGAGTGACCGCGACCGTGCGCATTGCCGATCTGCTCAGCGAAGGCATGAAAGCCCTGCGCGCCGCCGGTGTCGAAGCGCCGGCCGGCGAGGCGCGCCTGTTGCTCGGCGTGGCGGCGCAACTGCCACCGGCCATCATGATCGGTTTTCCCGAACGCAGTGTTCCGGCCGAAGCAGCCGAGGCCTATCGCGCACTCATTGCCCGGCGTGCCGACCGGGAGCCGGTCTCGCATCTCCTGGGCCGGCGTGAATTCTGGTCGCGCCCCTTTATCGTCAGCCGCGACGTCCTCGACCCGCGGCCGGACAGCGAAGCGCTGATTGATGCTGTGCTCGCGGAAATCGGCGACCGGCAGGTGCCTCTCCGCATCCTCGATCTTGGCGTCGGGTCCGGTTGCCTGCTCCTCACCCTGCTCAGCGAGTTGCCACAGGCGCGCGGTGTGGGCGTCGATCTCAGCCCGCCAGCTCTGGCAATTGCCGAGCGAAATGCCGCCCAGCTGCGCCTTGCTGACCGCCTCGTCTTGCGCCAGGGCAATTGGGACGAAGCGCTCCTGCCTGAGGATCGCCACCCCTTCGACCTCATCGTCAGCAACCCACCCTATATACCGACCGCCGACATGCTGGCGCTGGTGCCCGAGATCGTCCGCTATGAACCGCATCTGGCCCTGGATGGTGGCCCGGACGGACTCGCCGCCTATCGCCGCCTGGCGCTGATCCTGCCGCCTTTGCTGGCGCCGGGTGGCCTCGTCGCCCTCGAAATCGGCCTCGGCCAGGGCGAATCGGTGCGCGCGCTGATGGTGGGGGCCGGCCTGCTTCCTTCGGGCAGCGCCTTTGACCTCGGCAACCGCGAGCGCTGCCTGCTGTTTCGCCACTCCTGAAATTTGGATTTGGACTCAATATATTAGCTGTGACCGTTCAATCACCCGATTGTCATCCTCGCAGCCCCTCAAATGCAAAATAGTTGTTGGAATTGAAGGGCGAAGCAGATACGGTTTGCGCGGCATCGGGGCGAGGTAATTGGGTGATGGCCACAGGGCCAAACCGCCCCCCACTGGGCCTCCGCACATCAAGTTTAAGCCGGGGAGTCTGAACCTGCCATCGGCGGTCTTTTTGACCGTCCGCGGTGGCCGTCAGACCACGGGATCGAGCGGAATGGCCGTAGCCGCAACAGAAGCGAATGATCGACGCATGAGACCAGGGAACAACAACAACAATCGGCGCGGCCGCAATCGTGGCCCGCGCAAGCCGCATAGCGGCATGCCCAGCAAGAACCAGAATTTCGACGGCGGCGGATCCGATACCAGGGTACGCGGCAATGTCTATCAGGTGCTTGAAAAGTACCTGCAGCTGGCGCGCGATGCCGGTGTGGCCGGTGACCGGGTCGCCGCCGAGAATTTCCTGCAGCACGCAGATCACTATTACCGCGTCATCACCACCATGAATGACGGCCAGCGACCACGTGTCGGCGGCCGCGAGATTTCCGTGGCCGACGTCAATGTGCAGAATGTCAGCCAGGGCCTCTCGGCGGCGCTCTACAGCGGTGGTCCGTCGCAGCCCAACATGTCTGATCCCGGCAGCAGCGGGCCGGCACCGCAGCAGGGCAGTGGTGGCCAGAACAGCAGCCACCAGGGCAATGGCCAAGGCAACAATAGCGAAGACAATCAGCAATCGCGCGACGGCAACGTCCGTGCCGGCCATGGCGGTGACAGCCATGGCGGCGAGGGTGATGGCGGCGGCGATTACGGCCAGCAGAATCAGAATCGCGATCGCAACAACCGTGGCCGCAGCAACAATCCCAACCGTCATTCCGGCTCCTACGGCAACAGCGGTGGCAATCAATCGGTGCAGGGCAATAACGGCGCAGCGCCGCCTGTTGTCGACCGAGCGCCAATCCCGAACCCGGTCGCACCCGTCCAGACCAGCGACGAGCAGCCGGAATATCCCGAACATCTCCTGCCGCCAGCGGCGTCGGAAGCGGCCGGCGACGGCACCAGGGCGCCTCGTGACGGCACCAGGCCACCGCGCGGGCGCCTGCGCACCCGCCGGCCACGCGCGGCCGAGGGTGAGGGTGAAACGGTGGCCGAAACCACAGCCCCGGTGACCGAGGGCAGCGAATAGCCGATCGCCGACCCATCGGCGGCATTTTGGCGCAGTTCAGGGCCGGGGCGGATTTTCGCCCCGGCCCTTTGCTTTTCGGCCCTTGTTTTGGCGTTAACCTTTTCCATATCGCTATTGAACCCGGGGGAGTTCAAGCACAGGATTTCCCTGACATGGCATCCATGGCCGCGTGCCTCGAGGAGGGCGCGGCCGAGAGAGGGCTAAGATTATGGATATGGAAAAATTCACCGAACGCTCGCGGGGCTTCCTGCAGTCCGCGCAGACCCTGGCCTTGCGCTCGGGCCATCAGCGCCTGACTGCCGAGCATCTGCTCAAGATCCTGCTCGACGACAAGGAAGGCATGGCCGCCAATTTGATGAAGGCGGCGGGCGCCGATCCGGCACGGGCGCTGGCGTCGGTCGAACGCGAACTCGACAAGCAGCCGCGGGTCGAAGGCGGTGGCGCCGGGCAGGTCTATATGGCGCCGGAACTCGCCCGCATCCTCGGCCAGGCCGAAGAGATGGCGCAAAAAGCCGGCGATGGCTTCGTCACTGTCGAGCGCATGCTGCTGGCGCTAGCCACTGCCAGCGACAATCCGGCCGGCAAGGCGCTCAAGGATGCCGGTCTCGTCCCGCAAAAGCTCAATCAGGCGATCAACGATCTCAGGAAGGGCCGCAAGGCCGAGAGCGCCAGCGCCGAAGACAGCTATGATGCGCTCAAGAAATATGCCCGCGACTTCACGCAGCTGGCCCGCGAAGGCAAGCTCGATCCGGTCATCGGCCGCGACGAGGAGATCCGCCGCACCATCCAGGTCCTTTCGCGCCGGACCAAGAACAATCCAGTGCTGATCGGTGAACCCGGTGTCGGCAAGACCGCGATCATCGAAGGCCTCGCCGTGCGCATTGCCAATGGCGACGTGCCCGAAGGATTGAAGAATCGCAAGCTGATGTCGCTCGATCTCGGTTCCCTGATCGCCGGCGCCAAATATCGGGGCGAGTTCGAGGAACGGCTGAAGGCGGTGCTGCAGGAAATCTCCGCAGCGGCCGGCGAGATCATTCTCTTCATCGACGAACTCCATACCCTGGTCGGTGCCGGCAAGGCGGAAGGGGCGATGGACGCCTCCAACATGCTGAAGCCTGCCCTGGCGCGCGGCGAGCTCCATTGCGTTGGCGCCACGACCCTCGACGAGTATCGCAAGCATATCGAGAAGGACGCGGCACTTGCGCGGCGCTTCCAGCCGGTCTTCGTGGCGGAACCCACGGTCACCGACACGATCTCGATCCTGCGCGGCCTCAAGGAAAAATACGAGATGCATCACGGCGTCCGCATCACCGATGCGGCGATCGTCTCGGCGGCGACCTTGTCCAACCGCTACATCACCGACCGCTTCCTGCCCGACAAGGCGATCGACCTCATCGACGAAGCGGCGTCGCGCCTGCGCATGGAGGTGGAATCGAAGCCTGAGGAGATCGACGAGGTCGACCGCAAGCTTATCCAGCTCAAGGTCGAGCGCGAGGCCCTGAAGAAGGAAACCGATCCAGCGTCCAAGGAACGGCTGCAGCATCTGGTCGAGGAGGTCGAGAGCCTTGAGGCCAAGTCGCGCTCGCTTACCACCATGTGGAAGGCCGAGAAGCAGAAGATCGACGATGCGCAGAAGCTCAAGGAGCGCATCGACCAGGCCAAGAACGAGGTCGAGCAGGCGCAGCGCAACGGCAATTTTGCCCGCGCCGGCGAGCTTACCTATTCGGTCATTCCCGATCTCACCCGGCGCCTCGCCGAGGCGGAGCAGGCGGCCGAACACCGCATGCTCAACGAGGTCGTGAAGGAAGAGGATATCGCCGGCGTCGTCTCGCGCTGGACCGGCATCCCCGTCGACAAGATGCTGACCGGCGAGCGCGAGAAGCTGCTCAAGATGGAAGAGGCGATCTCAGGCCGCGTGATCGGCCAGGCCGAGGCGGTGAAAGCCGTCTCCAATGCCGTCCGGCGCGCGCGTGCAGGCCTCCAGGATCCCAACCGGCCGATCGGCTCCTTCCTGATGCTGGGGCCAACCGGTGTCGGCAAGACCGAGTTGTGCAAGGCACTGGCGAGCTTCCTGTTCGATGACGACCAGGCGATGGTGCGCATCGACATGTCGGAATTCATGGAAAAGCACGCGGTCTCGCGTCTCATCGGTGCGCCCCCGGGTTATGTCGGCTATGAGGAAGGTGGCGTGCTCACCGAAGCCGTGCGACGCCGCCCCTATCAGGTGATCCTGTTCGACGAGGTCGAGAAGGCGCATCCGGATGTCTTCAATATCCTGCTGCAGGTCCTTGATGATGGCAGGCTGACCGACGGCCAGGGCCGCACGGTGGATTTCCGCAACACCATCATCATCCTCACCTCCAATCTCGGCAGCGAGTATCTGGTGGCGCTGGGCGAAGGCGAGGATTCCGACAAGGCGCGTGATCAGGTGATGGGCGTGGTGCGCCAGGCCTTCCGGCCGGAATTCTTGAACCGGCTCGATGAAGTGATCCTGTTCCATCGCCTCAGCCGCCGCAACATGACGGGCATCGTCGACATCCAGCTGCTGCGTCTCGATGCGCTGTTGGCCGAGCGCAAGCTGGAATTGGCCCTCGACCAGAAGGCCAAGGAATGGCTGGCCGATGCCGGCTATGATCCGGTCTATGGCGCGCGGCCGTTGAAGCGGGTCATCCAGCGTGAGCTGCAGAACCCGCTTGCGATGCTGATCCTCGAAGGCAAGTTCAAGGCCGGCGAGGTGATCGCGGTCTCGGCCGACCAGGACGGCCTCACCATCGGCGGCGCCAAGCTCTCGAAGGTCGCTGCCTGATACCTGTCGACCTGACGCCGCCCCCGCTT
>NZ_CAMDRA010000087.1 GCF_945906275.1 Dongia mobilis
TCCGCTCCACGAGCCGCGCGACCTGCAGCATCACACGCTCCTCCATCTCGACTGGACCGGGCAATCGGTCATCTGGCCCGACTGGCCGGCCTGGCTGCGCGCGGCTGGGGTGCCGGATGTCGACACCTCGCGCGGCATCCATTTCACCGATTTTGCCCTCTGCCTGCAGGCCGCCACCGCCGGACAGGGTGTGGCGCTCGGCACCACCGGCGCCGTCGCCGATCTGCTGACCGATGGCCGCCTGGTCTCGCCGTTCGAGAAGAGCATCGTGACACCCTTCGCCTATTACATCGTGCACAGCCCCGACGTCCTAAAACGCCCGGAGGCGCAGGGGTTATTGGACTGGATTCTGGAAGAAGCGCGCGCGACGGAGATCTAGACCAGCGCCGTCAGCTTCGCCGCCAGCACCGCGGCACTTTCCGGCCGCAGCTTCGGCCAGTCCTCTGCAAGCAATGCTTTCAACGCGACCACGGTCTTCTCGGTGAAGATCACCGTGCCGTCCTTCTCGATCGCCGTGATGCCGTCGAAGGTCAGTGCCGCCGCGTTGATGCTGAGCGCATGTTCCAGCGTCCAGTCCAGCGGCAGGTCGACGGCGACACCCTTCCGGCTGATGGTGACCGGATAGCCGCCGACCAGGCCATTGGGCGCCGGCGCATGGAGCGCATAGGGTTCTTCGCTGAGGAGCGCCGCCAGAACATCGAGGCTGGCCGAGGCGGTGATGCGGTTGACGTCGAGGTCGTGAATGACCGGCATCTTCACGCTGCGCAACTTGTCCTTCACCGCGAGCGAGATATCATGCCCATGCCACAGCACCTGCAGCAGGAAGGGCGGCAACTCCTTCACCGCCTCCTCTCGGTAGAACAGCGACGACAGCGCATGCCCGCCCACCAGCTTGATCGCAAAGTCAGCAACCGGCGCGTTGGTATGCTGGGCCGCCAGGAACCGGATCTTGGGCAGACATTCGCTGATATTGCCGACACCGACGATGGGGCCGGCCCCAGTCATGTGCAGGATGGCATTGACCACATCGGGATAGCTGCCCGCGACCCAGGGGCAATGCAACTCCGACTTCTCCCACGCGGCGCGCAGGGCCAGCATGGGGGCGAGATGACAGGCCAGCCACCCACCGAAGGGCAAGGATTTGAGCTTCGCATTGCTGCTGGCCGCAATCTTCCACCAGGGCAGCAAAGTGGGTGCCGCGAACATCAGATCGGGCTGGATTTTGCGCAAGATATCGGCGGCGTTGGGCGCGCTGAAATCGAACGCCACCACGTCGATGCGCGGATATTGCCCCTCCAGCGCAGCACCGATCCGTGCCGCATTGGCTTTTGCGCGGGCATGGGCCACATCGCGGGTCGCCACGATGATATGCGGGAATCGCCCATCGCGCGCCGCCGCCTCCAGCACCGCGCCACCAAGCTTCCCCAGCGATATCAGCAGCAGCTTGCTCAACAGACCCCCGACTCCGATGAATGGGGAGCGTAATGGGTGAATGTGACGTTGGCGAGTGCCCCTCTCCCCGATCCCGATCGTCATGCCCGGGCTTGACCCGGGCATCAGCAAGCAACTGATCGGTACCTCATCCAGTCGAACCTGATCCCCGGGTCAAGCCCGGGGATGACGACTAAAATTGCGAAGGCGGTTACCTACTTCTTGATCCCGGCCTTCGCCAACGCCGCTGCCATGGCGCCGCCGAAGGGCGAGTCCGATTTGGCCGCCGGCTTGTTGTCCTGCATGAACTTCCGGTCGCCCCGAGCCATCGGCCGGTCCTTCGGTGCCTCGGCCTGCTGACGGGCGGCCGGCGTGTCGCTGGAGCGCATGGTGAGCGAGATGCGCTTGCGCTTGATATCGACTTCCAGCACGCGCACCTTCACCACGTCGCCGGGCTTCACCACCTCGCGCGGGTCCTTGACGAAGCGGTCGGCCAACGCCGAGACATGCACGAGCCCGTCCTGATGGACGCCGATATCGACGAAGGCGCCGAAGGCCGCCACGTTGGTGACGACACCTTCCAGCTGCATGCCGGGCTGCAGATCCTTCATCTCCTCGACGCCTTCCTTGAAGGTCGCCGTCTTGAATTCGGGGCGCGGATCGCGGCCGAGCTTTTCCAGCTCTTTGAGGATGTCGGTGACGGTCGGCAGACCGAAGGTCTCGTCGGTGAACTCCTCCGGCTTCAGCTTGCGGAGCAAAGTGCTGTCGCCGATGACGGCGCTCACTTCACGCCCTGTCACCGCCATGATGCGGCGCACGACCGGATAGGCTTCGGGATGCACCGACGAACTGTCGAGCGGATCTTCGCCGTCGCGGATGCGCAGGAAGCCCGCCGCCTGTTCGAACGCCTTGGGCCCGAGGCGCGGCACGCTCAGCAACTGCTTGCGTGAAGCGAAGGGACCGTTGGCGTCGCGGAAGGCGATGATGTTCTGGGCCAGGCTTTCACCGAGCCCCGAGACGCGCGCCAGCAGCTTGGCCGATGCCGTGTTGATTTCGACGCCGACCGCGTTCACGCAATCCTCGACCACCGCGTCCAGCGCCTTGGAGAGTCGGAATTCAGCGATGTCGTGCTGGTACTGGCCGACGCCGATCGATTTCGGATCGATCTTCACCAGCTCGGCCAAGGGATCCTGCAGACGCCGCGCGATCGAGACGGCGCCGCGGATGGTCACATCCAGCTCCGGCAATTCCTTGGAGGCATATTCCGAGGCCGAATAGATCGAAGCACCAGCTTCCGACACCATCACCTTGGTGAGCGTCAGTTCCGGATGGCGCTTCATCAGATCATCGACCAGCTTGTCGGTCTCGCGGCTGGCAGTCCCGTTGCCGATGGCGACAAGTTCCAGCTTGTGGCGCAGGCACAGGGCTGCCAGCACGGCAATCGATTCATCCCATTTGCGCATCGGCTCATGCGGATAGATGGTCGCAAATTCCAGCACCTTGCCGGTGGCGGCGATGACCGCGACCTTGCAGCCCGTGCGGATGCCGGGATCGAGACCGAGGGTCGCGCGACCACCGGCCGGCGCCGACATCAGCACGTCCTTGAGGTTGGACGCAAAGACGCGCACCGCCTCATCCTCCGCCGCCTGGCGCAGGCGGCCCATGAGGTCGAGTTCGAGGCTCAATTTCAGCTTCACGCGCCAGCACCAATGCACCACGTCGATAAGCCAGCTATCTGCCGCGCGGCCCTGGTCGGCGATGCCGGCACTGGCGGCAATCGCGCGCTCTGCCTCGTTCAGCGCTTTGCGGTCCTCCGGCTCGTCGATCGCAAGATTGAGCGCCAGGATCTCTTCCTTCTGGCCGCGGAACATCGCCAGCGCCCGGTGCGACGGCACCTTGTTGATGGGCTCAGAGGCATCGGAATAGTCCGAGAATTTGGCCCCGGAATCCTGCTTGCCCTCATTGACCTTGGAAACCAGCCGCGCCTTCTCCCACAGGAGATCGCGCAGGCGGCCGAGGAGATCCGCGCTTTCGGCAAAGCGCTCAGCAAGGATGTCGCGCGCACCTTCAAGTGCCGCCTTCACATCGGCGACATTCTTCTCGGCATTCACATAGGCGGCAGCTTCCCCCTGCGGGTTGCGCGTGGGTTCGCCGAGCAGCAGATCGGCGAGCGGCTCAAGCCCGGCTTCGCGCGCGATCTGCGCCTTGGTGCGGCGCTTCACCTTGTAAGGCAGATAGAGATCTTCGAGCCGCGCCTTGGTGTCGGCGACCGCGATCTCCAGCGACAGCGTGTCGGTCATCTTGCCCTGCTCGTCGATGCTCTTGAAGATGGCGGCGCGCCGATCCTCAAGTTCACGGAGGTATGAGAGGCGCTCCTCCAGCTTCCGGAGTTGGGTATCGTCAAGGCCGCCGGTGACTTCCTTGCGGTAGCGGGAGATGAAGGGGACGGTCGCGCCGCCATCCAGCAATTCGACCGCGGCCCGGACCTGCACATCGCGTGCGTTCAGTTCCTCGGCGATCCTTGCTTCGATGGATTTCATGCGCGCTCTCCCGAATCGGTCTCAGATGGCCCCAGGGTGAATGAGGGGGCGAAAGGCGGGCCTTGTAGCGGAGGCATGAGTAGGGTTCAATGCCTTGACTTGACGCAAATCCCGCGCCTAGCCAGCCAGCCGCTTGATTCTACTGAAAGATCACACAATGCCCGCAAACGCCACCTCCTCTCGCCCTGCGGCCGTCGGGACGGTCCAGGTTGATAACGACCGCGTTCTGGTCACCGAATGGCGCTTTGCGCCGGGAGCCGAGACGACCTGGCACCGGCACGGCTATGATTATGTGGTGGTGCCGATGAAAAACGGCCGCCTGCAGATCGACGATGGCAAGGAGCAGCGCATCGTCGAACTCGTCGCCGGGAAGTCCTATTACCGCCCGGTTGGCGTCGAACACAATGTCATCAACGCCAACGATTACGAGTATGTCTTTGTCGAAATCGAATTCAAAGCCCCCCATCCCACCAACTGACGGCAAGCCTGCCAAACAGAAGCCGTCCCGCGGTCCACGCAAGGATTCACGGTCGGCGCGCAAGGACAAGGCGCGCGCGGCTGAGGTGAGCGGCGGCAAGGCCGTGCCCTTCCCGACCAAGGAACAGGTGCTGGAGTTCATCCGGACCTCGCCGGTGCCGGTCGGCAAGCGCGAGATCGCGCGGGCCTTTCACCTGCGTGGCCAGGACCGCATTCCGCTGAAATCCCTGCTGAAGGAGTTGGAGCAAGGCGGCGCCGTCGATCGCGGCAAGGCGCGGCGCCTCGCGGCCCCCAGCGCACTGCCCGAGGTTGCCGTGGTGCAGGTCATCGGCCCCGATGCCGATGGCGATATCTGGGCGCGGCCGATCGATTTTCCCAAGGACGATGCCGAACCGCAAATCGTCATCATCGAGGACAAGAAACTCGACCGGCCCCTGGCGGCCGGCGACCGTGTGCTGGTGCGCCTCGAAAAGACCGATGCGGACATCTATGAGGCGCGGCCGATCCGCCGCCTGCAGAGCCGCGCCGAGCGCGTGGTCGGCGTGTTCGAGAAAGGCCCCCATGGCAGCGGGCGCCTGATCCCCACCAGCAAGCGCGTCAAGACCGAGTTCACCGTCGACCCCAAGGATACCGGTGGCGCCAAGCCGGAAGAAATCGTGGTGGCGGAGATCGAACCGGCAAAGCGCCTCGGCACACCCAAGGCGCGCATTGTCGAGCGCATCGGTCGCATCGGCGACGCCAAATCAGTCAGCATCATCTCGATCGCCGAACATTACATCCCCTTCCAGTTCCCACCCGCGGCATTGGAACAGGCGGAAACCGCGACGGCGGCACCGCTCGGCAACCGCACCGACCTCCGCCAGGTCCCGCTCGTCACGATCGACGGCGACGATGCGCGCGATTTCGACGACGCCGTCTGGGCCACCGCCGACGATCACAAGGACAATCCCGGCGGCTGGCGCATCATGGTCGCCATCGCCGATGTCGCTTGGTATGTGCGCCCCGACGATCCCCTCGACCGCTGCGCGCGCGATCGCGGCAATTCGGTCTACTTCCCCGACCGCGTCGTCCCCATGCTGCCCGAGGAACTCAGCAACGGCTGGTGTTCGCTCCGCCCCTATGAAGACCGGCCGGTGATGGCGGTCGAGATGGTGATCGACGCCCAGGGCAAGAAGCTGCGCCATCATTTCGTGCGGGGCCTCATGCGCTCGGCGGCGCGCCTCACCTATGAGCAGGCCCAGGCCGCCATGGATGGCCAGCCCAACGACCTCACCGGCCCGCTGCTCGATCCCGTCATCAAGCCGCTCTACGGCGCCTTCCAATCCCTGCTGAAGGCCCGCGAAGCGCGCGGCACGCTGGAACTCGACCTTCCTGAACGCCGCGTCTTCATCAACAAGGACGGCCAGATCGAGCGGATCGAAGCACGCCAACGCCTCGACAGCCACCGCCTGATCGAGGAATTCATGATCGCCGCGACTGTGGCGGCTGCCGAATCGCTGGAAAAGAAGCGCTGGCCCTGCATGTACCGCGTCCACGACCAGCCGGACGCGACCCGCATCGAGGCCCTGCGCGAATTCCTGGCCTCCCTCGATTTCAACCTC
This sequence comes from Dongia mobilis, assembly GCF_945906275.1. Classification (GTDB taxonomy): domain Bacteria; phylum Pseudomonadota; class Alphaproteobacteria; order Dongiales; family Dongiaceae; genus Dongia; species Dongia mobilis_A. The sequence continues at coordinate 6,050 of NZ_CAMDRA010000087.1, forward strand.
GCCCGTGGCCAGGTCTTGCTGCCCAAGCATTTCACCCAGCTGCTGCAGAAGGCCAAGGACACGCCCTATGCCGAGATGATCAGCACCCTGGTGCTGCGCTCCCAGGCCCAGGCGGTCTATGCGCCGGACAATCTCGGCCATTTCGGCTTGGCACTGGCGCGCTACGCCCATTTCACCTCGCCCATCCGGCGCTATGCCGACCTCCTCGTCCACCGCGCCCTGATCGGCGCCTATGATCTGGGCGACGGCGCCCTCGACAAATCGGCGCTCGCCGAATTTGCCGAGACGGGCGTCCATATCTCCGGGACCGAGCGGCGCGCGGCGGCGGCGGAACGGGATGCGGTCGACCGCTATGTGGCAGCCTTCCTCGCCGACAAGGTCGATTCCGAATTTGCCGGGCGGATCTCCGGCGTGGCGCGCTTTGGCCTCTTCATCAACCTCCGCGAGACCGGGGCGGATGGAATTATTCCCATCTCGACCCTGCCGCAGGATTTCTATGATCATGACGAGCAGCGCCATGCCCTGGTCGGGCGCCGCTCAGGCCGGCGCTATCAGCTCGGCCAATCCGTCACCGTGCGGCTGGTCAGCGCCGACGCCCTCACCGGCGGCGTCACCCTGGAAATGCTGTCGGCCGAGCCCCTGAGCGAAGGGGCCGACCGCTTCATGGGCCGGACCTCACCGCGCCAGGACCAGAAGGGGCAAGGGAAGAAAGGCGCGGGCCAGGGTCGCCCGAAAAATCTGCGCCTGGGCAAGAAGGGTCCCGGTTCCGGCAAAAAAGGGAAGAAGCCCGCAGATAAAGGTAAGAAGTGAGGCCGATTCGGACCGCAGAAGCCCTAGCTTAGGGCAAGAATTCTGCTAGATTGGCCGCGAACAAGGGGTTACCGGGCGGCGCGATCGGGGCAGCGTGTCGGCACTGGCTTAGTAGCGGATACCAACCGATTGAGTGCGTTTCGTCCTGTGGGTAGGGTGACCGGGTGGCCTGGCAAGCAGGTGGCACGCCGGCTTGTGATTTTGCCCTTTGTATTCGGGCTTTACGCCTGCGCCAGCACCGCCAGCCGCTCGCCTGAAGATGCCACCGCGGCGCTTGACCGCGACATGCTGGAGACCGGCCTCGGCGACATCGACTCCATCTACATCACCGAGCAGAACATCCCCGAGCTCACCCTGGTGGGCATGCAGCAGCTCTCGACCCTCGATCCGGACCTCTCGGTCGAAGGCGACAGCGACGAGTTGAAGCTGCTGCTCAAAAAAACCGTGATCGAGACCGAGACGCTGGCCGATGGCGAGGACGCCACCGCCAAGCAATGGGGCAAGGCCGCGGCCAAAATCCTGCGCGAAGCGCGCGAAAAATCGCCCAAGGTCACCGCCGCCGGCAATGAAAAGATCTACGAGGCCATCTTCACCGGCATCGTCGGCAAGCTCGACGGCTTCTCGCGCTATGCCGGCACCGAGGCCGCGCGCGAAGACAAGGCGTCCCGCGACGGGTTCGGCGGCATCGGCATCCGCATCTCGGTCGAGGATGGCGAAGTCCGCATCACCGCCATCATGCATTACACACCGGCAGAACGGATCGGCCTGAAGCGCGACGACATCATCCTGAAGATCGACGGCAAGTCGGTCGACGGCCTCACACAGCAGCAGGTCGTCAACGAATTGCGCGGCGAAGTCGACAGCCGGGTGACGCTCACTTTGCTCCGCGACGGCAAGGACGAACCGTTCGACGTCAGCGTCAAGCGCGCCCATGTCGTGCCGGAAACCGTGAGCTACCGGCGCGAAGGCGATGTCGCCTATTTCCGCGTCTTCAGCTTCAACTCCGAAACCGCCAACAGCCTGAAGCGCGAGATCAACGACGCCAAGGACGAGATCGGCAAGAAGATCAAGGGCTACATTCTCGATCTCCGGAACAATCCCGGTGGCTATGTGCCGCAATCGGTGGCGACCGCCAACCTGTTCCTCGATGAAGGCCGCATCGTGTCGATCCACGGCCGCCATCCCGACAGCCACCAGTATTTCGAAGCGACCGATGGCGATATCGCCTCGGGCAAGCCGATCGCCGTGCTGATCGACGGCAATTCCGCCTCCGCCGCTGAAATCGTCGCGGCCGCCTTGCAGGACAATGGCCGCGCCGTCCTCATCGGCTCGAACTCCTACGGCAAGGGCACGGTCCAGAACATCAAGCCGCTGCCCAATGATGGCGAGATCAAGCTGACCTGGGCGCGCTTCCACGCGCCCTCCGGCTATACGCTCCACCATCTCGGCGTGCTGCCGACCATCTGCACCAGCGGCCAGCACGATTCCGATGCCCTGCTCAAGGAACTGCGCCAGGGCGATCTGCCCACGGTGCCGATGGCAAAGCGCAATGCGGCGAAGCCCGACGATACCGAGGCTTTGGACGCCCTCCGCCAATCCTGCCCGGCCCGCAAGAACGAAGATCCGATCGATCTAGAACTGGCGCTGAAGCTCATCGACCAGCCGAACCTCTATGCCAACGCCGTGGATCTTGCCGATCCGCCCGAGGACGCCCAGGTCGATGACGCCGCCGAGGCGCTCCTCCCTTTCGTTCCCTGACCTTGGACCATCCAGCCCCCGCAGCGCGCAGATCTCCGGTCAAGCCGGCTGACGCTGCTGGTCTCGTCCTCATCCGCGCTGGCGCCTCCGGCAACCCGGAAATCCTCATCGGCCGCCGCCCGGCCAAGATGGGCTTCCTGCCCGGCATCCATGTCGTCCCCGGCGGCCGCGTCGATCCGCCGGATGCGGCGAGCCCCTATCCCGGCGCCCCCCATCCGGCCATCGCCCGGGCCTTGGGCGGCAGGCGCCCGCCTTTGGCCTTCCTCAACGCCGCCTTGCGCGAAACCCATGAGGAGACCGGCCTCCTGGTGGGCCGCCCCTTTGCCGGCACCGTTGCCGAGACAGACTCGCCCTTCTGGCAGGCCTACCGCACGGCCGGCCTCGCCCCCGATTACGGCGCCATCGACTATCTGTGCCGGGCGATCACGCCAGTGACCTCGAAACGGCGCTTCAACACCCGATTCTTCCTCGCCGACGGGAATCACGTCGCCGGCACCCTCAGTGGGAACGGTGAATTGGAGGATCTGGCCTGGGCCAGGGCCAGTGCGCTGGGCGACCTCACCCTGGTCGACGTCACCGAATATGTCCTGAAAACAGCGCTCGACCGCTGGACCAGCCGCGCGCCGATTGGCACCAGGACGGCTAAGCTATTGAATTATCGCAAGGATATCATGACACTGAGCGATCGGCGCGGGCCGCCCCGTTAACCAAGCCGGGCCGCCTCGGAATAGCGGCCTCATTAACTTGACTTTCGGCGTTTCCCCGCTATTTTGCGCCATCCTTTTGCAGCGACACGCATTTTATTGAGAGACGGCCATGGCCAAGTCAGCGACCATTCTTGTGAAACTCGTCAGCACCGCTGACACCGGTTTCTATTACGTGACGAAGAAGAACCCGCGCTCGACCACCGAGAAGCTGGAATTCCGCAAGTACGATCCGGTGGTGAAGAAGCACGTGGCCTTCAAGGAAGCCAAGATCAAGTAATCTGGTTTCCCACGACGCCATTTGAACGGGGCGCTTCCCAACGGAAGCGCCCCGTTTGCATGTCAGGCCGCCTTCAACCCCAACAGCGCCCGCGCCTCGGCGGTGGTGGCGGGATGGCGGTCATATTTGCCGCAGAGGTCGGCCACCCGCTTCACCAGTTCGGCGTTGCTGGCGGCAAGGCGCCCCTTCTCGAAATAGATATTGTCCTCGAGCCCGGTGCGCACATGGCCACCGCGCTTCAGCGCCCAGTGATTGGCGTCGAGCTGCAGGCGGCCGATGGCAGCCGCCGTCCAGGTCGCCTTCGGCATCAGCTCGGTCAGCTCCTCCAGCATGAAATCGACGATCTTCTCGCGCGCCGGCAGGGCGCCTGGAATCCCCAGCACGAACTGCACATGGGCCGGATCCTTCAGCAGGCCCCGGTCGACCAGCGCCTTGGCGTTGTAGAGCATGGCGAGATCGAACAGTTCGCATTCCGGCTTCACGTCATATTTCAGCATGTCATTGGCGAGATCATCGATCAGCTGCGGCGGGTTCTCATAGATGATCGTCGCAAAATTGACCGAACCGGTGGCAAGCGATCCCATGTCCGGCTTCAGCGCCAGGGCGGCACCGCGTTCCGACGCCTCGCGCCCGCGCCCGCCGGTCGAGAACTGGATGATCATGCCGGGGCAATGCTTGCGGATGCCGTCCTGCACCAGGCGGAACTTCTCGATGTCGGAGGATGATCTGTCCTCGGCGTCGCGCACATGGATATGAACCAGGATCGCCCCTGCCTCGAACGCCTGCTGCGTGCTTTCGATCTGCTCGGCCGGCTGTGTCGGCACGGCTGGGTTCTGGGCCTTGGTGGGCTGGCTGCCGGTGATGGCGACGGTGATGATCGCGGGTGTGCTCATGATCGCTTGTCTATTCTCGCTTGCCTGGTCGAATTCAAATACGCCCCAACCAGCGCGCCCCGACGAGGCGCCAGATGTTGAGGCCGGACGGTGTCGAACTGCCCGCCACGAACGGATCGTAGCCGTGCCGGCGCAACCGCTCAAGCTGTGCTGCGGCGAGGCGCCCGGGAAAGAGCGCCGGCATCGCCAGCCGCGGCAGCCGTTCCTTCCGCGCTGCAGCAAGGAGGGTCCCGGCTCGTTGCGCCACGGACTGCACCACGGGTTGAAGTGCCGCACCCGGTTTCAGATCGAGGAGGCTGTCGGGGGAAAGCTCGGCCTCGCCCATCTCCGCTGCCGGCAGCATGATGCGCCGGTGCTGCGCGAGATAGGGTGTTGCCCGCAGGGTACCGGTGAGGCCATAGGCGGTCCCCGCCGCCCGCGCCGCCGCGCGCCATGCCGCCATCGGCTCGGCAGCGCAGATTTCGAGCGCCAGTTCCGCGAGCGTGCCCGCACTTGCCGCCGCATATGATTCCAGCTCCGCAAGATCGGCCGGCTGATTGCCTTCGACATCGCGTTCGCGCGCATCGATCAGTTGTACGAGCAATGCGGGACTCAATCCGCGCCGCGCCACGACATCGCCCAGCGCCTGCACCAGATGATGGCGGTGGCCGCGCCCGGCCGCGATGTCGGCCAGCGCATCGCGCCACCATTGCAGGCGGATGAGGCCCAGCATCGACTCGCTCACCTTGTCGGCGATGCCGGCCAGTTCCGCGTTGAAGGCATAGAGCGTCACCAGATCGCCGCGCAGTGCCGCGGGTGCTGCCAGCGCGCACAAAAAGCGATCGCGATCCGCACCGCGCAACGCCTCCAGTGCGTGCACCAGATCGACCTCGCCCCTGCTCATCGTTTCCACACTATTCCCATAATTTTCCAATGGATTAGAGGGAATCAGTTTCTATGCCACGGGGCATCCGATAGAATGCGCCCCATAGCCACACCGCTTTTGCTTTGGAGGGGTTAGCAATGAGCAAAATTCTCGAAAATCTTCATCGGACGCTGTTGGCCGGCGTAATCCTGGCCGTCATCGTCTTCCTGATCGTCAACCTGCAGAACTTCAACGGAGCGGCCTTCTGGCCGACCCTGGTGAAATGGATCCATGTCTGGTTCGGCATCCTGTGGATCGGCCTGCTCTATTATTTCAACTTCGTGCAGATCCCGTCGATGCCGAAAATTCCCGACGAGCAGAAGCCCGCGATCGGCAAGGTCATCGCGCCGACCGCGCTCTACTACTTCCGTTACGCGGCCCTCGGCACGGTCGTCTTCGGTCTGCTGACCGCCTATCTCAGCGACTATCTGCATCAGGCAATGAGCTTCCAGGAAGGCTGGCGCACGATCGGCATCGGCATGTGGCTGGCGCTCATCATGGCCGCCAATGTCTGGTTCCTGATCTGGCCCAACCAGAAGCGCGCGCTGGGCATCGTCGAAGCCGACGCCGACACCAAGAAGAAGTCGGCCCGCATCGCCATGCTGGTCTCTCGCACCAACACGATGCTCTCGATCCCCATGCTCTATTGCATGGTGTTCCAGAAAATCGGCTAAGCGATCCAACATCGCGGCAAACGAACGGGGTCCTTCGGGACCCCGTTTTTTTTGCGCCAAAACGTCACACGCCCTATCGGGAACCAAGCTGATCCGCCCCCGTTCCTTCCGCATCAGCAAGCCAGTGCCGCGATCATCCCTCATGACGTGATGGGTAAAGGCGGCCAGCAGAAAGGTTTCCTCATGGCCAAGATCACCCTTCCCGACCTGCCCTACGCGATCGATGCGTTGGCGCCCCACATCTCGAAAGAGACGCTCGAGTTCCATCACGGCAAGCATCACAAGACCTATGTCGAGACGCTCAACAAGCTGATTGCCGGCACCGAGTTCGAGGGCAAGCCGCTTGAGGAGATCGTGAAGACATCCTCCGGCAAGATTTTCAACAACGCCGCCCAGGCATGGAACCATGATTTCTACTGGCACAGCCTCGCGCCAAAAGCCGGTGGTGAACCGGACGGCGTGCTGGGCGAGGCGATTGAGAAGAAATGGGGGCCGTTCGACACCTTCAAGACCGAGTTCGGCAAGGTCGCGGCAGACACCTTCGGTTCCGGCTGGGTCTGGCTGGTTCAAACCCCCGATGGCGGACTCGACCCCAAGAGCACCAGCAATGCGCAGACGCCGCTCACCACCGCCGACAAGCCGCTCCTCACCTGCGACGTCTGGGAGCACGCCTATTGCATCGACTATCGCAACAAGCGGCCGGACTATATCGGCGCCTTCTGGAACATCGTGAACTGGAAATTCGCCGCCGAGAACATGGCCAAGGGTGCGGCGGAAGAATCAACCAAGGTGCGCAAGGCTGGTTGACGCCATCACACTCGATCGTCATCCCCGCACTTGGTGCGGGGATCCACGAGTTTCTATCGGGCGGACACTAACTCGTGGATGCCCGTGCCAAGCACGGGCATGACAGATTGGATGTAGCGGTCAAACCGCGATCAAGGCCGCCGCAACCCGGCGGCCTTCTGCCATCAGCACATTGAAGGTGCGGGCGGCAGCCCCCGTATCCATCGGCTCGATGACGATGCCGTCGGCACGCAGCGCGGCGCGGAGGTCGCCCGGCACCATCGCCATGCGGGCGCCGCAGCCGATGAGCAGCAGGTCGACCTCACCCATTTTTGCCGCGTCAATGACGGCGCCGAGCGATTGAGACGTCACGCCGGCCATCTCCGTCACATCCCACATCAGCGTCCGCGCCGGAAACACCAGCACCGATCCAGGGTGGAGCACATTGGCAATGCGGAAACGGCCGTCGCCATAGGTCTCGATGATCTGGCGACCCGCCGGTATCAGGGGCGTCACATCCATGATGCCCTCCTTGAGTTCAGATAACCGGGGCCTTCAAAAAACTCAGGCCTGCTGTGCGCCGGCTTCCGCCGTCTTGCCCTTGTCCGATCCGATGTTGCGGATGTTCATGTAAAGCAGCATCGGCGAGGCGACACAGATGGTCGAATAGGTGCCGATGAGGATGCCCCAGATCATGGCGATCGAGAAGCCGCGCATCGCCTCGCCGCCCCAGATGGCGAGCGCCAGGACCGAGAGCAGCGTGAGGCCCGACGTCACCGTCGTGCGCGCCAGCGTTTCGTTGAGCGCATGGTTGATCAGCTGTGACAGCGGCATGGTCTTGAAGCGGCGCAGATCGTAGCGGATGCGGTCATAGATCACGACCGTGTCGTTGACTGAGTAACCCGCAATGGTGAGAACCGCCGCGACCGTGGTCAGGTTGAACTCCATGCCGGTCAAGGCAAAGAAGCCGACCGTGGTCACGCAATCATGGAACAGAGCCAGCACCGCGTTGATGCCGAACTGCCATTCATAGCGGAACCAGATATAGGCCATGATGCCGAGCATGGCGAAGAGCGAGGCCCAGACGGCGCTCGACTTCAACTCGTCGCCGACCTTGGGGCCGACCGATTCCGTGCGGCGATATTGCCACTCGGCTCCGAGCGATTCCTTCACCTTGGCAACGGCTGCCTGTGTCGCCACCTCGCCGCCTTCCTGCTGGGGAATGCGGATGAGGATGACATCGGGGGCGCCGAATTCCTGCAGCGAGATTTCGCCGAGGTCGAGATTGCCGAGTTGCTCGCGCATGGTGCCAAGATCGGCGACCGGCGTCGAACTCTTCACTTCCATGATCACGCCGCCGGCGAAATCGATGCCGAAATTGAGGCCCTTGGTGAAGACCAGGGCGAACGATCCCAGCACCATGATGACCGACAGGATGAAGGCGATCTTGTGCGGCCGCATGAAGTTGATGCGGGTGCCGGCGGGAACGAGGTGGAGCGGTTTGAACATCTGGATCTTCCTCGCTTCTTACAACGGCAGCGCTTTGGGGCGCGCTTGGCGGAGCCAGACCGACGTCATCAACCGTGTCACGACCACGGCGGTGAAGACCGAACTGACGATGCCGATGAGGAGCGTGATGGCGAAGCCTTTGATCGGTCCGGAGCCGAAGGCGAACAGGAACATGGTCGAGATGGCATGGGTGACGTTGGCATCGAAGATGGTCGCCTGCGCCTCGCGGTAACCGGCCTCCATCGCATTCACCGGCGAGCGGCCATTGCGCATTTCCTCGCGCACACGCTCAAGGATCAGCACGTTGGCGTCGACCGCCATGCCCAGCGTCAGCACCATGCCGGCGATGCCGGGGAAGGTCAGCGTGGCGCCGATGGCCGAGAGGAAGCCCAGCATCAGCACGCCGTTGAGCAGCATGGCGATATTGGCGAACACGCCGAACAGGCCATAGAGCACGACCATGGCGACGGCGATGAAGACGACGGCAATGAGACAGGCGCGCTTGCCGGCCTCGATCGAATCGGCGCCGAGATCGGCACCGACGGTGCGTTCTTCCAGCACCGTGAGCGGCGCCGGCAGGGCACCGGCACGCAGCAGGATGGCGAGGTCGCGGGCCGATTCCGTGGTGAAGTTGCCGCTGATGATGCCGCTGCCGCCCAGGATCGCGTCGTTGATCTTGGGCGCGCTGATGATCTGGTTGTCGAGCACGATGGCAAAGCGCTTGCCGACATTGGCCTTGGTGGCGTCGCCGAATTTGCGGGCACCCACGGAATCGAATTTGAAGCTCACGATCGGCATGCCGCCGTCGAAACCCTGCTGGGCGTCGATCAGCGTTTCACCCGACACCATCACCGGCTTCTTGATCCACAGCAGGCGTCCGGGCTTGCCGTCATCGTCGAGTTCGGGGAGCTGGATCGAGGTCGGCGGCGCGGTCCCGGTCGCTTCCGCGGTCTCGTCCACCATTTTGAATTCCATCTTGGCGGTCTTGCCGATGAGATCCTTCAGGCGCTGCGGATCGCTGACGCCCGGCACCTGCACGACGATGCGGTCATCGCCCTGGCGGATGATGGTCGGTTCCTTGGTGCCGGTCTGGTCGATGCACTTGTTGATGATCTCGATCGACTGTTCGACCGCATGCTTCTTGAGTTCGGCCAAAGCCGCGTCGGAGAATGAAATGCTGACGGCACCATCCGCGGCGATATCGAGCTGCATGCCCGTCGTCGCCTTGGCGAGCGCCGTGCGCGCTGCATCCAGCGCGCTGAGGTCGCGCAGCTTGAAGCTGACCTGCTCGCC
>NZ_CAMDRA010000088.1 GCF_945906275.1 Dongia mobilis
GGCACTGGAACAGACGCACGTGGCCGGCATCGCCAGCAATCTCGACCTGTTGGCGCGCGCCAGTGCCCATGCCGAATTCCGCGCCGGCCGTGTCTATACCGGGTTCATCGCCGACCATGCCGCGGAATTGCTGGCACCAACGCCGCTTGATGATGCCTGCTGGGCGATCCTGGCTTTGGGCGATCAGCTACAGCTTGGCAGCGACGATCCATCGCCCTGGGCCGCCACCGACAATTGGCGCCTGGGCGGTCCGGCGCCGCTCGACTGGCATTTCGAATGGGGTGGCGCGGATCATACCGTATCGCTGCAAATGACCGCCGGTGGCTGGCGCACGCCGTCGCACAATCTGCGCCTAGTTTCACGTGATGCGCACAGTCTGCTGGTGGAGATCGACGGCCGGCAGATCGCGGCACATCTCCATGCCGATGGTGTTGCGCGCTGGCTGCAGATCGGTGGCGAGCGCTGGCGGGTGCGGGCACTGGGGCCGTTCGGTCGCCCGCCGGTGCGCAAGGATATGGGCGCGGCGCGCACCTCGGTGGTGCTGGCGCCGATGCCGGGGCGCATTGTTGCCGTTCTGGTCAATCCGGGCGATGTGGTGGCGCCTGGGCAGATCGTGCTGCGGCTCGAGGCCATGAAGATGGAACATAATCTTGGCGCCGACATTGCCGGCGAAGTTTCGGGCGTGCTGGTCGGCACTGGCGATCAGGTGGTGGAGGGGGCGGAGCTCATCGGTATCAATGCGGCACCGTCGGTGGCGACATGACATTGCCTGCCAAGGTCCGCATCGTCGAAGTGGGGCCGCGCGACGGCCTGCAGAACGAGATGGTCGCGGTGCCGGCGGCTGTGAAGATCCGGCTGATTGAAGATCTTGCTGCGGCCGGATTGTCGGTGATCGAGGCAGGCGCCTTCGTCTCGCCGAAATGGGTCCCGCAGATGGCGGATTCCGCCGCGGTGCTGGCCGGCTTGAAGCGTGATACGGCGAAGCGCTATCCGGTACTTGTGCCCAATCTGCAGGGGTTTGACGCCGCGATCGCCGCCGGTGCGCGCGAGGTCGCGGTGTTCGCGGCGGCCTCGGAATCATTTGCGCGCAAGAACACCAATTGTTCCATCGCGGAAAGCCTCGAGCGCTTCCGTCCGGTGATGGCGCGGGCGGGGGAGATTGGGATTCCTGTCCGTGGCTATATTTCCTGCGTGCTCGGCTGTCCCTATGAGGGCGAGATCGCGCCGAAGGCTGTCGCGGATGTCGCTAAAGTATTGAAAGACATGGGCTGTTACGAGATTTCGCTGGGCGATACGATCGGTGTCGGCACGCCCTTGGCGACCCGGCGGCTGATCGAGGCGGTGGCAAGCGTGGTGCCGATCCCGGCGCTTGCGGCGCATTTCCACGATACCTATGGCCAGGCCCTGGCCAATCTGCTGATCGCGCTGCAGATGGGGATCGGCGTCGTCGATGCGTCGGTCGCCGGGTTCGGCGGCTGTCCCTATGCGCAAGGGGCGACGGGCAATGTTGCGACAGAGGATGTCGTCTTTATGCTTAACGGCATGGGCATCGAGACCGGCGTCGATCTCGACCGGCTGGCTGCGGCGGGCTGGCGTGTTCTGCATCACATCGGACGTGAACCGACTGCGCGCGTTTCGCGGGCGATGTGGCAGAAACGGCAGAAATCACAGGTATAAGTCGACGATCACGCGATTGGTGATTGCCGTCACTCGCCATTTATGGAATCTAGGCATATCTCTCGATGCAAGTTGTTTTGCCGGAGTGTCCGGCGCTCACTTGCACAAAGGTTGGGTTAAGATCATGCGTAGCAGATACGAATTCGACGACGTCCTTGAACTCACCACGCCCATTCGTTTGAAGAACGGTTTGCGCGGCTATATTTCCGGCCGTTGCTGGAACGTTCGGCGCGGCGTCGAGGAATATGACGCGATGCTCGAGGGTAATCAGATGATCCGTGGGCTGATGGCCCATGAGTTCGACGTGACCGGCCAGCCCCGCCAGGATCTGGTCCGCGCCGCCTGAGAGAGGCCCAAAAGGCGCAAATTCCGTCCCATAAGACGGGGATATTTGCGACTTTTCGAGGGATATTGGCGACTTTCAGACTTCATTAACGCCCGTCTCGTACGCTGGGAGCCAGTTGGACCCCAGGGCGGGAGGGCGTGATGAATATCGGCAAGTGGTTAATGGACCTGGTCACCGGTACGCCGGCCCCGCAGATGATCCCGGTCCGGGTCATCGACCGTGGCCATGAGGCGGAAGCCGCCCGCCAGATGTTTGACCGGCAACTCCGCGACGCCCAGGGCACTCAATCGATGACCGATGCAATCCGCCGCCTGCGCGGCTAGCCCAATATAAAGTTGGGCTGGATCAGCAGCCAGATCGCGCCGCAAACCCGAGTCAGCGCCTCAAGTAATTTTCTGTCAGAGGGATGAATCCGCCACAGCCCAGCATTGCGGGGCGGCGGGGTTTCGGCGTGGCCGGCACCTGGGATATAGTCCGCCCGGCTTTTCCAAAGGCGCCGGATCATCAGCTGCGCCCAGATCATGAAGAGGGATATCACATGACGTCGAATGCGAATCTGCAGCAGCGCCGCGTGGCGGCCGTGCCACGGGGTGTCGGCAACGCCTATGCGATCTTTGCCGAGAGCGCCAAGGGCGCCGAGATCACCGATGTCGAAGGCAAGCGCCATATCGATTTCGCGGGCGGCATCGCCGTCATGAACACCGGCCATGGCCATCCGAAGATCATCAAGGCGGTGAAGGACCAGCTCGACAAATTCAGCCACACCTGCTTCCAGGTGAACCCCTATGAGAGCTATATCCGCCTGGCCGAACGCCTCAACAAATTGGCCCCCGGCAACACGCCGAAGAAGACCATCTTCCTGACCACCGGTGCCGAGGCGGTCGAGAACGCGGTCAAGATCGCGCGCTCCTACACCAAGCGGAGCGGCATCATCGCCTTCTCCGGCGCCTTCCACGGCCGGACACTGATGGGCATGGCCTTGACCGGCAAGGTCGCCCCCTACAAGACCGGCTTCGGCCCGTTCCCCTCGGACGTGTTCCACGTGCCGTTCCCGGACCCGGCCTTGAATGATGGCGGCGCGCAGAGCTTGAAGATCCTCGAGACCCTGTTCAAGGCCGATATCGGCCCGGACAATGTGGCGGCCATCATCATCGAGCCGGTGCAGGGCGAGGGCGGCTTCAACGTGGTGCCGTTCGAGTTCATGCGCTCGCTGCGCGACATCTGCACGAAGCACGGCATCATGTTCATCGTCGACGAAATCCAGACGGGTTTCGCGCGCACCGGCAAGATGTTCGCCCATGAGCATAGCGGCATCGAAGCCGACATGATCACGGTCGCAAAGTCGCTGGCCGGCGGCTTCCCGCTCTCCGGCGTCATCGGCAATGCCGAGATCATGGACGGCCCCGCGGCCGGCGGCTTGGGCGGCACCTATGGCGGATCCCCCATCGGCTGTGCCGCCGCCAACGCGGTCCTCGACGTGATGGAAGAGGAAAAGCTGGTCGAGCGCGCCAACATCATCGGCAAGCTGATGACCGATCGCTTGAACGACATGAAGAAGCGCAACAGCTTCGGCAACCGCATCAGCGGGATCCGGGGCTTAGGGGCCATGGTCGCCTGCGACGTGGTGAAGTCGGATGGTTCGCCCGATGCCGAGCTCACCAAGGCCATCACCCAGAAGGCCGGCGAGAACGGCCTCATCCTGCTGTCGTGCGGCGTCTATGCCAACACGCTCCGCTTCCTCATGCCGCTGGTGGCGGAAGAGAAGCTGATCCATGAAGGCTTCGACATCCTGGAAAAGACCATCGCCCAGGCGATCGAGGGTTCGGCGAAAGTGGCGTAGCGCTGCGCTTACCCCTCGGGCGGGCCCGAGGGGTAGGGTGGGGTTGGGTTGAATGATGAAGCGCGTCGGGCGGAGTGCACGGCGCGCTTTTTCTTTTTGGCCGGGGGCCGCCGCAATCTCCATCCCTCGCCAACAGTGACGGCGCGCACAGCGCGGCCACGCGGCGCGCGATTTTAGTGACGGCGCGCACGCAAGGCGGACCTTCCGTGGCCCCCGCCCTTGAAGGGTGGGCACCCGCTGCGCAACTCCCATCTCAGTTGATGATTGTTCCCAGTCCCACGAGACCATGAGGAGAGAGATCATGAAACAGCTTTTGACCCTGTCGCGCACCCTTGCCGTCGCCCTGCCCTTGGGCATGCTGGCGCTCACCGCCGCACCGGCCGCTGCCGCGGACGGCATCAAATCGTTGATCGTCGTCACGCAGATGAAGGCCGAGAACGCCAATGACGAGGCGCTCGCCGGCGCCGAGAAGCAGCGGGACCTGGCGCAGCAGCAGAAGCAGCTCCGCCGCAATCAGGCGACCTATGAGCAGCTGACGCCGCCGGCCTACACGCCCACTGAGAGCTTCCTCTATGACGAGACGCAGACCCTGAAATAGGCGCTGGCCTTCGGGCCACCGCTCAACCATCCCGGTTCCATGAGACCCATGAGGAGAACGACCATGTCGCTTACATCCACCCGCACGATTGCCTTCGTCCTTGCTGCGTCGTTGGGCACCTTTGCCATGGCGGCGACCCCGGCAGCCGCCGAGGGTTTCAACCAGCTGATCCAGGTGCAGCAGGTGAAGGCGCAGAGCGCCGGTTCCAACACCGCCGCGCCGGCAGATGAACTGCAGATGCTGAAAGTGCAGGAGCAGATGGCCAACCGCAACAGATCCAACCAGTCCAGCTCCAACCTGCTCAAGAAGCAGTCGGATACGCAGAACGCAATCATTCAGAATATCAAGTGAGCATTGACTCAGGGGGCGGGCGGGGCCCGACCACTGGTGGTGGTGCACTTGCTTTGCGCTGTGAGGTGGGAAAGTTACCTCACCTGTCTTGACACTTACTTCATCTGTCGGTCTGCTCCCTCAATGGCTGAGGAAGATCCGACAGGTCTGGATTGGACACCCCGCGAGATCGATCTGATCGTCGCGGACTATTTCGACATGCTTCGATTGGAAATTGCGGGCCATCCCTTTAACAAGGCCGCGCGGAATAGGGCGCTTCAGGACCTCACCCATCGGTCGAAGGGATCGATCGAGTTCAAGCACCAGAACATCAGCGCCGTGCTCAGCAAGCTGGGCTATCCGTGGGTCATCGGCTACAAGCCCATGTTCAATTTCCAGGGTGCGTTGCTCGATGGCATAGAGAGGTATCTCTCAACGTCGCAGCCAGATTTTGTCCAGGAAGAGCCGACCAGTTCACCTCTCCCCGGTGTCGCGGAGCGACCCGGCATCTTCTTTGAGGCCGCGCCAACAGGTCATGCCGAGGGGACACCGGAACCGGTTGCCCTGCGGCGCCTCATCCGGAAATTCGATCCAGCGGCGCGGGATGCGCGCAATCGCGCACTCGGTCGGCAAGGCGAGGAGCGGATTTTTCATCATGAACGTGATGCGCTGATCTCGGTGGGGCAAAGGGACCTTGCGCGCAAGGTGCGGTGGGTTGCCGAAGAAGATGGCGATGGGGCGGGTTACGACATTCTGTCCTTCACGCCCGATGGCCGCGAAAAACTCCTTGAGGTCAAGACGACGGTTGGCCAAAGGCTGACGCCGTTCTTCCTGACGCGGAACGAGAAGCTGGTCGCCGAAGAGCGGCCGGATCATTACCGCATTGTCAGGCTCTATGATTTCGCGCGGGCGGCACGGGCGTTTGAGATTGTGCCGCCGTTGGAGAGCAGCGTGCTGCTGCGGCCGGAGGTATACAAAGCGACGTTCGTTGGGGCTTAGCGTGCGCAATGGGCAATGGGCGCGAGTCTGAACTTGAGTTTTCGTTCAGGGCCCAAACTAGAAACCGTACGCGACCGACAAAGAGAGTGATCATTTCTCCTATCGTGATCACGTCAGTGTCGCTGCTGTATTGGAGGAGAGCGTCCCGTAGCATTTGAATCTGAGTGCAAATGTAGGTAGAATTTAAGCCATCCAAAATAATCCTGAAAGTCGCCGGTTGGGGCAAGGATAGTGCCGTGTACAATCGCACGCCTTATATTTCAGAGGGCTAGCCCGATACTCCTGCAAGGGAATGTGATAATGACGCGGAACGACTATTGCGATATAATTTCGCAATACTATGATTAAAGGTTGAGCGGAAGATGTGGCGAAGACTCTTTTTCTCATTCGGAACTGTGATGCTGTTTGTCATCTGAAGGGAAACTCATGCCGCAGACTTATGCGATGCAATCCGTTCCGCCGAAGCCGTTGGAATCGTGACGGATGACGCTGCAGGATATTCGCGCTTAGAGGCAGCAGGTGAGTACCGTGCATTCTCGCTGGGCTACGAGGCAATCATAGTGAGAGAAGGGAATAGCGTTGACTCGTTGATATCCCGAGATCAGTCCCTTCCAGAGAATCCTCGAAAGCTCTTGTTTGAGACGTTCAACCCTGGATTTCGTAACAAGAGTTTGAAGTCGGGCGACTTACTTTGGCTTCCAACAACAACGCCCTACTCAGGAAAATTTTGGAATGGGTTTGATCCGTATAGCAACAAGACGTGGTCAGATTTCTCCAAGAATTACTGGGATGGCACGCGACTGGATACGGAAATTAGTAGTGCGCTTGAAGAGTTGAAGAAACTCGAAGTAGATTCAGCAGAGGCTGCAAACTGGAAGGCGGTAGAAACGTCGCTCTTCAACATCCAGAAGTCAGCGACTTACTCTGGTTTGTCTGCGAAAAGCTTCGCATCCTTAGAAGGTAGCGTTGCCGGCATTCAATCCGCAGCCTATCTCCGCAGCCTGATGGTTGGCATGTCATCCGCGAACTACAACCTTCGACCTCAAGAACTAGCTTTGGTGGCTTCTTCTGCAGAGAATAAGACGGTAGCTGTCGGATCAGGAAGAATTAAAGTAATAGTTCAAACCAAATCACCAAAGAATGGACAGATCAGTGGTCTGAGGGTTTTCCGCGCGTCGCCGCTTAGTTTTGAGGCCGGCTGCATGTACAGAAATAAGATTGAGTTCGATACGAGGAGCTACAGCGCGTCTGCGCTGGTGCCGATAGCGAAATGGTTAGTATGGGCTGAAGATAGCCAGGGGCGCCGAAGCGACCCACGTGCAATTTCAATCTACGATGATGCCGACGATGGTCGTGTCTTTGATTTGACGGTTAACTGGTTGCCTAAGTAGTAAAGAAATGAACAATTTAATCGACCAGTTCCTGTGCACGTTAGGACTCTTGTTTAGTCCGTTCGTCGTGCTTGTTGCCGTGCTTTCGCTGGCACTCGGAGGCTATCTCCATAGAAAAGTTAAGTCCCGTACCATCTTTGTTTTAACTGGTTTGGATGCAATCTTTTTCTTCGCTTGGACATCTTATGCAGTGTTTCCGTATCCACCGGGCGACCGCGTCTCAAAATGGGTCATTCGAGGGTATGAATACACGGACGCAGGAGCCATTCTCGCCGAGAGTGATAGTCTTCGTGGCTATGGTTGGTCTCGCAAGAGCAGTGAACTAATGTTCGCGTCTGGCGGAGATCCGCAACGCGTATGGACAGGCTCAAGTATCGATATAGTGCAATATTGTGGTCAGCTTATATGCGCGTTCCTCGCCTTTTGCCTTGGTGCTCTCACTATGACGTTTAGCAAGAAAAATGCCTGACTGGCAGCGCGATGTTCTCAGTCGTGGTTGGTCCGCCACAGCCGACAATTGTCGGCGTTCGCCGACGGCGGACCATGACGATGGGAGGTCTCGGTCGCTCCGGGTGGAAACCGCGATCGTGAGATCCTAGTCGATCCAACCGCAATTCACTCTTAACGCCTTCCGGCAGGCGTCCTCGTCTTCCGGGATGAAGCTGGTGACTTTCCCGTTTTCATCGATGCTGACATCGGCCCAGCATTCGCCGTGATGGAAGCGGAAGGTCTTGCCGTAGTTGCGGCTGAGGTCGGCGCGTTGGCATTCCTCGACATTGTTGAGGCTGGGGAGGGGCGTCAGGGATTGCTTCTCCGGCTCCTCGGCAAAGCTCAGGTGTGCGACGGTGGCGAGGTGGCTAGCCATGAGCACGGTCGCGATGGCTCGGGTTGGGCGATGGTTCCGTATCATTGCTTTCTCATATCTCAAAAAACTTCCACATCGACCGGTGCCGGGGAACGGCTGGACGGATAGAAGATCAGGCCCAGATACATAACAAAATCGAGATAGGGCAATACAGCGATATAGGCCCACTTCTTCTCTATGCCGGCATCGCGCAGACGCCAGATGAGCGGGCGGATCATAACGATACTGCTGAAGGCTGAGAGAAGCATCCCAGCGGTGACCAGCCAAGAGGCGTCGAGTGCTGGTATGCTGCTCGCCGGGTCGTGGTTGAAGATGAGATAGCCCAAGATGTAAAGGACGAGGGAGCCCAACAGCAACAGGCCGATCGCGCGCAAGATGAGCGAGATGAGATAGGCGCCGCGCGCAAAGCGCTCGCCGGAACGTTCGCTCCAGATACCGAATGCGGCCGGCAAGAGCTGCATTGTCCAGCCGAGCCAGCCCACCGGTAGGTAGCCCATCGGATCGATGACAGTACTGAGATCAAAATCCACGGTTGTTGTTTCCCCGTCCCGTTGCGGTCGGGATGTTAACGCGGCTGTGGGCGGGCGAGGAGAGCAAATTTTGGTGGTGAGGGGACGGAAGGAAACTCGTGGGTGGTCCGCCACAGCCGACAATTGTCGGCATTCGCCGACGGGGGACCATGACGGTGAGGGAGGTTTGAGAGAGCCTTCAGTTGCGGCCCCCCTCCCGACCTCCACCCTGAAGGTGGGAGGAGGAGGAAGGAAGGGGAAAGTTGCGCCTGCTCAGCCCAGCGCTTGCATCACGCCCAGGATGAAGGTGGCGCTCATTGCCGTTACCAGGGCGGCGATGGTGAGGATCATGCCGGTGGTGCGGTAGCGGTAATTCTCCGGTGCGTGGCTGACGCCATAGGCGTGCAAGGCTCGGCCGGCGAGCAAGGCGGCGCCGGTGGCGTGGAGGAGAAAGTGAGTGGCGCCCTGCAGTTCCGCCAGAACCATCAGGATGAGGACCAGCGGGATATACTCGCCGCAATTGGCGGCGACGCGGATGCGGCGGGCGAGATCGGGATCGCCGCCGTCGCCAAGCCCCACCTGCAACATGCGGCGGCGGCCGATCACGCGCAAAGAGAGGATCAGGAACAAGAGGGCGAGCGGGCCGGCATAAAGCGGGGTGATGGTCATCGTCATCATCATGGCGCTGCCTCGTGGCCTTGCTGGGTTTCTCTCCCCTCTACGGAGCAAGGCGCCCGGTGGATTTGTCCAGGAAAATCAATGCCGGCGGCTGGGAAGCGGGTTCCGACTGTGCGCCCGCATACCTGGATATGGGCGAATTACCTGTCGCCGTTACAAAGAGTAACCTGTTGTCACATGTTT
This sequence comes from Dongia mobilis, assembly GCF_945906275.1. Taxonomy (GTDB): domain Bacteria; phylum Pseudomonadota; class Alphaproteobacteria; order Dongiales; family Dongiaceae; genus Dongia; species Dongia mobilis_A. The sequence continues at coordinate 9,417 of NZ_CAMDRA010000088.1, forward strand.
CCAGTTGCCAGCTGGTGGTGGCGGCGAGGTATGTATCTTCCGAGCGTTTGATTTGAGCTGGCTGCCCGTCACATCCTGCAGGATCGGTGGGCCGTTCGGAGAAGGCAAGTTGAGGATGGGCGACGACAGATTGCCAGCGGGTGCCGTCGGTGAAGACGGCATGGACCTCTCGCCGCGGGATGCCGATCTGCTGCGGCTGCTGGATTACTGGCACGGGAAACGCGCGCAGCGCGGGTTTCCGCGCCGGGGCGATATCGACCCCATCGATCTTCGCTTCATGCTCGAGCGGATCGCCTTGATCGAGGTCCATGATGGCCCCCGGCGTCGCTACCGGCTCCGCCTCGTGGGCTCGTGGTGGGCGCAGAAATATGGCTTCGAACCGACCGGCATCTGGCTGGATGAATGGCCCAATCCCGACCAGTTGAAACTGGTGCTCGCCACCTATGAGAGGCTGATCGCCCTGCGGCGGCCGCTCGTGCTGGTGCGGGACCATTGGATCGACGAGAAACTGCTGAACTACGAAGCAGCCCTGCTGCCGCTGTCCGAAGACGATGCGCAGATCACCATGATCGTCGCCGGCATCGGGCAGGACCAGCATCCCTGATTGTTAGCTGGTCTCGGTGGAACGGCCCGGTTCGCTGCGTTCCTCGGCGATCCACGCCGTCATGAGCGTGTAGCTGACGGCCAGCACCGTCGGGCCGAGGAACAGGCCGATCAGGCCGAAGGCCACCAGGCCGCCGACGACGCCCATCAGGATGAGGAGGATGGGGAGGTCGACGCCGCGCCGGATGAGGATCGGGCGCAGGATATTGTCCGAGGTGATCGCGACAATGCCGAACAGGAGCAGGATGGTCGCCGGTGCGGGATCGCCATGGGCATACATCCAGATGATCGCCGGCACCAGCACCGGCGCCGGCCCGAGCTGGGCAATGCAGAACATGAACATCAGCGCTGAGAGGATCGGCGCATAGGGCACCGACGTCACGAACAGCGCAAAGGCGCCGATGGCCGACTGGATGAAGGCGGTGACGACGACGCCCAGCGCCACGCCGCGGATGGCCTGCGCCGCCAGCACGACGACCTGGCGGCCGCGCTCCCCGGCCAGGCGCATGCCGAAGCGGATCGCCAGTTCCGCCGCCTGCTCGCCGCGCAGATACATGAGGGCGGAGATGATCACGGTCAGGATGAATTGCAGGAGGACGGTGCCGAACCCGCCGACGGCGCCGACAAACCATTGCGTGAGCATGCCGGTATAGGGCCGGGCCTTCTGCAGCAGTTCGCGCCCGCCCACCTCCCGCAGACCGTCCCAGGCGCCGGCAAGGCCGGGCCCGATCAGCGGCAGCTCGCCAACCCAGGCCGGCAGGGTCGGCAGATCCGCCGTGGCGATCGTTTCCGCCCATTGCACGATCTGGGCGGAGTTGCTGACGATGGTGCCGATCGCCAGCCAGAACGGCACGGCGAACACCAGCAGCAGGGCCAGGGTCATGATGACGGTGGCAAGGCCGCGGCTGTGCCACAACCGGGCTTCCACCCGGCGCATGATCGGCCAGGTGGCGATCACCAGCGTCATCGCCCAGACGATGGCCGGCAGGAAGGGCCGCATGATCCACAGCGACGTCGCGATGAAGGCGACGATGAACAGAATGGCGAGTGTCAGCTGTGTGAGGTCGCGGCGCAAATTTCGATCCCCCTCTATGCTGCCAGACAGCATAGCCGATCCGGGCCGATCCGCCAGACGGGTCTCGCGGGGAGCTGGCGCCGCCCTATCTCCCCCCGCGCTATCTCCCCCCGCGCTATCTCCCCCTGTGCAGCCAGTCGAGATGGGGCTCTGCGACCCCGGCCTGGAAGGCGATGCGGGTGCGCATCAGGCGTTCGGAGGCGTCCATGTCGGGCATGTCGCGGCGCTGGCAGGCGGCGTCGCATAGTGCCAGCTCGATGCGCGCGGCCTGGCTGGGAAGGAGGCTCGCGATCTGGCCCGCCTTGAACGCGGCCTGGAACAGCAACGCCGCTGGATCGTCGCTGCGGGATTTGCCCAGGCGCCAGATCTCATACTCCACCACCTCCTTGGCAAAGACGCGGTCGGGCATGAAATCCGCCATGCTCATGCGGCCCTTGCGCTCGAAGCCGAGCCTGGTCGCGAGCTTGAACGAGGCCGGGTTGAGGCGGCCGAACACCACCAGCGAGATGCCCTGGAAGCGCGGCCGCGGCTTCTGTTGCTGCGTCCGGTGCTGCGCGGCCGGAAGATGAGGGGCGGGCGGCTCACCTTGCGCCAACAGCCAGTCGATGGCGGCGCTGGCCGCCTCAAAGCCCAGACCCCTTCCCCAATAATGGGGGTCGAGGCCGTAGAGGAGCTCGGGGTCGGTCCCGAGATCGGGCGGCGAGAAGCCGCACCAGCCGATGAGCGCGCCGGGCTTGCCGGTTTTGTCATGTTCACGGAGGCGCACGGCCCAGATGCCATGGCCGTGGCTGTCCCAGCTTTCATTGTGCCAGCCGATGCGATGGGCGGCGACCTTGCGGCTCCGCGCCGGGGTCGAGCTGTTGGCGGTGATGCCGCGCGCGACCTCGGGGTCGCTCAGAATCCTCGCCAGCGCCGGCACGTCTTCCGCCGTCAAAGCATCGAGGATGAGATGCGCTGTCGTGAGCACCGGGATCGGCATCTGAGGCATTTGGGGCGCGGCGGCAAGGGCGGATGGGCGGGTCATGGTCGCGTCTCGTCCAGGAAAGGGTTCTGTGCGGGGAAGACGAACTTGCAACGTCTGGCCGCCCGCCACTGTGATCCGGATCACAATCTGGGCGGATCACAATCTGGGAAGCCTGGCGCGCACCTGGTCGAGGGTGGAGACGATCTTGCCGAAGGTGATCACCATGTTGACGCGCGCATCATCCTCCGAGAGCGGCAGCAGGATGCATTCCTGGCTCACCAGGAAGCCGGCCGGGTGCGGAATCTTCGACCAGTCATAGACCGGCGTGCGGCCGTCGATCACCAGATTGTAATTGCCGAGCGGGTCCGAGCTTTCCTTGCCGATGGCGCACTCCGCGACCGTGCGGCCGGTCGGGTTGTAGCCGTGCACCGCCACTTCCGATTGGCCCACCAGCCGGTAGACCAGGCTGCGCCCGGTGGGGAGTTCATGGACCTCGATCAGTTGCAGGTAGGGCAGCCAGCGTTTCATCTCGAGGGGGTCGATCTGGCTCCGCCCCGGCATGTGGCGGCGCGAGCCGTCGGGGTTCAGCCGCTTGCTGTCCCAATAGCGGTAGAAGCCGAGGGTCTCCGGATAACAACGACGCGCCATCTCCGCCATGTCGGTGGTGCGGGGGTAGGGAACGGTATGATCGCTTTCAGGTGGCATGGCCGATCATGGCAAGTGGACGATCCCACGGCAAGGGGCGGGGTTCGTTCACCAGATGTGCTCATGGCGCGCGCGCTTTTGTCGCTGGCGGGTGGGGTGCGGTCGCTTGACAGGAAAGGTTGATATCAACAGAGTCAGTCCATGAGAGTCATTCGATGAGCAAGGCAGCGACACGGCCGCGGATCGGTTCCGGCGAAGCACCGCTTCTGGTGGCGGGGGAGGTGCCCTATGCCACGACCCTTCATGTGCGCGATTGCTGCCTCTGCCTTCATGTGCAGCGGGCGGCGCGTGCGCTCGCGCGGCGCTTCGACGAGGCTTTGCGCCCCCTCGATCTCACCAACGGGCAGTTCTCACTGCTGATGTCGCTCAACCGGCCGGTGCCGGCGGGGATGGGATCGGTCGCACAGCTCCTGGCGATGGACCGCACGACGTTGACGGCGGCGCTGAAGCCGCTGGAGCGCCGCAAGCTCATCCAGGTCAGCATCGATCCCGACGACAAGCGCAGCCGGTTGCTGAAGCTCACCGCCGCGGGGCGCAGATTGCTGGCGAAGGCCGTGCCGATCTGGCAGCACCATCATGCCTTGGTGGAGAAGCAGTTGCCGGGCGGATCGCCCGACCGCCTGCGCAAGGATCTGCTGGCGCTGTCCTGACGGGACCTTGCTCACACTTGTTTCCGTCGTATTTGAGAAATAGTGACCATATCCACAGGGTCGCAGCGAAATGTCACTTGCCCACTTTCCGGCAACCTCACACCATGAACCTCACCACAATCAGTGAGGGATTAAATAAAATGCAAACAATCGCTCTGACGTGCATCGGTCTCGCTGCCTTGAACGGCACCGTTCTGATGTCGACCTTGTGGTACATGGCTTCGACCGGCAACCGGCCCGGCTGGCTGCCCAGATCCCTGGCGGAGACGCCTCAGGCGGCGAACCTGTCCCAGCTGTAAGGGGCAAGCAGCGGATCGCGCCCCGCGCCCAGGATCTCGGCCGTGCCAAACCGGCCGAGGATGGGGGCGAGGGTGATGCCGGAATGGGTCATGGCGAGATAGAGACCGGGGCGGGCTGGCCCCAGGATCGGAAAGCCATCCGCCGGCATCGGCCTGTAGCCGATCTGATATCGATCGTAAACAAGCGCCTCGCCCATCTTCAGCAGGCGCTGCAGGCCCGCGAATACCGCGGCGGCCGTGGCGGCGGCGTCACGGCCAGGATCCGAGCCGCCGAAATCGGCCCCGGCCAGCAGGCTGCCATCGGCCAGCTGGCGGACATGCATCAAGGGTGACATGACGAGGCCGTTGAGGAGCTTCGCATGTGGTCTGGTCGCCACCAGGAGGCCCGGCGGAGTGGACATCGGCACGGTGACATCGGCGGTGGCGGCAAGGGTCGCGGTCTCGGCCCCGGCGGCGATGACGATGGTGTCGGCGCGGTGGCGCCCGGACGGCGTCGCGATGCCGGTGACGCGGCCGCCTTCGACATCGAGCGACAGCACGCGTTCCCGGCGCAGATGGGCGCCGTAGCGCCTAGCTGCCGCGACGAGCGCCAGCGCTGCTGCGACGGGGTCGACGGCGCCTTCCTCGGCGACGTGCAGGGCGAAGTCCGGCGGTGCGCTCAGCGCCGGTTCAAGCCGCAGTGCCTCGGCTCCGTCCACAGCGCGGATGCCATAGCCCCAGCTCCCATGTTCGGCGGCATAGGCTTCGAGTTCCGGGCGCGGCAGATCCCAGATGAGGCCTCCCGCCCAATCGACCTTGATCTCCGGCACCTCGGCGGCGAGGCGGCGCCAGTCGGCCATCGATTGCCGGCGCAGGCGGAAATAGGGTTCGGGATTGCCCCAGCTCGCATTGATCCAGGCCCAGGAGTTGCGCGTGGCGATGCCGCCGGGCTCGGCTCCTTCGATGAGGGTGGTGCGGGCGCCGCTTTTGGCCAGGTGATAAGCGAGCGAGGCGCCGATGATGCCGGCGCCGATGACGATGATGCTGGGTTGGTCGGGCATTGATTGGTTGGGCATGTTGCTCTCATGGCAGGCGGGAGCGGCAGTGTGGGTGATCTGGCGGGTGCCAGGCAAGCCCCAGACGAAAATCCCCGCCGACATTGCTAGCGGCGGGGATTGTCAGAGGCTATTCAAGGAAGCGCCGATCCTAGATCGAGGCGACCTTTTTCTTCAGGATGTCGATCAGGGCCTGGACCTTGCCGCCGTTCGAGCTGATGACCGAGGCGAATTCCTGGCGGTGGGTTTCGGCGAGGCTGAGACCCTCGACGCGGACGTCGGTGATCATGTTGTTGCCGCCATTGGTGTTGACGTCCCAATCGACGCGGGGTTCGCCTTCGGCGCCCTTGACGATGGTGAAGACCGTCGAGGTGTCACCGCTCTCGCGCACTTTCTGGACGGCGAGCTGCTGGCCGGAATATTCGGCGAAGCGCTTGCCGTAGACGGCGCTCATATACTCGGTGAAGACCGCCACATAGGCATCGCGCTCTTCCGGCGTCGCCCGCTTCCAATAGAGGCCGAGCGTATGCTTGGCGAGCTTGGGCATGTCGAAAAATTTCTGCAGAATCGGCAGCAGCTTGGCTGCGCGTTCCTTGTAGGTACCGGCCGAGGTGAGTTCGGTGATCGCCTGCTTCGAGAGCGAGCCGATGAAGGCCTCGAGGCTCGCCTGGTCGGCCAGCGCCGGTCGGGCGAGGGGGGATATGGAAACGGCGGC
>NZ_CAMDRA010000089.1 GCF_945906275.1 Dongia mobilis
GTTTCCGCCAGAACCTTCGTGATCGCCGCCGTCAGCGACGTCTTGCCGTGGTCAACGTGGCCGATCGTGCCAACGTTGCAATGCGGCTTGTTACGTTCAAATTTAGCCTTCGCCATCTCTAATACTCCGTCAGTTCGCTGGTTCCGATCAGGCCATCTTCGCGCGGACTTCGTCCGCAACGGCCTGTGGGACCTGCTCATAGTGGTCGAAAGTCATGCTGTATTGGGCTCGGCCCTGGCTCATCGAGCGCAAGGTATTCACGTAGCCGAACATGTTGGCGAGCGGCACCATCGCCGTGATGACACGGGCGTTGCCACGGCTATCCATGTCCTGAACCTGGCCACGACGCGAATTGAGATCGCCGATGACGTCGCCCATGTAGTTTTCAGGCGTCACGACTTCGACCTTCATCATCGGCTCGAGCAACCTCGGGCCAGCCTTCGGAATTGCTTCGCGGAAGCAAGCGCGCGCTGCGATGTCGAAGGTGAGCACGTTCGAGTCAACATCGTGATAGGCGCCGTCGATCAGGGTCGCCTTGAAGTCGATCAGCGGGAAGCCGGCGATGACGCCCGTTTCCTTGGCGAGCTTCAGGCCCTTTTCGACGCCCGGCACGTATTCACGCGGCACCGAACCACCGACGACGTCGTTCTCGAACACGAAGCCGGCACCAGCCTCCAGCGGCTCGAAGCGGATCTTGACGCGGGCAAACTGGCCCGAACCACCGGTCTGCTTCTTGTGCGTGTAGTCCTGCTCGACCTTCTTGGTGATGCTTTCGCGGTACGCCACCTGGGGCGGACCGACATTGGCTTCGACCTTGAATTCGCGACGCATGCGATCGACGAGAATTTCGAGATGGAGTTCGCCCATCCCTTTGATGATCGTCTGGCCGCTTTCCGGATCGGAATTGACGCGGAAGCTCGGGTCTTCCTGCGCGAGGCGGTTGAGCGCCACGCCCATCTTTTCCTGATCGGCCTTGGATTTCGGTTCGACCGCCACTTCGATGACCGGCTCCGGAAATTCCATGCGCTCAAGAACGATGGGATGCGCGGGATCGCAGAGCGTATCGCCGGTGGTGGTGTTCTTCAGGCCGCACAGAGCGACGATATCGCCGGCACGGGCTTCCTTGATGTCTTCGCGAGTATTGGCATGCATGAGCAGCATGCGACCGACGCGCTCCTTCTCTTCCTTCACCGTGTTCAAGACGGTGGTGGCCGAGTTGAGGATGCCGGAATAGACCCGCACGAAGGTAATCGAGCCGACGAACGGATCGGTCATGATCTTGAACGCCAACCCCGAGAACGGCTCGTCATCCGAGCTCTTGCGGGTCATTTCCTGGTCAGAGTCGACTGCGACGCCCTTCATGGCCGGCACGTCGAGCGGCGACGGCAGGAAATCGACCACGGCATCCAGCATCGGCTGCACGCCCTTGTTCTTGAAGGCGGAGCCGCACAGGACCGGCACGAAATTGCCGTTATTGGTGCCCTTGCGGATCAGCTTCTTCAGCGTATCGACGTCCGGCTGCTTGCCTTCGAGATAGGCTTCCATGACCTGGTCGTCGAGTTCGACGCACAGCTCGACGAGACGCGCGTGATATTCTTTGGCCTTGTCCAGCAGGTCGGCCGGAATATCGCCAACGACGAATTCGGCGCCCAGGCTTTCATCTTTCCAGATGAGGCTCTTCATGGCGACGAGATCGACGAGACCGACAAATTCGCTTTCCGACCCGATCGGCAGATGCAGCACGAGGGGCTTCGCACCTAGGCGATCGACGATCATGTCGACGCAGCGGTAGAAGTCGGCGCCGATGCGATCCATCTTGTTGACGAAGCAGATGCGCGGCACGCCGTACTTGTCGGCCTGGCGCCACACCGTCTCCGACTGCGGCTCGACGCCGGCAACCGAATCGAACACCGTGACGGCACCGTCGAGCACGCGCAAGCTGCGCTCGACTTCAATCGTGAAGTCGACGTGGCCCGGGGTGTCGATGATGTTGATGCGATGGTCGTTCCAGAAGCAGGTGGTGGCAGCCGACGTAATCGTGATGCCGCGCTCTTGCTCCTGCTCCATCCAGTCCATCGTCGCCGTGCCTTCATGCACTTCGCCGATTTTGTAGGACTTGCCGGTGTAATAGAGGATGCGCTCGGTCGTGGTGGTCTTGCCGGCATCGATGTGGGCCATGATGCCGATATTGCGGTATCGCTCGAGCGGGGTGGTGCGCGCCATGATCTTAGGTCCTTCCGCCCTTACCAGCGATAATGCGAGAAGGCCTTGTTGGCCTCCGCCATGCGGTGGGTGTCTTCGCGCTTTTTCACCGAGGCGCCACGATTGTTGGCGGCGTCGAGAATTTCGGCGGCGAGACGGTCGGTCATGGTCTGCTCGGAACGGCCGCGGGCAACCGTGATGATCCAGCGGATCGCCAGCGCCTGGGCGCGGTCCGGGCGAACTTCGACCGGGACCTGATAGGTGGCACCACCGACGCGACGCGAACGCACTTCAAGGTGCGGCTTCACGTTGGTGAGGGCTTCGTGGAACAGCTTAATCGGATCGCCCTTGGACTTCTTCTCGACGCTCGAGAGGGCACCATAGACGATCGTTTCTGCCGTCGACTTCTTGCCGGCATACATAAGGCTGTTCATGAACTTGGTGAGCACGATGTCGCCGAATTTGGCATCCGGCAGAACTTCGCGCTTTTCAGCTGCGTGACGACGCGACATCTCGTGATCTCCTTACTTCGGCCGCTTGGCGCCGTATTTCGAACGACGCTGCTTGCGGTCCTTCACGCCCTGGGTATCGAGCGTGCCGCGGATGATGTGATAACGGACGCCGGGCAAATCCTTTACGCGGCCACCGCGGATCATGACGACCGAGTGTTCCTGCAGGTTATGGCCTTCGCCCGGAATATATGAGGTGACTTCGAAGCCGTTGGTGAGCCGCACGCGCGCGACCTTACGCAGCGCTGAGTTCGGCTTCTTCGGCGTCGTGGTGTAGACGCGGGTGCACACGCCACGCTTCTGCGGGCTCGCTTCAAGCGCCGGCACCTTGTTGCGGGCCTTCAACGGCTCGCGGCCCTGGCGGATCAGCTGGTTAATCGTCGGCATTAGTTCTTCCTCACCTCGTTGCGCGTCCGGGCCGAGCCCATTGGCGCAGATTTGCGACATGCAAATGTTGCCATATGCAAAAGCGACCTCATCGAAGGCCGACGCTTTCGCGTCTCGATGCGGTCGAAAAAACGCCAGATTGCTCATGCTCAGAGGCAGAGGAGCCCTATGTCGCTTCGGATGCTTAAGTCGGGACAGCGTTTAGACTGAGGGGCGCTTCCGCGCCGGGTCATCTACCACCAGCCCCCTTAAAGGCGGGCGGAATATATTGATTCGATATCCCGGGGTCAAGCAGAAGAATCCGGGCTGAAATCGACATTTTTCAATGACTTAACCTATATGCGGCACCGTGCGCATAGCTACCATACGATGGGGTCCCACCCCCATCCTACCCCCAAGTCTAGAGGCCCCCGGCGTTTCCAACCCAGCCGGGCAGGCATTCTGGTAATAAAATTACCTAAAATACCTGGGTATCCGCGACTGACCGGAGTCGATCCACCTTGTCACCCGGCTTGGCCCACGACAAGCTCCCAAAGGTTCCATTGACCATCGAAGCCGGAGGCCGGATGCGCAAGGCCGTTCTGATCTTGTGTTGGCTGTTGATCGGCATCGTCGGGCTGGCCTGGGCTGGCTGCGGCGCCCAGGCAGCCCCGCGCGTGGCCCTGGTGATCGGCAACGGCGCCTATGGCGACGCGATCGGTGATCTGGCCAACCCGGTCAGGGATGCCGATCTGATCGCTGCTGCCCTCACCGAGATCGGCTTTTCCGTGACCATTGTCCTCGACGCCGATCAAAAGGCGATGAAGCGGGCCATATCCGATTTCGGCCGGCGCCTGGTCGAGGCCGGGCCGGAGGCGATCGGACTCTTTTATTATGCCGGCCACGGGGTCCAGGTCGGCGGCACCAATTATCTCGTCCCGCTGGGGGCCGCGATCGGCAGCGAAGCCGATGCCGATATGGAGGCGGTCGATGCCGGCTGGGTGCTGAAGCAGATGGAATATGCCGGCAACCGGGTCAATTTCGTGATCCTCGACGCCTGTCGCAACAACCCCCTCACCCGCAGCATGCGCAGCGCCACCACCGGGCTTGCGCGCATGGATGCCCCCAAGGGCAGTTTTATCGCCTATTCGACCGCCCCGGGCGAGGTGGCGCAGGACGGTGCTGGTGACAACAGCCCCTATGCCGCAGCCCTCGCCAAGGCCATCACCGGCCAGGCCGTGCCGGTCGAGGAAATGTTCCGCAATGTCCGCGTCGCCGTGATGCAGGCAACAGGCGAGGGCCAGGTGCCCTGGGATTCCTCATCCCTCACCGGCGCCTTCTACTTCCGCGAACAGGCAGCCGAGGTCGCGGCGAATGCGGAAACAGGCTTGCCCATCATGGCAAGCGCCTCCGGGGCGGTGCGCGGCCAGGTCGAAACAGAACCGCCGGTCGCCGGCAGCATCTTCCGCGACTGCCCGGAATGCCCCGACATGGTGGTCATCCCGGCCGGCCGGTTCGTGATGGGCGCGCCGACGGAGGACGAGGATCGGCGACCGGATGAGGCGCCGGTACACAAGGTCACCATCGCCAAGCCCTTCGCCCTGTCCACCACCGAGGTGACACGCGATCAGTTCGCAGCCTTCGTGGCCGACACTGGCCATGATATGAGCGGCGATTGCTACCTCGCCGATGACAAGGAGGGGCGCATGGACCAGCAGGCCAATTGGCTGGCGCCGGGCTTTGCGCAGGGCGGCCAGGATCCCGTCACCTGCGTCAGCTGGCGCGATGCTCAGGCCTATGTCGAATGGCTGGGTGATCGCACCAGCGCGCAATACCGACTGCCCAGCGAAGCGGAATGGGAATATGCCGCCCGGGCCGGCAAGCGCGGCTTCTTCCCCTGGGATGGCGATGATCTGGCCGACGCCTGCCGCATCGGCAACAGTTTCGACCGGCAGGGGCACACGCAGTATCCCGGCATCGAGCCATCGCAATGCGATGACGGGCGAATTTTCACGGCGCCGGTCGGCAGCTATGCCGCCAACCGCTTCAAGCTGTTCGACATGGCCGGGAATGTCTGGGAATGGGTCGAGGATTGCTACGCACCGACCTACCAGAGCGCCCCTGACGACGGCAGCGCCGTCATCGGCGATTCCTGCCCCGAGCATGTGGCGCGCGGTGGCAGCTGGATCGACGGGCAATGGGATTTCCGCTTCGCCCGACGCTATGCCGTGGACGGCTGGGGACGCGAAAACATCGTCGGCTTCCGCCTCGCCCGCGATCTGTGAGAGCGGATTGCGGCCGGCGGACGCCCTTCGCGGAAGGGCATCCGATTTCCGACTAACCGAATTTGTTGGCCTTGGGGAACCCGTTGGGCGGCAGGCGGCCGGCCTGGGCGCGTTCGCCGATCCAGTCCTTCAGATTGCTGTGCGTCTCGGTTCGGATCTTGTCGCCGAGGCGCCACGTCAATCCTTCGGCCTTGGTGTAGACCTTGGCATCGGACAGGCCGCCATCCTTGTATTTCTGCAGCATGACACCGCGACCTCGGGTCATTTCCGGCACTTCCGAGAGCTTGAAGATAAGCAACTTCCGATTGTCGCCGATCACCGCCAGCATGTCGCCATCGGCCGGCACGCAGACATTGGCCTCGACCCCGTCCGGCACTGAGAGGACTTGGCGGCCGTTCTTGGTCTGGGCGATGATCTCGTCGGTCGAGACCACGAAGCCACGCCCGTCATGGGCCGCCACCAGCAGTTTCGACCCCGGCTTGTGGATCATCATGGCGACGATATCATGCTCGTTGCCGAAATCGACATAGAGCCTGACCGGTTCGCCATGGCCGCGGCCGCCGGGCAGCTTGTCGCACGGGATCGTATAGAATTTGCCGTTGGTGGCGAAGATCACCAGCTTGTCGGTCGTTTCCGCCTGCAGCTGGAACTTCGCCCAATCGCCTTCCTTGAACTTGATCTCGGTGCCGGGCTCGACATGGCCCTTCAAGGCACGGATCCAGCCCTTCGAGGAACAAACCACGGTGATGGGTTCACGCTCGATCATCGCTTCCAGCGGAATGATCATGGCAGAGGGCGCCTCGCCCAATTCGGTGCGGCGTTTGCCCAGCGGCGTCTTCGGACCATAGAGCTTCTTCAGCTCCTGGACTTCGGTGCCGATCGCTTCCCATTGCTTGTCGTCGGAGGCGAGCAAGCTTTGCAGCGTCTTGCGCTCGGCCGACAATTCCTTGTGCTCGCCCTTGATCTCCATCTCCTCCAGCTTGCGCAAGGCTTTCAAGCGCATGTTGAGGATGGCATCCGTCTGGGTGTTGCTGAGCTTCCACTTCTTCATCATGACGGCCTTGGGCTCGTCTTCGAAGCGGATGATGCGGATCACCTCGTCGATGTTGAGATAGGCGACGAGATAGCCGTCGAGAATTTCCAGGCGCCGCTCGATCTCGCCAAGGCGGAACTTCGAGCGCCGCTGCAGCACCACGCGCCGATGGTCGAGATAGGCCTGCAGCACTTCGGGCAACCCCATGACGCGCGGCGTCTGGTTGGCGTCGAGCGCGTTCATGTTGAGGCTGAAGCGCGTTTCCAGATCGGTCTGGCGGAACAATTGCTCCATCAGATGCGTGGGGTCGATCGTGCGCGATTTGGGCGTCAGCACCAGGCGGATATCGGTCGTCGATTCATCGTTGATATCGTCGAGGAAGGGCAGCTTCTTGTCCTGCAGCAGCTCGGCGATCTTCTCGATGAGGCGCGATTTGGCCACCTGGTAGGGAATTTCGGTGACGACGATCTGATAGCCGCCGCCTTTGATTTCCTCGCGCACCCATTTGGCGCGCATGCGGAACGAGCCCCGGCCGGTGCGATAGGCCTCAACGATGGTGTCGCGGGTTTCGCACAGCAGGCCGCCTGTCGGGAAATCCGGCCCCGGCATCAGATTCACGAGCGTCTCGATGCGCGCGTTGGGCGTTTTGAGGAGATGGCTGAGGCAATCGCAGATCTCGGCCACATTGTGCGGTGGGATGCTGGTCGCCATGCCGACAGCAATGCCCTGCGACCCGTTGGCAAGCAGATTGGGGAAGGCCGCCGGCAGCAACGCCGGTTCCAGATTCTCGCCGTCATAGGAGGGTCGGAAATCGACCGTATCCTCATCCATGTTCTGCAGCATGAGAGCGGCGGCCTCGGTGAGGCGTGCCTCGGTATAGCGCATCGCCGCCGGGTTATCGCCGTCGATCGAGCCGAAGTTACCCTGCCCCTCGACCATCGGATAGCGCACGGCGAAATCCTGCGCCAAACGCACCATCGCGTCATAGATCGAGGCATCGCCATGGGGGTGGAACTTACCCATGACGTCGCCGACCACGCGGGCGGATTTCTTGAAACCGGAACCGGGATCCAGGCGCAGCTGCCGCATCGAATAGAGGATGCGCCGGTGGACCGGCTTCAGCCCGTCGCGCACATCGGGCAGCGAGCGGGACATGATGGTGGAGAGCGCATAGGAGAGGTATCGCTCGCCCAGGGCCTCGGCGAGGTTGGTCAGCTTGATTTCGCCCACGGGCGGCGGCGTGGTGGTGGCTTTCTTGGCCATGCGCAGGGTCAACTTTCCAGGTGGCGTAATTGGGTCGCGTGATCGGGTCGCGTGATTCGGCGCCATCCTAGGCACCATCGGCCTCGCGTCAAGCCTGCGCCAACGCTTTCTTAGGATGCGTAATCAAGGCGTTAGGAAGTCCTACCCGGTTCAGGGCTCGCTCAGCATCAGCTGCCGATGCTGTTTCGGGTGAGACTCGGAACCGATCCGGAGCGCATCCTGCTCCAGGCCGAACACCACGAATCCCAGCCGGTCATATAGCTGCTCGGCCGCCGGGTTGGGCGTGGTGACGGTAAGCTGGACCTGGCGCAGACCCTCGAGGCTGCGCGCATAGTCGATGACGTCGAGCATCAGCGCGGTGGCGATGCCCTTCCCCTGCCATTCCGGTGCAACGGAGAGGCCGATGATCTGGCCGATATGCTGGCGCTTGGCGCCGGCTTCACGCCGGAAGCCGACCGCACCGATGAGGATTCCACCATGATCAAAAGCGCCCTGCCAGCGATTGAGCGGCGTGGGTTTCAACCGTCGCTCCGACGTCGCAAGTGGCTTCAGCGCCTCCTCGGCAGCATCGGCTCGGAACAGGGTCGGATAGAGGCGCAGATTGTTGAGCCGGAACGACCGGTATTGCGGCGCATCCGAGGGCAGCAGCAGCCGCAGGGAAAATCCACCTTCGGCCGGTCTGTCCGGGGCGCGCATCGCCGTCAGAACCGATCGATGCGGAAGGGCTGCATGTCGAGGCCCGGGTCGCGACCGGCGGCAAGATCGGCGATGATGCGCCCGGTGACTGGTCCCAGGGTGAGCCCGATATGGCCATGGCCGAAACCGAAATAAGTGTTCTTGAAGCGCCCGCCCTGGCTGATCACCGGCACCGAATCCGGCATCGAAGGTCGGAAGCCCATCCAGTCGCTGCGCCCGGTCTCATCCAGCTCGCCGAACATGCGCTTGCCATGGTTCATCAGCTTCTGCGCGCGGGCGTAATTGGGCTCGGCCTCCAGCCCGCCCAGCTCCACCGTGCCGGCAAAGCGCAAGCCCACATCGAGCGGCGTGATGGCGAAGGAATGATCGCCGGAATAGAGCGGCATGCGCGGGCGCTTCTGCGCGTTGGGCAAGGTCACGTGATAGCCGCGCTCGGTATCCAACGGCACCTTGTGACCCAGCATGGCGCTCAGCTTTTTCGACCAGGCGCCGGCTGCCACGACCACGGCATCGCAGGGATAGGATTGCCCACCGGCATTGACCGCGGTCGGCCCTTCAGCCCCGATCTCGAATCCCGTCACATCCGCCTTCACGATCTTGCCGCCATTGGCGATGAAATGATTGGCGAGGCGCTGCACCAGTGCAAAATTGTCGGTCACGAAGGAGTTTTCCGGGTAGTAGACCGCGTGGCTGTAGATCGGCTGCAGGCTGGGTTCGAACTGGCGGATCTCTTCCTTCTTCAGCACCTGGAAATTGACGCCGCGCCGCTTCTGCAACGCGAGGTCCCACTGATAGCTCTGGAACTTCTCGTCCTTCTCGAAGACGCCGAGCCAGCCGGTATCCTTGATCATCAGCGATTGATTGGCGAGCGCTGCCAGTTCCTTGTGCGCGGCCAGGGCCTGCACCAGCGCCGAACGCAAGGTGATCGAGATCTGCTCGACCCGCTTCTCGCCGCTATTGGCGACGAAGCGCAGCAGCCACGGCGCAATCTTCGGCAGATAGGCCCAGCGGATGGCAAGTGGGCCGAGCGGATCCATCAGCATCTTCGGCACATCCCACAAGATGCCCGGTGTCGCCACCGGGATGCAGGATTCGGTGGCGATCACCGCCGCATTGCCCTTCGACGTCCCTTCGCCGGGATCCCGCCCGTCGATCACGGTGACGCGGTTGCCGTCCTTCTGCAGATAAAGAGCCGTGGAAATGCCGACGATGCCGGCGCCGATGACGATGAAATGACGGTTGCCCATGATGCCCCTGGATTCCTGCGTGATCGTGCCCCGGCATGATCGCGCTGGAGCATGGCGAAGCGGGGCGCTCAAATCAAGACCGCTGCCTCAGATCCTGGGGCTGACGCGCTCCACCAGGCGGTCGCGCGCGCTGAGGCGCTTTTCAGCGCCTTTGGTCGGCAGCAGATGGGCGTGCAGGAAATGACCGGTCAGGCGCAATCCCTGCACCAGCGCCGTCGCATCGCAGACGGCCGAGTCATCGATCAGTAAGGCCGGCAGGGGCAAAAGCCGTTCGGCATAGCGACCGGCGCCCGCCTTGCTCACCGCCCGTCCGGTCTTGGGCGAAACAAAGATCAGACCATCGGTGGCCCCGGTCACGGCACAGCTTCGAAGATCGAGGCCGAAACCGAGATCGGCCAGCAGCTTCAGCTCCCAGCGCAGATAGAGCCCGCCCCAATCCGGCACGGAAGCCACCAGGCCGGCGATCAGCGCCGCAAAATCCTCATAGACATCCTGGTGAGGCTCCCGCTCCGGCAGGGTCGCATCTATGACGCCGGCGGCGGCACTCAAGGCGGTCAACCGGTCGGCATCGTCCATGAGATGGGCGATATGCGCCTCGATGAGTTCCGCCTGAAAGTGACCGAGCTGTTCGGAGAGGCGCGCCCGCCAGGTCAGCGACAACGCATTGCCGGTCTCGAAGGTCGCGCGCTGCTTCCGGGCCGCCCCACCGCGCACCAGGCCCAGATGCCTTCCATGCTCACGCGTCAGGCAGGACAGGATGACATCGCTCTCGCCATGCCGGCGCGCGGAAAGAACGAAGGCGATATCGGTGAAGTCCAAGGCCCGAATCTCGTCAGGGCTCGAAATCGAGGCCCATCTCGCGGTAGCGTTCCGGGTCTTCCGCCCAGCTGCCGCGCACCTTGACGAAGATGAACAGGTGCACGTGGCGTTCGAGCATCTGCTGCAATTCGCGCTGCGTCGCCTCGCGTACCTGCTTGATGCGGGCGCCGCCCTTGCCGATGACAATGGCCTTCTGGCCCTCCTTGGCGACGAAGACGATCTGCGTGATCTTGACCGACCCGTCCTTGAACTCCTCCCACCCTTCCGTCTCGACGGTCAGGGCATAGGGGATCTCGTCATGGAGCTGGCGGAAGAGATGCTCGCGCGTCACTTCGGACGCCAGGAAGCGCTGCGGCGCGTCGGTGATATGATCTTCCGGATAGTGATGCGGCCCCTTGGGCATGCGGCGGCAAAGCTCCGCCACCAGATCCTCGACCCCGTCGCCATTCTCGGCCGAGATCATGAAGGTGTCGGTGAACAGCTCCTCGCCTTCATTGGCGAGCGCGTTGAGTTCGGCGGTCTTGGCCAGCAGCCGCTCGCGTTCCTTCACCTGGTCGATCTTGTTGAGGACCAAAACGGCCTTGCGCTTGTGCTGCTTCAGCCCCTCGATGATGCGCCTGGTATCGTCGTCGACGCCCTTGCGGCTGGCATCGACCATGAGCAGCACCTGGTCGGCATCGCCGGCCCCGCTCCAGGCCGCAGCCACCATGGCACGGTCGAGCCGGCGCTTGGGCGCAAAGATGCCGGGCGTGTCGACGAAGATCATCTGCGCCGTGCCGGCGGCACTTTCCTTCATCACGATGCCCAGCACCTTGGCACGCGTGGTCTGCACCTTGGGACTGACGATCGAGACCTTCTGCCCGACGACACGGTTGACCAGCGTCGACTTGCCGGCATTGGGCGCACCCAGCACGGCGATGAAACCGCAGCTGGTACCGGGATCCATGCTGGAGCCGGTTGTGGGTTCGGAACTCATGGCGAGCCTGCTTTCTATCGACGCGCCCCATTCGAATGACGCATCAGGGGGGACGGCCATCAGAGCGGGCCGACCTCTATGCCTTTATCCTGGACCAACGCCAGCGGCCGCACCAGCGCCAGCAATTGCGTGGCGGCTGCCTGCTCGGCCGCGCGCTTCGAGCGCCCGGTGCCGCGGCTGGGCGGATAACCGTCAACGCCCGCCTCGACCTCGAAGACCGGGTCATGGGGCGGGCCTTCGCTGCGGATCACGGTATAGCGCGGCAGATTGAGGCCCGCTGCCTGGGCCCATTCCTGCAGCGCCGTCTTGGCATCCTGCGGTGGATTGAGTTCGGCCGACATCATCGGCTGCCAATGGCGTTCGATGAAGGCCCGCGCGCAATCGATCCCGCCATCGAGATAGAGGGCGCCGATGATCGCTTCGCAGGCATCGGCCAGCGTCGCCGGATTGTCGCGCCCGCCGCTTTCCTCTTCGCCTTTCGACAGGACCAGATACTTGCCGAAGCCAAGGCCATGGGCCACCTGGGCCAGGCCATCCTGGCGCACCAGGGCGGCAAGCCGCTTGGCCAGCGCCCCTTCATCCTCGTCCGGAAAAGTCGCGAACAGCATCTCGGCCACGATCAGGCCCAACACCCGGTCACCGAGGAACTCCAGCCGCTGATTATCGGATTGCTTGGCCTCGGCGGCCGATGCCTTGCTGCTGCGGCGCGTCCGCTTCACCCGGCCACGCCCGGTGGCGCTGGGATGAGTGATAGCGGTCTGCAGCAGTTCCGGCCGCGCAAATGCGTGACCGACGATCGTGGCTAAATCGCTGATGGCAACCTTGGCCACCAATCACTCCACCAGGTCGGCAAGGCGGCGCCAGCGCAGCGCCGTCACCCAGGTGATCGGGTTGGTGATCTTCAAGGTATTGTCGCAGGACCAGAACAGCACCTTGGCCGGACCGATCAAATTTTCCGCCGGCACGAAGCCGACATTGCCGAGCTGCGCCGGTTCCGTGATGCGCGCGTTGGGGTCGAACGGCACCAGGCCGCTCAGGACCCGGCTGTCGCTGGAACTGTCACGGTTGTCGCCCATCATGAAATAGTGCCCTTCCGGCACAACATAGGTCGGCGTGTTGTCGAGTTCGCCCTGATCGCCGCGGATCTCGATGATGCGATGGCTGACGCCGCCCGGCAGCGTCTCGATATACTGCGGCGAGGCGATGCCGCCGCTGTCGAGGTTGATGAAATCCTCGATGCGCTGCCGCTTCACCGGCGTGCCGTTGATGTAGAGGAGGCCTTCCTTGACCTGCACGGTGTCGCCCGGCAGCCCGATGAGGCGCTTGATGAAATCGGTCTGCGGGTCGCCGGGCGGACGGAAGACAATGACGTCGCCGCGTTCCGGCTTGTCTTCCCAGACACGCCCTTCGACCGGCACGATGCCCCAGGGGAAGGAATAGCGACTATAGCCATAAGCGGTCTTCGAGACGAACAGGTAGTCGCCGATCAGCAGCGTCGGCACCATCGATCCCGATGGGATGCTGAAGGGTTCATAGGCGAAGGTCCGGATGACCACGGCGATGACCGCAGCCCATACGATGGTCTTCACGGTCTCAGCGATCTGGCTGGGCTCGGTCTCTGTCTTACGCGCCATGGTGGGTATAGAGGCCTTTGGAGATTGAAAAAGCGGTCATGGAAGAACACGCCATTGCGGCGTGCCTTTGCGGCCGGATCAAGCCAGCCGCCCCCCCTAAAGTCAAGGCTTTCGGACCCGATTCGACCCGCTCCGTAGCGATTTTCTCAATGTTTTCCGCTGGTTTAGGGCGGTGAAGCGGGTTTACGGCGCGGGATTGGCGGAAATGATGACGATCGCCTGGGCCATCGGGAAATCGTCGGTGATGGTGAGGTCGATCTGCACCACCATGCCAGGGGGCGTGATCTCCAGCAGGCGCTTCAGTGCGCCGTTGGTGAGCGCCAGAGTGGGCTTGCCGCTCGGCAGATTGACCACCCCCATGTCCTTCATGAAAACCTGGTCGCGGAATCCGGTGCCGAGCGCCTTGGAACAGGCCTCCTTGGCGGCAAAGCGCTTGGCATAGGATGCCGCGCGCTGCGCCCGGCGGTCGGATTTCTTCTGCTCGATCTCGGTAAAGACGCGCTGGATGAAACGATCGCCAAAGCGCTCGATCGACTTTTCGATCCGCCGAATGTCGATGATGTCGTTGCCGATTCCCAGAATCATGGATTTGTCATGAATTTCCCTAGCCGCGTGCCCGGTCGACCGAATTGACCGACGGTGTCGCACGCAGGGCGGCGATGATGTTGGTGAGGTGCTTCAGATCCTTCACCTCGACATCGACGATGATCTCGAAGAAATCGATCGAGCGGTTGACGATCTTGAGGTTCGAGATGTTGCCGCTGTTCTTGCCGATGACGGTGGTGAGCGAGCCGAGGCTGCCCGGCTGGTTGGCGATCACCACGTCGAGGCGTCCGGTATGCTGCTCGATCGTGTTCTTGTCCTGGTCCCAGGCGACATCCAGCCAGCGTTCCGGCGTGTCGGCAAAGCTCTCCAGCGTTTCGCAATCGATGGTGTGGATGGTGACACCCTTGCCGGTGGTGACGATGCCGACGATGCGGTCGCCCGGCAGTGGATGGCAGCAGCCCGCAAAATGCATCGCCATGCCGGGAATAAGGCCGCGGATCGGAATGGCATGGCCACCCTTGGCCTTCTTCGGATCGCGCTTGGGCGGCCCGATCTTGTCATGGGCCTTGTCGTTCGGCACCTGGGTCTTGTTGCCGGGAAAGACCGCATTCACCAGTTCGCGCGCACCGACGATGCCTTCGCCGACCTGGGTGATCAGATCCTCGATCTCGTCGGCCTTGAACTTCTTGAGGACGCCGTCGATCGCCTTCTCGGTATATTCATAACCGGCATGGGCGAATTCCTTGTGCAGCATCGCCCGGCCAAGCTCCAGATATTGCGCGCGCTGCTGCGTCCGGATGAAGCGGCGGATGCAGGCGCGGGCCTTCCCTGTGACGACGAAGCGTTCCCAGGCAGGGGACGGCGTCTGCGCCTTGGAATTCACGATGGCAACCTGGTCGCCGTTCTGCAATTCCGTGCGCAACGGCATGATGCGGCCGTTGATCTTGGCGCCGACACATGTGTCGCCCACTTCGGAATGGACCGCATAGGCGAAATCGACCGGCGTCGCCCCGCGCGGCAGGGCGATGAGATCGCCCTTCGGCGTGAAGCAGAACACCTGGTCCTGGAACATCTCCAGCTTGGTATGTTCGAGGAACTCCTCCGGCCCGGAGGCGTGCTCCAGGATATCCAGCAGTTCGCGCAGCCAGCGATATTGGCGGCCGTCGATCTTGGTCGAGCCCTGCTTGTAGCCCCAATGTGCCGCCACCCCCATCTCGGCGATTTCGTGCATGTTGTCGGTGCGGATCTGCACCTCGATGCGCATGCGCTGCGGGCCGATGATGCCGGTATGGAGCGATTGGTAATTGTTGGGCTTGGGCGTCGAGATGTAATCCTTGAAGCGCCCCGGGATCATCGAATATTTGCCGTGGAGGGCACCCAGCGCCTGATAGCACTGGCCGATATCCTTCACCATGACGCGGAACGCCATGATGTCGGAGAGCTGCTCGAACTCCATGCGCTTCTTCTGCATCTTGCGCCAGATCGAATAGGGCGTCTTCTCGCGGCCCGACACCTCGGCCACGAGTTCCGCTTCCTTCATCGTCTTCTGCAGCTCGGCGATGATCTTGGCGCAGATATCCGCACCCTGCTCACGCAGGTAGGAAAGGCGCTGCATGATCGAGCTATAGGCGTCGGCATTCAGTTCCGCGAAGGCCAGGTTCTCCAGCTCGTCCTTCAGCTGATGCATGCCCATGCGCTCGGCGAGCGGCGCATAGATTTCCATGGTCTCGGCGGCGATGCGCCGGCGCTTGTCGGCATTCTTGATGAAATGCAGCGTCTGCATGTTGTGGAGACGGTCGGCGAGCTTCACCA
>NZ_CAMDRA010000090.1 GCF_945906275.1 Dongia mobilis
CATGGCATCCGCGCCAATGCGGTCTCGCCCGGCTGGATCAAGACGGAAACCACCGGCGGCAGCGGTGCCGCCGAAGAGTGGGAGAAGGGTGCCTCGCTGCTCGGACGGATGGGGACGCCGGACGAAATCGCGCGCGCTGTGATGTTCCTCGCCTCGGACGAGGCGTCCTTCGTGACCGGCACCGTGTTGACGGTGGATGGCGGCCTCACCATCACCGACTATCCATCCTTGCCTTATCTGGACGCCGTCGGCGCGTGGAAGCTGTTTCCCGGGACGTTGTGATGTGGCGTGTGGCCTAGTGCGTCGCGCGCTGATGTAGTTGCCAGGTGAAGGGGCAGTGTGGCTTCAAGGCGATGCGCTCATGTGCCAGGACATGGGCCAGGGCCTTGTCGCCGCCACGCAAGGCGGCCTCGATCAGGGTCCGATGCAGAATATCGCGCTGCGCGTGGCTGCCGCCGAACAAGGCCGCGCGGTACCGCACCGGCATGAGGTGATCGACCGCCTTGGCATAGCGGCCGGCGCCGAATGCCAGGATGCCATGAAGGATGGGAAGGCCTACCTCCCTTGTCATCATGCCGTTGGTGTTGTCGGCCCCTGACATATCCTCGATCGTGCGCAGCAAGGCAGCGGCTTCCTGTTGGCGGCCGGTTGCGACCAGGGTCAGCATGGCATGCATGTCGTTGAAGGCGTAGAAGCCGGTCTCGGTTCCCTTGCCATAGGTCGATGCCAGATCATCCCAGCGCCGACCGACATCAATGCCGCTGAGATGCATGCGCCAGAGGAGTGCCGCGGCATCGAGCAGCATCAATTGAATTTCAGTCGGCTGGGGGTGAATGCCGCGATCATAGATCTCGAGCGCACGATCGTGATGGCCCTGGTCGAGATTGAAGAGGGCGGTGTGCCACCAATTGTGGAACTGGAAGCCGTTATCGTCCTGGGCCCAGTGCTCCTGGCGCGATTCCATGAAAGCGACACCTTCCGCCTGGCGGGCCTGCATTTCCATGACATGGGCCAAGGCATGCTGTGCCCAGCAATCATCCGCATCGAGGTCAAGGGCGTGGCGGCCCGCTTCTTCGGCCGCGCCATAGCTGCCGCATTCCTCAAGGCCGAAGGCATGCATGCCGTGGAGCAGCCCGAAGCCGGAATCATCGCGGGTCCAGAAGGGCAGTGCCCGCGCGACGCGGCCGCGCAGATTTTCGCGGTCGCCCTGGAAGAAATCGCTGAGGTGACCCGCCTGGAGGGCGAGGAGGTCACGGGGATGGTCCACCAGCAATCGGTCCAGCGCAGCCTTGTAGCCGCGCCAGTCGCCAGCCGCCCACAAGGAGAGGGCGCGAACGTGACCGCGTTCCCGGTCGTTGCTGCGATTATCGAGCTCGCCCAGCCGCGCCAACGAGTCATTGACCGCCGGCAGGACGCTGCGCTCCCACATCGTCACGTGAACATGGGCGCGCAGGACATGGCCCATGACAAAATCCGGCTCCTGCGCCAGGGCCTCGTCGATGATCGCCACGGGATCGCCGCGATAAACGTTGAGCGCACGCAGCGCCCGTTCAAAAATATCGAGTGACCCGGCATTCTGGGTCGAGATGGGTTCGCCGCGGAAGTCCTTCATCGCACTCCCCCTATCTGCCGGGAAAGAGAATGGTGTCTCACCGGCCAAATCCGTCGCTGGGCGACGGACTGAAGAACGATAGGAATCAAAGAACGGGGAGTCAAACTCTCTTGCTGGGTGCAATTAACGCGGGCGCGATGGCCGCGTCGGGTTCTGGACCCGACGTCGCCATGAAATCGTGCCGATCAGTGCTCTGGTCGTATCGCAGAAATCATCTCCTGGTTGTGTGTGCGTTAGACGAGGAGGTCGAAGGCGGCGTCGGTGAGATCGGCCTTGGTGATGCCGGCCAGCAGCAAGGTCGAGGCGCTGTCGCTGCTGGTGAGCAGCAGGCCGCCGGCCGTCTCCTGGGAATGGGCCATCAAGTCGGCGAAACTGTCATGATCCTCGTCCTGGAAATCGGTACCGATGATGATCATGTCGCCGTCGGCGACGCTGAAATCCGTCACGACATCCAGGCCCTGGCTGAAATAGAAGCGGTCGGCGCCGGCATCACCGCGCAGATTGTCATGGCCAAGATCGCCGTAGAGTTGATCTTCCCCGGTGCCGCCGGCCAGGCTGTCATTGCCAAGGCCACCGCGCAGCAGATCGTAGCCGCCATGGCCGTCGATGAGGTCATCGCCACCACCGCCATAGACCAGGTCATGGCCCTCGCCCAGCTGCAGGGTATCGCCGGCCACGGTGTTTTCGCGGTAGATGTTGAACGTTTCGAAATTGACGAAGGTGAGGCCGGTGCTGGAAAAGTTGCCGGCGGCGGTGAAGGTGACGGCATCGCTGCCATAGAAACGGAGGGTCAACACATCCTCGGCTCCGCCGCCGCCATCAACGGAGCCGCGATTGCCGACTGCGACCTGGTCGACCCCATCGCTGCCGATATAGGTGTCGAAATCGTCAAAGTCACCGGGGTTGAGGTCCGCGTAATTGTGGTGGCCGAAGAGCTGCACGACATCGTCACCGCCCTGGGTATTGATCCAGTTGCCTTCGCTGCCGCCGACGATATGGTCGTTGCCACGACCGGTCGTGACCGTGAGATCATCGAAATTGGCGAGCATCGCGATGCCCGTGGCGATGCTGGCACCAAGGTCGACATTGATGTCAGCCGTGGTATTGGGGTCGTAGCGGAGTTCCACGGCATCGCGGCCGTCGCCGCCGTCCAGGCTGTCGCCCTGGCCACCCTGAATGTAATCGTCGCCGGCAGCACCGCGCAGGATGTCGGCATCGCTGGTTCCCATCAAGCCATCACTCCACTGGGTGCCGGTGACCTCGATGCGCTCGAAGCCGGTGGCGCCCAGATTGTAGCCGGCGGGCGGGTCGTAGTCGCTGAGGTAGCGGCTGGAGATGTTGCCGAGATTGTCGACATAGAGAGAGACACCGTCGAACGGATCGCGTTCGTCGAATTGGATGATGAGCGTGTCGAAGCCGGCACCGCCATCGGCGAAACCTTGGCTGTGGGTCAGGATCGTATCGTCGCCGGTCATACCCTTGAGGAGGTCATTGCCGCCGCCGCCATCGAGATAGTCGTTGCCGGCATCGCCGATGAGTTCGTTGTCGATATAGGTTGCGACGATTTGGTCATCGGCGGTGCTGCCGCGGATGTTCTCGATCGAGACCAGCTGGTCGCCTTCGGCATGGCCGCCTTGCTGGGTCGCACGGTAGAGATCGATATCGACGGCGGTCGAGCCGCGATAGTCGACGAAATCGCGGTTGCCGCCGCCATCGAAATAGTCGGCACCGCGGCCGCCAGAGAAGGTGTTGCGGTTGACGTTCCCAGTCAGCCGGTCGTCGAAGTCGCTGCCGGTCAGATTGTCGATGCCGAGCAGAACATCTCCCTGGGCATCACCGCCGATCTGGGCGCCCGCGCGCGTGATGTCGACATCGACGCCTTCCGGAGAGAAAGCGTAGCTGGCGCGCGACAAGCCGCCGAATGCGCTGATGTGGTCGGCGCCACCGCCGCCGCGGAAGAGCAGGCCGGGGTTGCGGCCCGAAAGAGTATCGTCGAAATCGGAGCCGACCACGGCCTCGATGGCATAGAGCCGGTCGCCCTCGGCCTCGCCGCCGTATTGAATGATCTTGGCGAGATTGACCGTGACGCCCGTGGTTGAGGTCTGATAGACGGCGGTGTCGAAGCCGTCCCCGCCGAACAGTTGATCGCCTCCGAGGCCGCCCCACAGCACATCGTCGCCGGCCCCGCCATAAAGATGATCGAGCTCGCGGTCGCCAAAGATGGTGTCGTTGCCCTCGGCGCCGTCGATGATATCGAACCACCAGGTGCCAGTGAGCGTGTCGTTGCCGGCGGTGCCGGTCTGATACTGTGGCATTTCCATCTCCCCTGATGCGCATGGTGATGCTGGGAGATCAGAATTCCAGGTGCCTCCGAGGTGGTCAAATACTTATCGGATTGAGGTATTCGCGAGGTCCTCACATCGCCGGCAGGTTGCTTGCGCGCCGCGCTACGGACCTAGATGTGTGATCGCCGGGAAGTGGAAACAGCGTCGATAAGGTGACACCTGCGTTTCTGCCGGCGAGGCCAGGACCATGAAGCAATGCAGCCGGTCCGCGCTGAAGTTGTGTGGCGGCGAGGATCTGCGGTGTCGAAATGCGTTAGGTGAAATAAACTTCATGGCAGAAGCAAAAACGGCGCCCTGTTGCCAAGGCGCCGTTTCCGTCTTCAGGTCGTAACTGATCAGCCGCTGATGCCGGGCATGAGCTTGTCTTCGGTCTCACGGCCCTTGGCGAGTTCGTCAAGGGTGAGGTCGACGGCTTCCTCGAACTTCGAGAGCGTCTCGTCGAGGCACTTCTTGTCGTGGGCCGAGGAGATGAACCAGGGCTCGCGGCTGTCCGGCTCGCACATGATACCCATATCGATGAGGATGCCGGCCATGGTGTCGTAGAAGGTGTAGTCGGAGAGCTTCCAGTTGCGGTAGGTGGTCGGTGCTTCGGCGCTGAAGAACAGGCCAGACATCGACTGGTGGCCGGTGAAGCTGTGCGGGATGCCGCGCTTCACGAGCACCTTGTGCATGCCGTCCTGCATCGCCTGGCCATAGGCCGCGATGTTCGCCAGGGCGTCGGTATCCTTGAGGATGGTCAAAGTGGCTTCGGCAGCCGCCAAGCTCATCGCCTGGGCGGTATAGGTGCCGCCATGGGCCACGCCCTTGCCGTATTTCCGGAGGATCTCCTCCTTGCCGCCGATGGCCGAGATCGGATAGCCGTTGGCCACCGCCTTTGCCACGGTGAAGATGTCGGCCTCGATGCCGTAGAGTTCCTGGGCACCGCCCTTGGCGACGCGGAAACCGGTCTTCACTTCGTCGACGATCATCAGCACGCCGTATTTGGTGCAGAGTTCGCGCACGGCCTTGATGAATTCCGGCTTCGAGGGGATGCCGCAGCAATTGCCGAGGATCGGCTCGATGAGCACGGCGGCGATGGTGTCGTGATTCTTCTTCAGCACGTCTTCCAGGCGCTGCGCGTCATTGTAGGGCACCTGCCAGAAGAGCTGGCGAACGACGGCCGGAATGCCGAGGCCGTAGGGGATGACGTTCGGATCCTTGCTCTGGTCCTTCATGTCTTCCGGGTCGGCGGTCCACATGGTGGCGTCGAACAGGCCGTGATAGGAGCCTTCGAACGTCACGTAATTGTCCTTGCCGGTATAGCCGCGCGCCAGGCGCAGGGCGGCCATCACAGCTTCGGTGCCGGAGTTCGAGAAGCGGACCAGTTCGGCCGCCGGCATCATTTCCTTGATGAGCTTGGCGACGGTGACTTCCTTTTCCGTGCCGAGCGCAAAGACGGTGCCGACCGACTGCGCATCGCGCGCGGCGGCGTCGACGATTTCATTGCAATGGCCGAGGATGGCCGGGCCGTAGCCGAGGCGGTAATCGATATACTCGTTGCCGTCGAGATCCCAGAGGCGGGCGCCCTTGCCCTTTTTCACGAAGACCGTGTTGTCGTCACCCCAATAGCGGAAGTTGGAGCTGACGCCGAGGGGCATGTGCTTGATGGCCTCCTGGAAATGGGCGCGGCTCTTATCCATTTTGCGACGATCGGTTTTGATCGTGGTCATCTGAAAATCTCCATTGGTCTCAAAGTGATGCGGGGTTTCCCGCGCTCCGGTTGGGTAGTGGTAACGAGTCTGTTACCGTCCGGTCATTGAATGTTTGTATAAAAAATCTATCATGCGATTCAGAAAATGGCAATATCACTGAACGAACATTTAATGTTGCGAGTGCAGCAAAGTTAAAGATATCATGGAGTTATCCCGATTCCCGTAAGTGGCAGTGAAAGGGTTAAAGCGTCCATGGCCAAGGCCGAAGCCGTTAAGGAAGTTCGCCGTAAGCAGTTGATAGATGCGACAATTCGCGCCATCGGCCGGGTCGGATATGCCAATGCGACGCTGACCCATGTGGCCAGCGAGGCCGGCCTGTCTCCGGGCATCGTCAATTTCTACTTCAAGTCCAAGGAACAGCTGCTGATCGCGACGCTTGAGCAGATCGCCGAGGAATATTCGGCTTTCTGGCAGGCGGCGATCAACAAGGGCAAGGTAGCACCGGCCGCCGGGCTTGAAGCGATGATCGAGGCCGACTTTCATCCGACCGTCTGCAATGTCGAGAGGGTCTCGATCTGGTACGCCTTCTGGGCGGAAGCGCGCGGCAACCAATCCTATCATGACGTGGTGCAAAGGTTGGAGCAGGATTACCTCGCCCAGACCGAGACGCTGTGCCAGCGCATCATCCAGGAAGGCGGCTATGAAGGCGTCAGTGCCGGCGATGTCGCGACCGGCCTCAATGCGATGATCGACGGCATGTGGTTCGATTGCCTGATGGAACCCAAAACCTTCAATCGCGCCGAGGCCAAGCGGATCTGCCGGCAATATCTGGCCTCGGTCTTCCCGGCGCATTTCGCCGGCGGGACCAAGAAGTCGAAGGGCGACAACGACAATGGCGTCGTGTTGGTGATCGACCAGGAAGTGCAGGGGCGCAACGCACATCGCGCGCGCCTGGCCGCAGCCCTGCGCAAACGCATGGAGCCGGTGGGGCCGTTGCGCCGCGAGATACTGGCGGCTGCTGCCGGTATCTCGGTCAAGATCCTGGAGAGCTGGCTTGACGGTCGCGCCGAACCTACCTCCTGGCAGATCGGGCGCCTGATGGTGGCGACCGATGCGCAATTGTGGATGGAGGTCTATGGCCCGATCCATGAAGAGGCACAGCGCCTGTTCGAAGCGCGCCTTGCCAATGCGCAGGAGCACGCGCTGCGCGAACGCGCGGTGCTGGCAACGTTGGCGGGGAAGAAAGAGTAATCCGATATTCAGTCGTCATGGTCCGCCCGATCTTGAATAAGGGGGGCGGACCTCCCACGAAGTTTTATCTGTCACGAAGAAGGAAACTCGTGGGTGGTCCGCCTTCGCGGGGGATGACGAAATAAACTGGGGCAGGGGATGGCACATAAATTGGATCGGCTATTGCGGCCGAAGAGCGTGGCGCTCGTTGGCGCCAGTCCGAAGGAGGGCTCGGTCGGGCGCGGCATGATCACCTCGACCGGCATGACGGGGACACCGTCGAAGATCTATTTCGTCAATCCCGGCTATGACGAGATCGACGGGCAGAAATGCTACAAGTCGCTCGCCGATCTGCCGGAAGTGGTCGACATGGCGGTGCTGGGCATCGCCAATGCACGGCTCGAAGCAGCGCTCGACGAACTCATTGCCTGCGGCATCGGCGCCGCCACGATCTTTGCCAGCGGCTATCTGGAAGATGATGCTGAGCCGAAACTGACCGAGCGCATAGCCCGGAAAGCGAAGGCTGCGGGGATCGCCATCTGTGGTGGCAATTGCATGGGTTTCTATCATCTCGATTTCGGCCTGCGCGTCTGCGGCTTTCCACCGCCGGACTGGATCCGCAAGGGCAATGTCGCCTTCATCACCCATTCCGGCTCGGCCTTTTCAGCGCTGTGCCATACCGACCGGCGTTTCGGTTTCACCCTTGCCGTCTCGGCGGGGCAGGAGCTGGCGACCGACATGGCCGCCTATCTCGATTTTGCCCTCGATATTCCGGCCACCAACGTTGTGGGCTTGTTTCTGGAAACCGTGCGCGATCCAAATGGCTTCAAGGCATCGCTGGCCAAGGCGCGCGCCAAAGGCATTCCGGTCGTGGCGTTGAAGGTCGGTCGCACGGCGGAGAGTGCCGCGCTTGCCGTGTCGCATTCAGGTGCAGTTGCCGGCAATCACGCAGCCTACCGGGCGCTGTTCGATCATTACGGCGTCATCGAAGTCGACAACATGGACGAGTTGGTGAACGCGCTGCACCTCTTCTCCTCGGAGCGCAAGCTGGCGCCGGGCGGGCTTGCCACGATGCATGATTCCGGCGGCTTCCGGGAACTGGTGCTCGATCTTGGGATCGAGAATGGCGTGAGGTTTGCCAAGATCAACGAGGCCACGCGGCAGAAGCTTGCAGCACGGCTGGATTACGGGCTGGAGCCGATCAATCCACTCGATGCCTGGGGTACGGGGAACGATTGGGACGGAATCTTCGAGGACTGCTTGCAGGCGCTGGTGGACGATCCGGACACCGCATTGGCGACGCTCTGCGTCGAGGCGCGCGACGGGTATTATTTGAGCGGCGGCTATGCCGATGTCCTGCGCCGGGTGAGTGCCAAATCGACGAAGCCGGTCTTCTACACCACCAATGTGGCGAGCAACGCCAATCTCGAGGTGATCACGCGCCTTGCCCATGACGGGGTGCCGGTTCTCTCCGGGGTCGTCTCGATGCTGAATGTCGTCAAGAAGGCGATGGCGGAACGAGACCGCGCCGCGCAGAGCGAAGATCACATCGCGGCGGCGCCGGCCGGTTTGCGCAGCAAATGGGCGGCAAGG
Organism: Dongia mobilis; assembly: GCF_945906275.1. Taxonomy (GTDB): domain Bacteria; phylum Pseudomonadota; class Alphaproteobacteria; order Dongiales; family Dongiaceae; genus Dongia; species Dongia mobilis_A. Next base: position 8,472 of record NZ_CAMDRA010000090.1, read on the forward strand.
CTGGCAACGGGCAATCTATCGGAAGCCGACGCACTCGATCTGCTGGCGGATTACGGCGTGCCGGTCATCGCGCATCTGCACGCCGACGATCTTGATGGCGCCAGGCAGGCGGCGGAAAAAATCGGATACCCCGTGGTCATGAAGACGGCGGAGCCGGGCATCCTGCACAAATCCGATGTCGGCGGCGTCAAGCTCGGGATCAAGGATGCGGCGGCCCTTGAAACCGCCTATGCCGATCTCAAGACGCGGCTGGGTGCCCATGTGCTGCTGATGCCGATGGCTGGGAAAGGGACCGAGATATCGTTCGGCATGACGCAGGATGCGCAATTCGGCCCGATTGTCATGATCGGCGCCGGTGGTGTCCTCATTGAAATGATGCCGGATCGCCGCTTTGCTCTGCCGCCTTTCGGGCCGATCGAGGCACGCCGGCAGATCGACCAGCTCTCCCTGCGCCCGCTGCTGGATGGCAAGCGCGGCGCCAAGCCAGCCGATGTCGGCAAGCTGGCGCAGGCCTTCGCTGCATTTTCGGTCATGGTAGGTGATCTTGATGGCCTCATCGGCGAGATCGATGTCAACCCGCTTATCGTCAATGAAGCCGGCGCCGTCGCGGTGGACGCATTGATCGTGGCGATATCGCGGTAGCGACCGTCCCGCACGAGCCAGGTCACTGCAAGCTGCCCGGATTTGACATGGATCCGATATGCGCCAGACTATGGCGACGAAGGAAGCAGTTCATGCAGATGATCATCGACTGGCTCAATCAGCCGCTGTTGACCGCGCTGGGTGCGACGCTGTCGGTCGTCGAGGGGGTCGGATTTGTGACCGGCCTCCTGGCGGTGTGGCTGACGGCGCGCCGCAACATCTGGAACTTTCCGATCGGCATTGCCAATGGCGCCCTGCTGTTTCTGCTGTTCTTTGATGCGCGCTTGTTTGCCGATGCCGGCCTGCAGATCATGTTCATTATTCTCGGGTTCGCCGGCTGGTGGTTCTGGTTGACCGGCGGCGTCAGTAGACGCAAGACGATCCGGGCCGCCACCATGGTCGAGCGGCTGGGGACAGCACTCGCGGTGCTGCTGCTGGTCGGGTCACTCTATGCCTTCCTGACTTGGGTGAAGGGCAGTATCCCGGTTCTCGACGCGTTGATCACGTCGCTCAGCATCGTCGCACAATGGCTGCTCAACCGGAAGATTCTGGAAACCTGGCTGCTGTGGATCGCGACCGACATCATTTCCATTCCGGTCTATCTCTACAAGGAACTCTATCTGATCGCCCTTCTCTATGCGGTATTCCTGGTTCTGGCCTGTCGCGGCTATCAATTGTGGCGGCAGGAAATGCTGCTAAGCCAAGGCCGGGCAGTGCCACGTGCGGCCTTGGCGACGGAGTAGCGGCGACATGCGCTTTCGGCACGGGCTGGTGATCGGGAAATTCTATCCGCCCCATGCCGGGCACGAATACCTTATCCGGACCGCTGCCACGTTCGCAGACCAGGTGACGGTCGTGGTGATGGCGGCCGACCATGAGACACTGCCCTTGGCGCAGCGCCTCGGCTTTATCCGGGAATCCTTTGCCGCCTGGCCCCATGTGACAGTGAGCGGTGTCATCGACAATCTGCCGGTGGACTATGACGATGATGAGGTCTGGGGCGCGCAGGTAGCGCTCATGCGCGAGGGAATTTCTCTCGCTGATTCAGCTGCCGGCCGCACGGCGGTTGCGGTCGATGCGGTCTTCAGCTCCGAAGACTATGGGGTTGAGCTCGCCCGTCGCTTTGCGGCCGTGCCGGTCTGCCTCGATCGAGACCGGATTCTCTATCCGGTCTCGGGAAGTGCCGTACGCAGCGAACCGGCGTCACATTGGGACTTCCTGGCACCGGCGGTGCGGGCCTATTTCACGCGGCGCGTCGTCATCCTCGGGGCGGAATCGACGGGCACGACGACCCTGGCGCGAGCCTTGCAGACAGCCTATCGACAGCGGGGTGGCGTCTGGGCGCGCACGGGGCTGGTGCCGGAATATGGGCGCGAATACTCGATCAATCTGCTGGCAGCGGCGCGTGGCGTTGCGCTTGCGCGGCAAGCGCCCGAGCCGCGACCGGAAGACCTCGCCTGGCACTCTGCGCAGTTTCACCATGTTGCCCGGGTGCAGACCGATTGGGAGGAAGCTGCCGCCCGTGACGGAGCGCCATTGCTTCTGTGCGACACCGATGCGCTGGCGACGTGCCTCTGGCACGAACGTTATGTCGGTGGCGCCGATCCCGGTCTGGAGGCATTCGCAAGAGCTTTGCCGCCGCGGGCGCTTTATCTGCTCACCGGTATTGCCGGGGTGCCCTTCGTTGACGACGGATTGCGCGATGGCGCCCATGTCCGGGAAGGCATGCACCAGCGTTTCATCGAGCGCCTCTCGGCCCAGGCGACACCCTGGGCGATGGTGAGCGGCGATGCCGATACCCGGATTTCCCGGGTCATCGATCTCATTGACGATCTGTTGCCGAGTGGCTGAGGCGTGACCTCGCCCGGCCCGCTGGCCGGACCGGGCGAGGGTGGCGACTTTACGCCGCTTCGCGGTTGAGCGGTTGGCACATGCAATGGACGCCGCCGCCGGCCCAGGTGAACATGGTCATGTCCGGATCGTAGACGGTGAAGCCGTTGGCGCGCAGCTTGGCGTTGAGATCCTTGGCACCGAGCGTCGAAAGGATGCGGTCCTTGCCGAGCGCCACGACATTGCAGCCCAAGGCCATGGTCTCCTTGAAGGTCGCCGGAATGATTTCGATTTTCTTGGCTTTCAGGAAATCGATGACATCGTCCTCCGTGGTCTCGAGGCAGACGGCGGCCACATGCTCGTTCAGCATGCAGACCATCAGATCGATATGGACGTAGAACTGGTCGATGGGCGCGAATTTGATCTCCCAGCCTTCGTCGACCATCCATTCCGAAATCTGGCGGGCCGAGACTTCTTCCGAGCGATGGTCGGTGTAGCCGATGAGGGCTGTCTTGTCGGCAATGATGTTGAAGTCGCCGCCTTCGAAATTGCCCGAGCTCACCATGTCGTAAACCGGGATATCGTTCTCGAGGTAGAAGCGCAGGCAGGAGGCGTATTCGCCACGCCGGCGCGGATTGGCCATCTGGCAGATGACGGCGCCGTAAGGCGTCATGAAGGAGGAGTCGCGCGCATAGACCTGGTAGGGGTTGTGCTCGTCCAACGGCAGGAAGTGGCAATTGACGCCGGCATCCTCATAGGCGTTGATCATCTCCCGGTGCTGGCGCATCGCGACCTGCTTGTCGAACTTGTAGCCTTTGCGCATGGTATCGCGCACGAGGGATGACCAGGCCGCGTTCTCCAGGCCCATCCAGCGGAAGCCCTCGGCCGGCCCGAGCAGCACGTCCTTGAGCGCGCCAGATTCCGAGGCGAGGTTCCATTTCTTCATGAGCGGCGTGCCGCCGCCGATGACACGGCCGCGAAGGGGCGTTTGGGCGCTGGTCATGGTTTTATTCCCTGTTGGTGGTGATTGAATGTGGGACCTTACCAGCCGGATGCGAGATCATCCCAGGGAGTAATAGGGGGCTCTTGGTCGACTTTAGCTCACAGGCTCGTCGCCGGGCATGCCGGAGAGGGCGATTTCAGCCTCCAGCCATTCGGCGAAGGCCCGGGCGCCGGGCGATACCAAAGCCGGCAGGACGATGAAATAGGCACCGAGATGCTCGATCGATTGGCGGAACGGCCGCAGCAGGTGGCCGCGGACTAGATCCTCGCCGGCGGTGATCTGGTCGGCCAGGCACAGGCCAAGCCCTTGTCGCGCCGCCGCGAGCAGCAGGTTGAAGTCCTGAAAATAGATCGTCCTGGGCAGATCACCATGGGGGACGCCGGCGCGGTACAGCCAGCGGCGCCAATTGGTGCCTTCGGGATCGTCGAGCAGCAGGGTGTGGTGGCGGAGATCGGCCGGGCTGGCGAGGCCCGGATCGGCCGACATCAGCACCGGGCTGCAGACCGGGAACGAGCCCACATGGGAGAGGAGGCGGGCGGTACCGTCCTTCCAGACCGGCTCGCCATAGCGGACGGCCAGGTCCAAATCTTCGCCCAGGACATCGTCGGCCTTGGCCTCGTAGCTGGCGTTGGCGGAATGGACCGCGAGCTTCAGCCCGGGGACGAGGTCGATGAAACGGGCAAGGCGCGGGATCAGCCATTTCTCGGCGAAGGCGGACGGAACCGAGACGCGCAATTCGCCGGCGATGGCTTCCCCGTCCAGCCGCGCGATGGCATCGCCCAACTGGTCGAAGGCGGCGGTTGCTGCCTTGAGCAGCTTTGTCCCATGATCGGTGAGGGCGAGGCGATTGCCAAGGCGCTGGAACAGGCTGAAGCCGAGCTGATCCTCGAGGTTGACGATCTGCTTCGAGACGGCGCCATGGGTCACACCCAGCTCGTCCGCGGCCTTGCCCATATGGAGATGGCGGGCGGCGGCCTCGAAGGTGCGCAGGGCATTCAGGGGTGGAAGATGGCGTTTCTGCAAAGTCTTGGCTGCTTCCTTGGGATCGATGTCCGGATAGTTCCCGGAAAGGGCCAGCCTGTCCAGTTGCCAGCCAGTTCAGTTGCTGGGCGGCAAATATTCCGGGGAGGGGGGCGGACGGGCGCAAACCCCGGTAAACAGGGGCTTTGTGAGGGACATCACAGCGAATTGGCTAGTCCCGTCTGGGACTTTCAATCCGCCGGTGCTAGATTGCTGTTACCGCCGCGGACGGGCGACGGAGGTCTTCATTCATGGGAGCTTCAATATGAATATGCGTAGCCTGATCGCCGCCGCCGCGGCGCTGATGATTTCTGCTGTCCCGGCCTTTTCGGCATCGGGCGTCAATGTCGGTTCGCTGAGCTGCAACGTGGCCGGTGGCATGGGTTTCATCTTCGGGTCGTCGAAGACGATGTCCTGCGTGTTCACCCGCGCCGACGGCTCGGCCGAGGTCTATAACGGCGAGATCAACAAATACGGTGTCGATATCGGCTTCACCAAGGAAGCCCATATGATCTGGGTCGTGTTCGCGCCGGGCAATGTCGCCCCGGGTGCGCTCGCCGGTCAGTATGGCGGCGCCACGGCGGATGTGGCTGCCGGCCTCGGCCTCGGCGCCAATGTGCTGGTGGGTGGCGGCAATAGCCAGATCGCCCTGCAGCCGGTGAGCGTCACCGGCAGCGTCGGCGTCAATGTCGCCGCCGGCGTGGCGCAGATCGAACTGCGCCCCGGGATCTAACCTCGGTATCTAAACCGTGAGGCTGATCAGCCTGGCGGTGCAAAGGGCCGCGACCCAGTCGCGGCCCTTTTTGTATGACTATTTTGGGTGGGCCAAATCCGGATGTGATCGGGCTCACATGGTTTTAGTGTTCTCTTAGGTTTTCTGGCGGGCGCAACCGGGTTATTGAGGCGCCGATGCGAGACCGGGACCGATCTGGTTAACCGGACCGCAATTCCAATGAATCTTGAGGAGTGATTTGTCATGAAAGTCGGTTTTGCCGTCGCCAGCGCGACATTGTTACTTGCCGCCGGCATGGCCCCTGCCAAGGCGGAGGATCAGGTCGCGCGGGGCGCCTATCTGGCGAACATCATGGATTGCGGCGGCTGCCACAATACCGGCGCCTTCACCCCGAAACCGAATCTGGAAACGCCGCTCGCCGGCTCGGATATCGGCTTCGAGATACCGGGGATGGGCGTGTTCTATCCGCCCAACCTGACACCCGACAAGAAGACCGGCCTCGGCGAATGGACCGACGAGCAGGTCATTGCCGCCTTCACGACCGGTGTCCGCCCGGATGGCAGAATTCTGGCACCGGCCATGCCCTGGATGTCCTATGGCCATATCACCAAGGAAGACGCCGCGGACCTGGTTGCCTATCTGCGGACCCTGCCGGCGGTGGACCATCAGGTGCCGGGCCCGTTCGGCGCGCAGGAAAAGCCGAGTGCGCCCTATATGACGGTGGTGATGCCGAAATAAGTGCGCGCCAGTTCGTCATCCTCCGCCTTCGCGGAGGATGACGATGGACCTTATGTCCGGTACTTGACGCCCGGCAGCACACACAGCATTTCATAGAGCAGGTTGGCCGCCAGCAATGCCGTGTTGCCGGTGGGATCATAAGGCGGCGAGACTTCGACCAGGTCGCAGCCGACCAGGTCGAGGCCGCGGCAGCCGCGGATGATCTCGATGCCCTGGATGGTGGTGAGGCCGCCGATCTCCGGCGTGCCGGTGCCGGGTGCCGAGGAGGGATCGAGGCCGTCAATGTCGAAGGACAGATAGACCGGGCCCTTGCCCAGCTGCTGACGGATCTCCGCCATCAGCGGCGTCAGTGATTTGTACCAGCATTCCTCGGCCTGCACGACGCGGAAGCCCTGGGCGCGCGGCCAGTCGAAATCTTCCGCCGCATAACCGGTCGCGCGCAGGCCGATCTGCGCCACGCGCTTGCCGTCGAGCAGGCCTTCCTCGACCGCGCGTCGGAACGGCGTGCCATGGGCGATCGGTTCGCCGAACATGGAGTTGTTGACGTCGGCATGGGCGTCGATATGGACCATGCCGACGGGGCCGTATTTCTTCTTCAGCGCGCGCAGGATGGGCAGCGCGATGGTGTGATCGCCGCCCATGGTGAGCGGCATGCAATCGTGGCTGAGGATGTCGTCATAGGCGGCTTCGATGATGCCCATGCTCTTTTGCAGGTTGAAGGTGTTGATGGCGACGTCGCCGATGTCGGCCACGCTGAGACTGTCGAAGGGAGCAGCGCGGGTCGCCATGTTGTAGGGGCGGATGAGGCAGGATTCGGCGCGGATCTGGCGCGGGCCGAAACGGGCGCCGGCGCGGTTCGAGGTGCCGATGTCGAAGGGTACGCCGACAAAGGCAGCGTCGAGTCCGGCAGCATTTTCCC
>NZ_CAMDRA010000091.1 GCF_945906275.1 Dongia mobilis
CCATCGACGTCTCGCCGCGCACCGGTGCCGCCGGACTCATCCTGCCCAATGACCGCGTCGACGTCTTCATGATCACCAATGTCCGCGACTTTGCCGGCGTGCCCGAGGATGTCGGTCGTGATCTACTCAGCACAGTCGCGGTCGAAGCCGTCATGCGCGATATCAAGGTGCTGGCGGTCAACCAGAATCTGAGCCGCCCCGAAGGTACCGGGCCCGGCCTCAACGCCCAGACCGTGACCATGGAAGTGACCTCCGAACAGGCGCAGAAGATCCTCGTTGCGACCCAGCTCGGCCAGATCGTGCTGACCTTGCGCAGCTGGGCCAGGAACGATGTGGCGGCCGCGGAAGATGCCAAGGCGCCGATCTTCGTCACCGACCGCAGCACCAGCAAGGTGCTCGACGATCTCATGCGCGGTGGCCTCGCGACCGACCTGTTCGAGATGCCGGTGGTCGACGAACAGCCGGAAGCGCCGCGAGCACCAGCCGTGTCGCAGACCATCAGGATCAATCGCGGCGGTGCCGTTACCGTGGAAAGCCTCGGGAAATAGGATGCTGGCAATGAAATACTGGCAAAGATGATCGGGGATGATCGGGCGAAAATGATGCAGGGATGGTCGTTACGGTCGTTGGGCGCCGGCATGGCGCTGGCAACCCTCGCACTGGGCTTCATGATGGGGCTGCCTTTGGCTGGCACTGTCCATGCCCAGGATACGCTGGTCCAGCCGGCGACAGTGCCGGACAGCCTCCTGCCCACGGAAGCGCCGGTCGACAAGCGGATCGAGCTTGCCATCAACAACACGATCTAGCTGAACCTGACGGAGCCCGCGCGCGACATCATCGTCGGCAGTCCCGACGTGGCCGACGTCATCATCCGCTCGCCCACGCGCCTGTTCATCGCCGGCAAGAATATCGGCTCCACCAACGTCTTCCTGCTCGATGCCGCCGGCAAGATGATCGACCATTACCAGGTCTCGGTCCATCCCGACGCCAAGGCGGCCGAGGCGGCGATCAGCGAGGCCCTGCCGAACGACCGCGTGACCGTGACCGGCGCCGGTGACTCGCTCGTGCTCAACGGCTCGGTCGGATCCGATCTTGCCTCGCGCCAGGCGACCAGCATCGCGCGCCGCTTCGTCAGCGCCGACCCGCAGATCATCAACATGATGCGCATCAACGCCGAGCAGCAGGTCCTCATCAAGGTCTCGGTGGCCGAGGTGCAGAAATCGGCGCTGAAGGAACTGGGCCTCGAAAACCTCATCAGCCCGACCACGGTCGGCGATCTGGTCATCACCGGCGTCACCGGCGGCGCCTCGGTGGTCGGCGGCGGCTTCGGCACGCTGCTGACGTCGGCGGCGACCACCGCGACGCCCGCCGGCGCGCTCTTCATCGACGGTCCGGGCGCCATCGATTCAGCGGTCAAGATCCTGGAACAGCACGGCCTTGCCAACAAGCTCGCCGAGCCGAACCTGGTCGCCGTCTCCGGTGAATACGCCACCATGCTGGCCGGCGGTGAAGTGCCGATCCCGACCGCGACCGATGACGGCGTCATCACCGTGACCTTCAAGCCGTTCGGCGTCTCGCTCACCTTCCTGCCGATCGTGATGGACCGCGGCCGCATCAGCCTCAAGATCGCCACGGAAGTGAGTGCCGCCAACTTCACCGATTCGGTGGCGATCGGCGACATCGTGCTGCCCAGCTTCATCGTGCGCCGCGCCACCTCGACCGTCGAACTGCCGAGCGGCGGCAGCATCATGATGGCGGGCCTGCTCAACAACGACATCACCAATGCCCTCCGGGGCGTGCCGGGCCTGATGAACATCCCGATCCTCGGGACCCTGTTCCGCTCGACCTCGTTCCAGCAGCGCGAATCCGAACTGGTGATTGTGGCGCGCGCCTTCATCGTGCAGCCGACCGATCCCAACGTGCTGTCGCTGCCGACCGACGGCTTCGCGCCGGCCAACGATCTCGACTTCTATCTGCTGGGCCACCTGCAGAACATCTATACCAACCGGGACGGGGCGGCGCGGGAACAGGTGCCGCAGCTCCAGGGTCCGGTCGGCTACATCATTCGGTAGGAGGGGCGATCCATGACGCGCCATCTGTTTGCGACCATGCTGCTGGCCGGAATTGCCGCCACCGGGCTCGGTGCCTGCGAAGGCAACATGGCGGATTACGACGCCACCGTGCAGCACCCGATCAAGGTCGAGACGCGCACAGCCCTGCTCATCCTGGAACCCGGCCCGGGCGGCCGCGTCAAGCTGATGGATGCGCCGGCGATCGAGGAATTCAGCCGCGATTTCGGCAACAAGGCGGCAGGCGGCATCGAGGTGCGGATCGGCGCCGCCAGCGCCAGCGACCCGCTCGCCGCGGCCTTCGCCAATGACGTGGCGCAAGTCCTGGTCAGCCGCGGTGTGCCGCCCAGCGCCATCCAGCTCAGCTACGCGACCGACCCGGACTCGGCCAAATACGGCCGCGCCGTGATGGAATTTCCGATCTATGTGGCGCTGGCCGACGAATGCGGCATCTGGAAGGATCGCCCGGAATTCACCCCGGTCAACGAGAACACCTATAATTTCGGCTGCTCGATGCAACGCAACATCGCCGCGATGATCGTCAATCCGCGCGACCTCGTGGATGCGGCCGCACCCACCGGCCGCCTTGCCGCCCGCGCCGACAATGTCGTCGGCAAATACATCATCGGCGGCAAGATCGGCGCATCGAACGAGAGCCCGGCCATCTCGCCCTCGACCACGACCGGGGGATTGTAAGTGATTCATCGCTTCAGCATCGAGGCGTTTCCGCTCTCCAAGGATACCGAGGCCGCGCTGGAAGGGTTGACCGGCGAACGCGAGTTCGCCAAGACCCGCATGACGATTCATTTCGGCGGCATGGCGCGGGCGGCCAAGCATTATGTCGACAATCCCAGCCCGCAATTCATCATCGTCGAGGAGAATGGCGGACCCGACGACATCCAGAAGGGCCTGGAATCCCTGGCTGACGTGGTCGAGCCGGGCCGCAAGGTCATCGTCATCGGCACCATCAACGACGTCCAGGCCTATCGCCGCCTGATCAGCCAGGGGGTGAGCGAATATCTGGTCGGCCCGGTGACCACCGCCGACATCGCCGCCGCCATCATGAGCTGCGTCAAGGATGCGAGCTCCGCGCCCAAGGGCCGCGTGATCTCCTTCGTCGGCAGCCGCGGCGGCGTCGGCAGTTCGATGCTGGCCGTCAACACCGCCTGGACGCTGGCCAACGCCACCCAGGAGGAGGTCATCGGCATCGACCTCGATTTCAATTTCGGCACCATGGCCCTGTCGCTCAATCTCGATCCCAAGCAGCCGCTGATCGAGGCCTTGAGCGACGCCGACCGCATCGATCCGGTGCTGGTCGAACGCTTCATGACCGAACACGGGCCGCATCTGTCGGTCCTCTCGACCACCGGCTCGCTCAAGGACATGGCCGAGCCGTCGGCGGAAGCGCTCGAACGGCTGATCGATCTCTGCCGCTCGATGGCGCAGTTCGTCATCCTCGATGTGCCGAGGCAATGGAACAACTGGGTCAGTTCCGTGCTGCTCCTCTCCGACGAGATCGTCGTCACCGCCAACCCGGACCTTGCCAATCTGCGCGACGCCAAGATGCTGTTCGACTGGCTGAAGGGCCGCCGCGGCAGCGCCACCAACCGCCTGGTGCTGAACAAGGCGGATGTGGCCAAGAGGAACCAATTGTCGGCCAAGGACTTCCAGGATACGCTGGGCCTTGCGCCGGGTCTGACCATCGGGTTCGACCCGACGCTGTTTGCGCAATTGGCGAACAATGGCCAGATGATCGGCGAGGGTGCCAAGTCGCACCGCCTGAACGAGCAATTGCGCCAGTTCGCCCAACAGCTTGGCGGCCGTAAGGGTGGCACCGCGCGCCCGGCGTCGCAGCCGAAACTCTTGAGCTGGCTGAAACGGCCGGCCAAGGTCAATAAATGATCCCGCGGTAGTTTTCGGGTAACCTACGAGCCGGGAAATCGTTGATGTTCGGCAAGCGCAACACGCCAATCGGGACGACGCCAGGCGGGACCTTGGGTGACAAGGCCGCGGCCAGGACCGATGCGGTCGAAAAGACGGCGCTGCCGGTCGCCACCACGACCGCGACCTCCGGCAATGTGTCCATGGCGCCCAACACGCGCTCGGCCGAGATGGACAGCCGCCTGAGCGAGGTCAAGGTCAGCGTCTTCAACGATTTGATGGCGACCGTCGACCTCGGCGAGTTCGCCAAGCTCGATCACAAATCGGTCCGTGAGGCGATCGGCGAGATCGTCGGCGAAATCATCAACATGCGCAACCTGATGCTGTCGGCGGTCGAACAGCAGCAGTTGATCACCGACATCTGCAACGACATCCTGGGCCTGGGTCCCCTCGAGCCGCTGCTGGCGCGCGACGACATCGCCGACATCATGGTCAATGGCTATGACAAGGTCTATATCGAGACCGACGGCCTCATCCAGCTCACCGACATCAAGTTTCGCGACAATCAGCAGCTGATGAACATCTGCCAGCGCATCGTGCAGGCGGTCGGCCGCCGCGTCGATGAATCGAGCCCGATCTGCGACGCCCGCCTGCAGGACGGCTCGCGCGTCAACGTCATCGCACCGCCCCTTGCCATCGACGGGCCGGCTCTCACCATCCGCAAATTCAAGCGCGACCGCCTGACGCTCGACAAGCTGGTCAAGTTCGGCACCATCTCGAATGCCGGCGGCCGGCTGCTGGAGATCATCGGCCACTGCCGGCTCAACGTCATCATCTCGGGCGGCACCGGCTCCGGCAAGACCACCTTGCTGAACTGCCTCACCAACTATATCGACCGCAACGAACGCATCATCACCTGCGAGGACGCGGCCGAGCTGCAGCTGCAGCAGCCCCATGTCGTGCGGCTGGAAACGCGGCCGCCGAACCTCGAGGGCGTCGGCCAGGTGACCATGCGCGACCTCGTGCGCAACTGCCTGCGTATGCGCCCGGAACGGATCATCGTCGGCGAAGTCCGCGGGCCTGAGGCATTCGATCTGCTGCAGGCGATGAACACTGGCCATGACGGCTCGATGGGCACGATCCACGCCAACAACCCGCGCGAATGCATCTCGCGTATCGAGAACATGATCGCCATGGGCGGCTACACGCTGCCGGCAAAGACGGTGCGCGAGCAGATCGCCGGCGCCGTCAATGTCGTCGTCCAGGCCTCGCGCCTGCGCGACGGTTCCAGAAAGATCACCCATGTCAGCGAGATCGTTGGCATGGAAGGCGATGTGGTGACGCTGCAGGACCTGTTCATCTACGAAATCCAGGGCGAAGACGCGCAGGGTCGCATCGTCGGTCGGCATCGCTCGACCGGTCTGCGGCCGGCCTTCTATGAACGGGTCCGCTATTTCGGCAAGGAGCGCGAACTGGCGGACGTCATGGAGGAGAGCAGTGTCTAGCCAGATCGCCGAGATGATGCCGCAGATCTTCATGCTTGCCGGCGTGGCGGGCGTGGCGCTTATCCTGGTCATCCTGGCGGTCCTCGCGGTTGCCGGCGCCCCGCGCGCGCGCATGAAAAAGCGCATCGCCGCGGTTGTTGGCACGGGACCCAGTTTTGCGAGCGAAGGGAAGAGTTCGGGCAAGGAACAGCAGCTCGCCGGCCGCAAGAAACAGGTCGTGGCAAAGCTCAAGGAAGCCGAGGCGCTGAGCCAGCGCCGCCGCGGCGCTTCGTGATCCTGTCCGGGATCACCGGCGTGACCCTGGCTTTCGTGGCCTGGGCGATGGGTGCGCCCAGTTTCCTGTGGCCGGTCGCCCTGCCGATCGGCGCGTTCGGCCTGCCCAAACTGCTGCTGAGCTTCCTCACCAAGCGCCGCAAGGCGAAGTTCACCACCTATTTCGCCGATGCCATCGACATCATCGTGCGCGGCGTTCGCTCGGGCCTGACCGTTGGCGAATGCCTCAACATCGTGGCACGCGAAATGCCGGCACCGATCGGCCCCGAGATCACCCTGGTGAACGAGGGCATCAAGCTCGGCATGACGATGGGCGAGGTGCTGCAACGCCTCTCGGACCGCGTGCCGACGCCGGAAGTGCGCTTCTTCACCATCGTGCTCATCACGCAGCAGACGACCGGCGGCAACCTTGCCGAAACGCTGGCCAAGCTTTCCGACGTGCTGCGCTCGCGCAAGCGCATGCGTGACAAGGTGACCGCGATGTCGAGCGAGGCCAAGGCGTCGGCCGCCATCATCGGCTCGCTGCCCTTCATCCTCAGCGGCGCACTCGCTGTCCTCCAGCCGCATCTGATCAAGCTGCTGTTCATCACCACGACCGGCAATCTGTGGATCGGTATCGGTATCGTCATGATGCTCGTCGGCTCGCTGGTCATGCGGCAGATGATCCATTTCGACATCTGAGGACCGACATGAACGACATCGAATTCGGCCTCAACCTACCATCTCTCATCATCGTCATCTCCTTCATCGCGGCCTTTGCGTCGGTCATGGCGGTGGCCCTGCCGTTCGTCATGCGCGACAGCTTCGCCAACCGTCTGAAATCGGTGGCGGTGCGGCGCGAGGAGTTGCGTGTCAAGCAGCAGGAACAGTTTCAGCAGCGCAAGCGCCTGATGCCGACCCGGCAGGAGGGCATGATGCGCGCCATCATCAACCTCTTCAAAATGGAGAATCTGCTGCAGGCCAAGGAGCTGCGCATCCAGCTGCAGCAGGCCGGCTGGCGCCACCCCTCGACACCGGTGCGCTTCATCTTTGCCCGCATCGCCGCCCCGATCGTGCTGCTGATCGGCGGCTATCTCTATATGTCGATCGCCTTGCCCAACAAATCGGCCGAACTCCATATCGGCGTCGCCATCGCGGCGGCGGCCTTTGGCTATGTCTTTCCCAATCTGTGGCTGCGCAACGGCATTCACAAGCGGCAGGCGGCCCTCCGGCGCGCCTTTCCGGACACGCTTGATCTCATGGTGATCTGCGTCGAGGCGGGCATGTCGATCGAGGCGGCGTTCCAGAAGGTGACCGAGGAGATGGCTGAATCGGCGCCCGAACTGTCCGAGGAAATCGGCATCACCGCGGCCGAACTCGCCTTCCTCGGCGATCGCCGCGTCGCCTTCGAGAACCTCGCCATCCGCACCGGGCTGCGCAGCTTCAAGTCACTTTCGACGACCCTGGTTCAGGCGGAAAAATACGGGACACCGATCGCCGTCGGCCTGCGCACGATCTCTCAGGAGAACCGCGAGGAACGCATGATGGCGGCCGAGAAGAAGGCGGCGTCCCTGCCGGCGAAACTCACCGTGCCCATGATCGTGTTCTTCCTGCCGGTGCTGTTCATCGTCATCATCGTGCCGATCGTCATCAAGGTCTCGGCGACGTTCAAATAGCCGTGGGCGGAGCTACTGGCCGCCAACAGGAACAGCAGCGGATCTACTGGCCGCCGGCGAGATAGCGGTAATATTCGGCGTTGAGATCGGCCATCTCCTTCGGCAGATCCTTGCGCGCCAGGCGCTCGGCGCCGACCGTGTCGCCCCGGAGCGCCAGCATCAGCGCCAGATTCTGCCTGACCTGCGGCGATGCGCTCGCCTGGTCGATTGCCTGGCCGAGCGTCTCGATGGCACCGTCGAGGTCACCCGCCTGGGCCTGTGACAGGGCCAGGTTGTTCAGCACATCGGGGTTGCGCGGTGACAGCAGCAGCGCCTGGGAATAGGCCTGTCGCGCGCGGTCGAACTCGCCCTCGTAATCGAGGGCGACGCCCAGCGCCGAGAAACTGTCCCAGGTGGCGCCCGGTATCGCGCAAGCCTCTTCCAGGATCGGAATGGCAAGGTTCATCTTGTCGCTCGAGACATAGGATTTGCCGAGTTCGGTCAGCAATTGCGGCGTCCGCCCATATTTGGCCATCAGCTGCTTGACGATGTCGATATCCTGGGGCGTGCTGCCGGCAAAGCGCAGGTTGCGGACCAGGCCCACCGCCAGTTCCAGGTTCTCCGGGTCGCGCAGCAGCAGCGATTGGTAATGCTGCGCCGCCTCCAGGTAATTGTTATGGGCTTCGGCCTGCATGGCCGCGAGCTTGATCTGTGGGTCGAGTTCGGAGGGTTTGGCGACCGGGGTGCCGTCGGCCGTGGTGACCATGTCCTTGCCGCCGCCGGTCGCTTCGCAACCGGCCGCCAGGCCGATGATCCCGGCCACCAGGATGATCCTGCCGATCCCCCGCGTGAAACCCGTGGCAAGCCTGTGGGTGGACGTCGGACCCAACCCCCGCACGGCACTTTCGGCAATCATCATCGCGTGGTCCCCACAGCTCTGAACGACATTGAAGTAGTTTCTCACAAATCCAAGCTAAATCCAACAGTTACATAGGAAATTTCATTGAGGCGCAGCTCGAATGGCAGTAGGATGCACATTCGATCTGGCCTGCGCCAGACAAAGATAGAGGTGCCTCATGCGTGCGATCGTTACGGCCACTCTCGCCACCCTGGCGCTGGCGACCATCAGCGTCACGGCAGTGCCGGCGCATGCCAGCGACGTGGTCTCGATCACTTGGCGCAAGGCTGAAATCATGTCGTTCGGCGACGGCGTCAGCAGCATCATCATCGGCGATCCCAAGGTCATCGACGTGACCCTCGAAGGGTCCGGCCAGGTCGTGGTGTTCGGCAAGGTGCCGGGCGAAACCAACATGATGGTCCTGGGGGCCGACAATTCGGTGCTCTATGACGCGGTCATCGTCGTGATGCCGGAAGACGATCGTCAGGTATCGATCATCTCTCCGGGCGCCAATGTCATCACGGAGCGCAGCTGGACCTGCCTGACGCGTTGCGTGCAGGTACTTGGTCCGACTGGTACGCCCTTTGCCTCGGTGCGTGCCATCGGTGGTGGCAGTTCCGGCGCTGCCGTTGGTGGCGCTGGCGGTGTGCCGGGCGATCCGTCGGCTGAATTGGGCGCTGCCGCCGGGCAGACTGCGCAGGGTGTCGCCGATTCCAACCGCGGCGCAGGACAAGGTGCGAGTACGGTCGGCGGCGCGATCGGCGGCCAGCCCGGGACCATCATCGCTCCTTATTGAGGCCATTGGCCGGTCGAAGAATACCTGGCTGCTGCGGCGGCTGAAGTTGCTTTGTGGAAATGAAACTGCGCATGTCGGCGCGCGTCGAGCTATGCCCGTTTTCCGGGATCGGTTCGGCGGAAATGAGAGGAAGCCATGATGGCCAAGTTGCTCGATACCCGGTCTGCCGTGTCGTCCCGCTTTGGGCTGGCCCGTTTTGGGCTGACCCGCTCTGGACTGACCCGCTTTGGACTGATCGGTCGATTTGGCCGTGACCAGCGCGGTTCGGTCGCTGTCTGGGTGGGCATTGCGCTGACCGTGTTCATCGGTTGCGCCGGCATGGCCATCGACACGGCGCGCGGCTACATGGTGAAGGCGCGCTTGTCCCAGGCCCTCGACGCGGCGGCGCTGGCCGGCGCGAAGTCACTCGGTTCCGACAATGTGAACAACGACATCAACATGTTTTTCGCGGCGAATTTCCCGGCTGGCGATCTCGACGCTACGGTCGACGGGCCGCATATCGACACCGACGTCGACACCAACACGGTCAGCGTCAACGCCAAGGCAACGATCGATTCCACGCTGATGTCGGTGCTGGGTTTCGACACCATCACCGTGGGTGCCGCCGCCACCGCCGTGCGCGGCCTCAACGGGCTCGACGTCGTCATCGCGATCGACATGTCGGGTTCGATGTGCTCGCCCTGCACCAAGATCGAGGCCGCCGAGACGGCCGCGAAGACCTTGATCGACACGCTCTATGCCGACCCCAATCCCAAATCGGTGACGCTCAACGGCATCGACTATTCCCTGCTCAACATCGGCATGGTGCCGTGGAACGCCAAGGTCAATGTCCGCTACAACGCGGCCGTCAGCACCGATCCCTATGATCCGGCTGCCACCACGGCGTTGACCATCAACCCGCCATTCGCGAATCCGGTCACCGGCGTCATGCAGAACGAGGTTTATGTCACGAACATTTCCCCCGTCCGGCTGCTCAGCATTCCGCCGGCCGGCTGGAACGGCGGCGTCTATGCCCGTTATATCGATGATTATCGCGCACCGGTTGGTTCCACCCCCGCGGTGCCGAATGACGAAAGCAATGACGGCGACCTCAAGCTCGGCTACACGCGCTTCGGCACCAAGGACTGGCTCGCCTTCGAACCCATTCCCCCACTCGAGGGCGAACCGATCACCGGCACCTACCCCAACAACAACAACTATGGCGCGGCCTGGAAGAACTCGCAGAAGAGCTGCCGCCAGGCCTATTGGAACGACGATGTGGCGGACCCCGACCGTCCGAATTGGGCGTCCGACAATGGTGCGCCACCCAGTATCCCCCTCGCACCCGCCTATTGGGTCAAGGGCAATCCGGGCCAGGGTTATGCCAGCACCAGCGACTGCACCCCGACGCTGACCCACGGCATCCTGCCGTTGCAGGGTGTGCACGATGCGGACAGCAAGCAATTGGTGGTGAATTCGATCGACGGTCTCTATGCGCCGCCGGGCTCGGTGCCAAAGGGCAATACCAATGCGCCCCAGGGTCTGTACTGGGCCTGGGAAGTGCTGATGGCCGGCGAGCCCTTCAACGAAGCCAAGGCGTCGACGCCATTCACCCGGACCCAGGCCATCGTGTTCCTGACCGACGGTCAGATCACCGGCCAGAATGGCGACGCCTATAAGGGCGTGTTCGGTCCCGACAACGGCGCCGGCACCACCAACAAGCACGGCAAGATCAGCGGCACCACCAACAACAATCTCAATGAGCGGTTGAAGAAACTCGCTGCCAGCATCAAGGGCGCGGACCCGGCCAAGGGCGTCAAGATCTATGTCGTGCAATATGACGAGCCCAGCGCCTCGCTGAAGACCTTGCTGCAATCCGTGGCGACCGAGCCGGGAGCTCCCTATTACTACCAGGCCAATGACTCGGCCGCCCTGCAGACCGCCTTCAAGAAGATCGCAGCCAGCCTCTCGGTCCTGCGCCTCGCCAAGTAAAAGCAAGGCCGACACCCCCCGGAAGTCGATCCGGGGGGCTGTTGCGGGCCAGCGTGGAAACTTGCAGATATCCCCCGGAAACGTGCAGATATCCCCTCGAAACCGACCAGAATT
Organism: Dongia mobilis; assembly: GCF_945906275.1. Classification (GTDB taxonomy): domain Bacteria; phylum Pseudomonadota; class Alphaproteobacteria; order Dongiales; family Dongiaceae; genus Dongia; species Dongia mobilis_A. The sequence continues at coordinate 11,142 of NZ_CAMDRA010000091.1, forward strand.
TCGGGGGTTCGGGGGGCTTTAGTCCGGGATGTCGGTGAGGTTGGTGAAGCGCGGGCGGGTGAACGAGCGGGCATAAAGCGTCCGCGGATCATAGATGATCGACCCGAACAGCGGCTCGTAAAGGAACACGATCTCGGCCGCGATGATGTTCTCCCCCTCCCGCACGACAAGGTCGCCAGGCAGGGTCGGCGCGGTATTGGCCTCGCCTAATTTGCTAATCGCTTCAAAGGTTCCGGGGCTCATGACCTGCCAGACGATCACCTCGGCATCGCCCGTCGGATTGGCGATCGAGGAGACGATGACACGGCCCTTGGTCGCCAGGTCATAGCCTTCCAGCAGCCCGCTCGCCGCCACGAACAGATCGTCGATCTTGGCCTCGACATTGCCCTGCGACGGATCGATCTGGGCCACCAGATCGGCCATCGACGCCGACGCCCGCTCGACCTTCTGACCCAGCAAGAGGAAGCGTGGCACCTCGAACGTGCCGAGGAAAAGCGTCGAAAAGAAGAACAAAAACAACGCCATTTCGACAGCCATGGAGCCGCTCTCCGCGGTCTTCCAAGGCGTAGTGCCGGAATTCGAGCAGGCTCTGCGCATCGTTCGGCCTATGGGTTCTGATAGAGGTTGGGTTCGTTCCGGACCACGATGGTCGCCTGCAAGGGCAGCGACCCGCCGGTGCCCAGGACCTTGTCAAAGACCGGCGTCATGATGTGCCGCGGCACCAGAACGGTGTAGGAAACGACCTCGCCGCCCATGCCGGCACCGTCCTCGCCAATATCCTCGTCCCACGACGCATTGCCATTGAGGTCGGTAAAGGATTCGCCGCACAAGGGATCCGCGTCATATTTGGTATTGTGGCAAGGGTTTGGATCCTCCGGATCTCCCGGCCCGCTGTCGACGAATGGTTCCGGCTGACCGACCATGGAGAAACTGGGGTAGGTCTTGACCGTGAAGGTGGCCTCGCTGAAATCGATGAGATCGATCGTGTGCTGATCAAGGATCGTCCGGATCTTTTCGATGCGCGTCGAATCGTCGGGGCTCTGGCCGGTGATGCCATAGCGCGACGCTTCCTTGAGACCGCCCTCCAGGCTGGTCAGCGTCGCCATCATCATGCCGAGCTCGATGATGCCGAACGTGATCAGGAACAGGACTGGGGCGATCAGCGCAAACTCGATGATCGCAACGCCGCGATCATCGAACTTCCGGCCGCCGAAAAGGCGCCTGCGAATGGAATCAATTTGTCTCATTTTGTGCGCAGTCATCCGGCCATCCAGGAAACTTGTTTTGGCCAACGCGCGCGGTGGAAATGGCAGGCCGACAGCGCGTCCAAAGCTAATGAAAAGGATAGGCCAACGCCGTTGGAAGTCCAGTGGCGACAAGCTCAGAACGGAATTGCCTGCACTATAATGTAAGAAATCAGGTGGCGCATTGGCAGTTAGTGGCGGGCCTTTTCAACCCAGGCGCCATCTTCGTCCTGCTGATAGTAAACAAGATGTTGCTCAGCCATTTTGTAGGTCCGCCAGCTGCTGCGCGCTGCAGCGAGCGCTTCTTCATCCTGGCCGTTGAACAGGGTGCAAACCATGTCAAAGCCCTGCGCCGCGAGGTCGCTGGCAGCCGGCGGTTCGGCGCCGTCGCACAGCATCAGCAACTTGGCGCCGTTGGGGTTTTCAAAGCTGGCCGTCAGGTAGATCGGCTGCTCGGCGGCATTGCCGTCGCGGGCCGAGCCGTGGGGCAGGAAGCTCGCGGCGTCATAGGACCAGAGGTAGGCGTTGAGCGCCTCCGCCCGTTCGCCTGACCCGGTCATGACGACGGCCCGGTCGTGGCGGTCGACGACGCTACGGAGGAGGCGTGTCAGCGCATCCTCCAGTCGCGACTTCGTCAGATGATAAAAGCGGATCTCCGCCATATCGCTGGTTATTTGTCTTCATATTCCCGTGCGACCAGCTGCTCCAGCAGCCGCACGCCAAAGGCCGTGGCGCCCTTGGGTGTCGTCGCGCGGTCCTTCTCGCTCCAGGTCACGCCGGCGATGTCGAGATGCGCCCAGGGCGTTCCCTTCTGGATGAACCGCTGCAGGAACTGCGCCGCGGTGATCGAGCCGCCGTAGCGACCGCCGATATTCTTCATGTCGGCCGCGGGCGTATCGATCAGGCGGTCATAGGCGGGCGCCAGGGGCATCCGCCACAGCAATTCTCCGGTCGCTTTGCCGGCGGCGACCAATTTTTCGGAGAGATCATCGTCATTGGCAAAGAGGCCGGCATGTTCCGTGCCGAGGGCCACCATGATGGCGCCGGTCAAGGTGGCAAGGTCGACGATCGCGCGCGGCCGGAAATTCTCCTGCGCGTACCAGAGGGCGTCGGCCAGAACCAGGCGGCCTTCGGCATCCGTGTTGAGGACTTCGATGGTTTGGCCCGACATCGAGGTCACGATGTCGCCCGGACGCTGCGCCGTGCCAGAGGGCATGTTTTCGACCAGGCCGATGACGCCCACGGCATTGACCTTGGCCTTGCGGGCGGCGAGGGCGCGCATGACGCCGATCACGACGCCGGACCCGCCCATGTCCCACTTCATGTCTTCCATGCCGGCGGCCGGTTTGATCGAGATACCGCCGGTGTCGAAGGTGACGCCTTTGCCGACGAAGCAGATCGGCTTCGCCTTGCTGTCGCTGGCCCCGTTCCACACCATGGTGACAAGCTGGCTTTCGCGCTCGGAGCCCTGGCCGACGCCGAGCAGGGCGCCCATGCCTAGCTTCTTCATCTCTTTTTCACCAAGGACCTGAACGGTCACACCGAGATCGGCGAGTTGGCTCGCTTCCTTGGCGAGGGTAGCCGGGTAGATGATATTGGCCGGTTCAGAGACGAGATTGCGGGTGACGATGACGGAATCGACGATCTTGTCGAGCGGATCGAAGGCCTTCTTGGCGCTGGCTGGATCTCCGAGGGTGATCGTCAGCTTCTTCAAGGTGGGCTTGTGTTCCGGCTTTTCCTTGGTCCGATACTTGTCGAACCGATAGGAACGCAGCCGCGCGCCGGCAGCAATTCTGGCCGCGATCTCGCCTTCGCTGAGGCTGCATCCGGCGATGGATTCGACGGCAATGGTGGCTTCGCGCTCGCCGGCACCGTTCAATGCGGCGATCAGGCGGCCACCGATCGCCTCAAAAGCAAATCCGTCCAGCTTGGCCGGGCTCCCGAGTCCGCTCAGAATGAGGCGGCTCGCATCAAGACCCTGGGGTGCGAGCAGGATCAGCTGTTCATCGTGGCCACCCTTGAACCGGCTGGCATTGAGGGCGCGGGAGACGGCGCCCTTGGTCGCCTTTTCCGCCTGGGCGGCGGCATTCGTCAGCTTGCGTCCCTCGAGAACACCGACGATGTAGGCGCCCTGGCTAGGCAATTCAGGTTTGGAAAACGCGACCTTCATCTTGATTTCTCCTGCTTTTTCGCAATTTTCCGGTGGCCGAGACCCACGAATTGGGCCGCGATGGCGGCAGGAAATTGCCTGAATTCGGCGTCGCGTCGGCCGGGTCGGGGGGACGATTCGCCAGATGATATGTGGTGAAGCCTTAGCACAAAGGGATTTGCTCCGCCAATGCCTGAGCATCCTGGCCGGAATGTGCCAACCTACTGAAATCTGTGGACGAATGGTCTTGGCGTGGTACTTTAGCCCCGGTTTCCGGCTGCCAAAGGCCGGGACATAAAATATTGAACAGGGCGGTTTGGGGGTAGCGACTTTGGCGCGGTTTGATTTGTTGGTTTCAGCCTTCGGCGCTGCCCTCTTCGGCACTCTTGTGGCCGCGGGGACGATCAGTGTCGCCAAAGCCGATGATACGGTCCATCTGGTCGCCGACGAGGTCGGCTATGACGAGGATTTCGGCATTTATGTTGCGCGCGGCCATGTCGAAGCCCAGCGCGGCGACAAGATCATCATGGCCGACACGTTGACCTATAACGAACGGACCAAGACCGTCACCGCCAATGGCAATGTCGCCATGCTGATGCCGAACGGCGATACGCTGTTCGGCAACTACGCCGATGTCAGCGAGGATTTCAACGACGGCATCGTTC
>NZ_CAMDRA010000092.1 GCF_945906275.1 Dongia mobilis
CTGCTGGTCGTCGGTCAGCGGCGTATTCTTCAGCATATGCACCACGCCGATGACCCCGTTCATCGGCGTGCGGATTTCATGACTCATCGAGGCCAGGAATTCCGACTTGATTCGGTTCGCGGTATCGGCGACATCGCGCGCCTTCCTGAGATCCTGGTTGAGGACAGCCAGTTCTTCGCTGCGCCGGGTCAAGGCTTCTTCCGCCAGGCGTCGCTCGATCGCATTGCCGCGAAACACTTCGAGGGCACGCGCCATGCGGCCGATCTCGTCGGTGCGATCGGTAAAGGGAACCAGCGAGTTGAGATTGCCGGCGGAGAAGCGCTGCATCAGCGCCGTCATGCGGTCGAGCGGCCTGCTTACCAGATGCAACGCCAACAGGGTAAGACCCAGCAGCACAATCGCGAGTGCACCATTCGTGACGACCAACGATCGCAGATAGGCGGCGCGGGCAAGCTCCAGCGGAGCCTTGGAAAGTGTAACGCTGATGCTGCCGACGGGGCGTTCCTCGATGCGGATTTCGGCATTGCCCTCGACCGTGGCGCGGGTCGCGAAGGGTGGCGCTTCCGCCACGCTATCAGCGACGTCGACGGCAACGAACTCCTGGCCGCTTGATTCGCGAATGACGGCTCGCGCAAATCCGCCGATCACGCGCATCGCCTGCAACTGACCCCTTGCTGCCTCGCGATCATATTCCCAGACAGCATTGGCGACGGCGCCGGCATAGAGCAAGGCAAGGTTGTCAGCGCGGTCCTGCAATTCGGCCGACTGGCGGGCAACGAAGCGGCTGTCCTCCAGCACGACATAGGCAGCCTGGATCGCCAGAATGACGATGGCCAAAGCCAACACCACCCTGGTCTTCAGCCCGAAGCCTTTCCAGCGTTTATCCATGGATGGAGAATGGTCCAGACGCGGTTAATAGAATATGTATTTTGTCGTCTCCGGGTGGCGAAACGAAGCATTTTCGACCGTTTCCGCTCTGCCCCGGCCTCACTCAAGATGGAGGGTCGGCATGCAGGCGCTTTCATCCGGCCAATCCGGCCTTGGGGCGAATCGAACCGGTTCGCTAAAGTTCGCGAAACAGGGGAAAAGATCGATGACAGGCCGTCCGGTCAGCCGCCGCAATCTGTTGCAGAACATGACACTTGGAACGCTCGCGGCGGGGTCCGGGGTGACTGGCCTGATCTCGCCCTGGCGCCTCGTGGCACAGGCCGAAGAGGCACCGCATTGGACCTATGAAGGTCATGGTGGACCGGCGGATTGGGGGAAATTGGCGCCGGAATTCGGCGCCTGTGCCACCGGGCAGCGCCAGTCCCCGATCGACCTAGCCAGCGCCGGCCTTGCGCCCGGCCCCGATCTCGCGCTCGCCTGGCAGCCCTTCGAGGGTACGGTGGAAAACAACGGCCATACCTTGCAAGTGGCCGCGGTCGGACCGACCGACAGCCAACTCACCCTGGGTGGCAAGAAATACAGCTTCCTCCAGTTTCACTTCCATCATCCCAGTGAACATGCCGTCGCCGGCGGTCGTTGGCCGCTTGAGGTTCATATGGTCCACAAGGGCGAAGCCGGGGATCTGGCCGTGACGGGGATCGTCTTTCGACCCGGCCGCGAGAACGACGCGCTTGCCGCTGTTCTTGCGCCGGCGCCGCGCAGCAAGGGCAAGGCGACGATCGCCAAACCGCTCGACATGAACCGCTTTCTGCCTGCTTCCGCGGCCACTTACCGCTATGCCGGTTCGTTGACTACGCCGCCCTGCAGTGAAATCGTCAGTTGGATCGCGTTCCGCGAACCGGTCGAAGCGGCGATCGGCCAGATCGGAAGCTTCGCCCGGCTCTTCCCGATGAATGCCCGCCCGTTGCAACCAAGCTTCCGGCGCGGCGTCGCGCTGGACCTGTTTTGAGGAGCTGGGCCATGCCGCACGATCTCCGCCGGTCTGTATCCCTGCTGGCTATCCTCGCTCTGGCTGCCTGCGCCAGCGCCAAGCCGGTGGCCACGGCCATCAATCCGACGCCGCCAGAGCCGGCGGAGGTGCCGACAGTTCCGCCTTCGCCGGTCGAATCCGGCCCCGGCAACGGCTTTGCCGGCATCTGGTATGTCAGTGGCGTCTTTCCAACGGCGATGACTGAGGCCAGTGTCGCCGATCCGCATCTCGGGACCGCTCTGACCATCGCCAGCACCGAAGTCAGCGACATAAACGGCCAGCGCTGCATCAGCCCGGTTTTCGAGAGTGACCGGATTGACGCCGCGGCGACCGGCCTCAAGGCGGCCACCGCCGGAAACTGGGACCGGCTGGTCGTGAGTTGCGATGGCAAGGCCTTTGCGACCTATCTCCGCCTGCCGGATCAGCCCGGCGCCCATGCCGCCTTGCTGCAGCAGCGCAGCGAAGGGCTCTACCTGCTCGAACCGGCCAGTGCCGTCTTGCACCGTCAGCCCGGTGAAACCACACAGCCGGCACAGATGGACGCCGTTGGGGCGACGGCCCATGACACGGCTCCGCCTGCGCCAAAGGAAGCCACCGCTGAAACTCATGGTGCGGCAGCGGCGCCAGTTGAGTTGACGACGCCTGCGGCACCCGCGCCGGTCCCGGAAGGTCCGGTTGCAGACGTGCAGGCGGAGCCGGTTGCCAAGGCCAGCGCGCCCGACGGGTCAAAGCTGCCGGCAGCCGGATCAGCGATACATCTTGCCAGCTACAAGGGCGAAAGCGCCGCCAAGCGCGGCTGGAAGATTCTGCTCGGCGAGTATGACGAACTCGATCCGCTATCGCCGCTCTATGTGGCGGTCGATGTGCCTGGCAAAGGCGCGATCATTCGTCTTTATGCAAGTGGGGCAAGCGAGGCGGATCTGGCAAAGATCTGCGCGGCGCTCAAGGCGAAGAAGGTCTACTGCGCGCTCAATCCCTAATGGTCTATCCCTTGCCCGGTTCGACCACTTCCTCGGACGCATCGTAGAGCGCGATCTCGCTCAGATCCTCCATTGCTTACTCGATGGGTTCAGCGGCGGTGCGCGCCGTCTCATCCAGCGCGGCATCAATGGCCAGGTCCTCCGGCTCCAATTGCGGTTCCGCCTCAAGTTCGACATCGCCGGCCGGCTCCGGTCCCAGATCATGCTCTTCCGGCTCCGGCACCGCTTCTGGTTCGGCGGTTTCCGGCTCGGCCGCCGGTTCCGGTGCCTTGGCCTCGGCTTCTTCCGACGTCAGCGCGATCTCTTCCGGCGCCGGCACTGGCGGCGCTGCGACCAGCGCGCTCACATTTTCCTCCAGTTTCTGCATGACGCTGCTGAAGGAGGATTTCTGGCGGCCTTCGATGACCTCCAGCAAGGTCATCACCATGGTGCGGAGATCGCCATTTTCCTTGGCCAGCAGGTCACTGCGCGCGGCGTCCCCGGCAGCCTGTTACGCCCGCGCCAGTGCGCGGGCAAGATCGGTATCGAGAGCGGCGATCCGGGCCTGCGCTGCCTCCAGCTCGGCACTCTGCCGCGCCAGCGACCCATCGACGATGCGGGCGAGGTCATTGAGGCGCAGTTCAACCTTCTGCGCATAATCGACGTCACTGGCGAGCTGGTCTCGTGCTGCCGCCACGCGCGCCCGAAGCTCCTCTAGATCGTCAGCCATGATATGTCCTCGCCCAAGCAAAAGGCCCGCATCGATGATGGGATGCGGGCCTGCTCAAGTCGAGGAAAAAGGGACGTCCAATCCTACCAGTGGCGAACGCGCCCGGTATCGACATGGACGAAGTCCGATTTCGGATAATAACCGACGCCACCGGCCTTCATGGCCAATGCATCGAGCCGCAGGTCGGCAAGCTTCACATCGCGCAGACGAATGTCGATCGCCTTGCCATCCATATGCATGCTGCGCTTGGCGACGCCATTGCTGGCCGATGCCAGTGTTGCGTTGGATTTGGGGCTGCGGTAGCCGGAAATGATTTCGAACGGCTTCTTGCTGTCGGTCCGACGATGCAACGCCACCAGCAGGTCGAGCAGTTTCAGATCCATCGAATAGACATCGCCGCTGCGGTGATCCCGCAGGATGTAGTTGATATCTTCCACCGCGGAACGGTCATAAGCGCCGTTCTGCCAATAGGTGGCTTTCAGAATTTCGTTGGTATGGGTGTTGAAGAAGCCGAGGGTTCGGCTGTCATTGGCGGTGGTCTTCGCCATGACCGTGCGCGGCAGGAAAGTGAGGGCGCCAGCGCCCGCCAACCCAAGACCGAGAAAAGAGCGACGGCCCAAATTGGCCGCTTGGTGACGTGATGACATATCTTTCCAATCTCCCTAGGCGCCCGGGACACCCCCGGAGGCCACATATCGCGTTGCTAGGTAAGACCGGCGCGAATCGTCCCCACGATCTCCACGCCAAAATCCGGCTTCACCGGATCATTCCTCACAATGGTTAACATTATCCCCGAACCGATAGCCAGACCGTCCTCAAGAGGAGATAGCCAAGCTATGCCCGAAAGGTGACACAGCCTTGCCGCAAATGCAAAGTAAAATTCCCGAAATCGCGGCAAGCTGCTGGAGTCGTTGATAAATCCTGATGGTTAACATCAATATCCGAGCGCGCAACCGTCTTTGCGCGGGTCGGACCCGGCAATGAGGACGCCGCGCTGCCAGTCGATCCAGATGGCCTGGCCGCCCCCCAACGGGTCCTCGCTCAACTGCACCTTGTGACCGCGGGCCGACAATGATTGCACGGTCGCGGCCGGAATGCCGGCTTCGACCAGATAGGTCCCCTCATCATAGAAGGCACGGGGGCAGTCGAGCGCTGCCTGCGGATCCATGCCGTAATCCAGCATGTTGGTCAGCGCATGTACCTGGCCCACCGGCTGGTAGTCACCACCCATGACGCCATAGGGCATGACTGCCTTGCCGCCCTTGGTCACCATCGCCGGGATGATCGTGTGCATCGAGCGCTTGCCCGGCCCGATGCAGTTCGGGTGCTGCGGATCGACCACGAAGCAGGCACCGCGATTTTGCATCAGCACGCCCGATTTCGGCGCCATGCGGCCACTGCCGAAGCCGTAATAGACCGAGTTGATGAAGCTCACCGCGTTGCGATCGCGATCGACGACGGTGAGATAGATGGTGTCCGGATGCTTGGGGAACTGGCCGACGGCGCCGAGATCGAGGGCCTTGTCGGCCTTGATCATCCCGGCCAGTGCCTTCGCATGAAATTCCGATAGCAGGCCGTCTACCGACACCTTGGCGAAGGCCGGGTCGGCGATATGCGCATTGCGCTCGCGGTAGGCGAGTTTCGCGGCTTCCAGCTGCAAGTGCAGCCGGTCGGCCCCCAGCGGATCGCTGCCGGCATGCTGCGTTCCGTAGGCTTTGAGGATGTTCAGCATCAGCAAGGCGGTCAGGCCCTGGCCCGGCGGCGGGCACTCCCACAGTTTCACATCCTCGTAGTCGGTAGCGATCGGCTTCACGTAATCGCCCTTGTGGCGCGCAAAATCCTCCAATGCATGGAGACCACCTTGCGCAGCCATCGATGACGCCATGTCCTCGGCGACCCAGCCCTGATAGAAACCGGCGGCACCCTTGGTCGCGATCTCGCGCAAAGTTTTGGCAAGGAGCGGCAGACGGATCTTGTCGCCCAGCCTGGGCGCATGGCCATCGACGAGGTAGCTGCCGGCAGCTGCCGGGTCGCGCCGCAGATTCTCTTCTTCCTGTGCCCAGTCATGGGCGACGCGCGGCGCCACCGGAAACCCCGCCTCGGCGTAATGGATGGCGGGCCGCAACAGCCGGTCGATGCCGAAGGTGCCGTGATCGGCCGCCAGCCGGCACCAGGCTTCGATGGCGCCGGGCACCGTCACCGCATGCACGGAATCCGGCGTGATCTCGGTGATGCCGCGCTCCTGGAAATAGCCCGGCTCGGCCTTCAAGGGGGCGGCGCCAGTGCCGTTATAGGCGATGATGTCGTCGCTGCCGCCCTTCGAAAGCAGCACGAAGCAATCGCCACCAATGCCGGTCATCGCCGGTTCGACCACGGCCAGCACAGCCGAGGCGGTGATGGCCGCATCGATCGCGTTGCCGCCGGCCTTCAGGCAGTCGAGAGCGGCAACGGTGGCCAGCGGATGGGAAGTGGCGGCGGCGCCGTCGCTCGCATAGATCGCGGAGCGGCCGGGCTTGTGGAAGTCACGCATGATCAATCCTGGTTCTTCAAGTTAGGGGACGGCTGGCTTAGGGGACGGCTGGCGCGACACCGGCGCCGGTTGATGGCGGCGCGGTCAACGGCCCGTCTTCATCATACTGGAAGGCGGTATCGATGCCGCTTTGGCTGATCGTATAGGCGAAGTTGAAGGTAGCATCCGGGTTGGGTGCTGCCGAGAGCAGCGCATTGGGGACCGATCCCGATTCCACCAGGCTGAGGCCATGGGTGAATGGATCTGCTAGCAGGGGAAGGGTGGTGAAGAAACCTTCATCCTGGTGATCGATGGTCAGGCTGCCATCGAAGCTCCGTGCTGCAAGGTTGAGCGAATAGTTGACATAGTAATCACCATCGCCCGATCCGCCGGCGAAACCAAGAGCGCCGCTCGCATAGTTGATCTCGCTCACCGGCAGGTTGGTGGTCGCCTCGAAAGTGTCGTTGCCGTCGAGCTGATCGGCATCCTCGAAGGTGCGCTGGTTGACCGCGAGCGGCCCGCCATCCTGGGTCGGCTGACCGGAAAGGCCGATGATGTCCGCGGGACCCGGTTGGAATTCGCCCGTGCCGCCGCCAGGCGTCGTTACCGGCACGAACAGATCGGCAAAGCGCTGTTCGATCTCGCCGGTCAATGCTTTGGGTTCGCTGATCTGCCCATCGGCATCGATCTCGACGAAAAAGCCGACGCGCTTCAGCACCACTTCGTTCCGGGCGGATTTCAGGGTGACGGAGCTCGGCTTCTTGCCGGCATTGTTGGCATCGCCCGTTCCACCCAGCGCCACCACACAGGTCGCGGCACAAGCGCCGATCACCGTGGTGCCGCGAATGGTGAGCACGGCATTGGGCAGGCTGAGCGCGGTACCTTCAGGATTCTGCCGAGCGATGGCGCCGGTCACGAGGCGAAAGGCACCCTTGGCCAGGCTGGCGCTCAAGGCATTGGCATTGGTGTTGGCTGGATCGAAGACGAATTCGTCGATGGTGAGTTCCGCATCGGGCCCAAGCGTAATCGCCGATTCGTCCAGCAGCATCACCTGCAGCCGTGAGTCGGCGCCGGTGGTCAGCCCATCACCCAGGACAATACCGTCGCCGGAGCTGACGGCGACCGGCGTCACGATCTGCTTGGCCGGCGAAACCAGGCCAACGGCGCCGGAAACAGCGCCAGCAACGCCCGCAGGTTCGCCCACGGCGAAGGCGGATCCTGGGATCGCCAATGCGAGAATGGCGCCCAATGGTAGCAGATGTCTGGTGCGGCGCATCGTCAGTGAACTCCTTGGGCCTGCATCGTGTTCAGGCGCTGCGCACAGCATGGCCTGAAGGCGCGGACTTGGGCAAGCCCGAAGGCAACTTTCAGCATGCCGGGCCGCGATCACGGCACAATCGGCGCGACCCCGGTGCCGGTCGATGGGGCCGTGGCACCCGATCCATCGACATCATACTGCACGACGGCGCCGATATTGTCGGCGCCGATCACATAATTGATATGGAAGGTATCATTGGCGGTCGTCGGATCGAGCACGAAACCGCTCTCGACCAGATGGAACCCATTGTCGAATGGGCTGACCAGCAGCGGGATGGTGGTTGTAAAAGCGCCAGCGGTACAGGTAGCGCAATTGAGCAGCAGATTGCCCGTGAAGCTGCGCTCGGCGAGGTTGAGCGTGTAGTCGATGCCGTAATTGCCACCGCCGGACGCGCCGCCAAAGGCGATCGGCGCGGTGTCCGTATAATAGCGAACCTGATTGATCGGCAAGTTCGACGTGGCTTCGAAAGTGTCATTGCCATCGAGCCGATCGGCCATGTCAAAATCGCGCTGATCATGGGCGAGCGGCCCGCCGTCCTGAACCGATTGGCCCGAGGCGAGGATGATCTCACCGCCCTGTGGCCCCGGGACATTGTCGCGCGAAGTTCCATCGCCAGGCGCATTGACCGCCGTAAACAGGCTGGCAAATCTCGCCTCGACCGCCTCGGTCAATTCCTGCGGCGTACTGATTTCACCGTCGGCACCGATTTCGACATAGAAGCCGGCGCGCTTCAGCACGACCTCCGACTTGCCGGATTTGAGCGTCACCACGCTGGGCTTCTTGCCCACATTGTTTTCGTCACCGCTGCCGGACAGTGCCACGACGCAGGTCGCGGCGCAGGCGCCGATCACGGTCGTGCCACGGATGGTGAGCACGGCATTGGGCAGGGTGAGTGTCGTGCCATCGGGATTCTGCCGGGCGATGGCGCCGGTCACGAGGCGAAAGACGCCCTTGGCGAGGCTGGCGCTCAAGGCGTTGGCGTTGGTGTTGGCGGGATCAAAGACGAATTCGTCGATGGTCAGTTGCGCGTCGGGCCCAAGTGTGATGGCCGATTCATCCAGCAGCATGACCTGCAGGCGCGAATCCGCGCCGGTGCTCAAGCCGTCGCCCATGACAATGCCGTCGCCGGAATTGACCGCGATCGGCGTTGCAATCTGCTTGGCCGGCGAGATGAGCCCGACCGTCCCGGAGACGGCGCCGGCGACGCCCGCCGGCGCACCGACCTCTGCAATCGCCAGTTCCGGCGCCAGCCCGGTGATCAAGGCGGCGATACTGCCAAGAATCCGTATCTGTCGTGCGGGTCGCATATCAGCTTCTCCTCAACACAGATGTCATCGCGCAATTCGCTAGAACTGCCACCGCTTGCTGATGGTCATGCCACCGCGCGCATTGTCGTATTCGTAATTGGTGATGTTGGAATCGGCCCGGTAATACTCGCCATAAATCGACACGGTAAGCCCATCGAGCAGGCTCGGCCATTCATCGGCCCCGACCAGGGTCTGCACCGGCACGCCCAGCGTCAAGCGACCGCGATAGATCCAGTCGTCACGCTCGGTCTCGCCGGTGATCGGATCCGCCATGTCGTAATTGTCATATTCAGCGAACACGTCGGTGAGCAGGAAGGCGCCACCGCCGATCAGCCAGGTGTGGTTGATGTTCACTCTTTCGCCAACGAAGCTTTCCCAATCCTGGTCCGAATTATAGCCGTGATGGGTGGCGCTTAGGGTCAGCCGATGATCGGTGCCGATGTAGAAATCGCTGCCCACGGTGATGCCGACATCGCCGCCGGATTGCAGGTCGCCGGTCGGATAGAGCGTCGTGTTGGCATAGTCGATCCAAGCCATGTCGCCCCGGATCCACAGATTCACCAGATCGTTGATGCGCATGTCGGCGCGCAGGCTGGCGCCGATGCTGTCGATATAGCTGTCGCCATCCATGATCAGATGATCGTAGCTGATCGTGGGCGTGAGGTAGATGGCGCCAAATTCGAACCGGCCGCCAATCTGCGCGCTGAGATCGACAGAATCGAAATCGTCGAGCTGGAACTGGTCGGCGCCATAGCCGCTCACCGAGCCGAACAGCGTGTTGCGGTTCTGTGTCGCAAGATCGTGCTCGATGCCAAAGCGGATAAGGCTGGTGAGGCTGTGATCGTCTTCCTTGCGGCCTTCGCCTTCGAGATCGAAATTGCCGAGGAAGGTGCGCACCTGGCCGGAATTGGGCGCGCCAGCGCGGTTGGTATCGTATTGATAGCCGATGCTGGTGAGCAGGTTCATGCGGGTCTGCTGGCCGCGGCGGTCGAGTTCGGCCGCATAGCGTTCGATGCCGCGGCGCAATTCCGGATCGAGTTCAAGGGTCAGCAGATCGGCGAATTACTTTTCCGCCTCGCGCAGATTGTCGAGGCGGTAGAGCACGATCGCGCGCAGCGCGCGGATATTGGGCTCCTTTGGCGCCAGCAGGATCAGGCGGTCAAGTGTCGCCGAGGCGCCGAGCAGATCCGCCTTGCGGATCTGGCTGATGGCGTAGAGATAGCTGAGCTCGATATTGTCTGGGTCGGCCAGGACCTGGTCATAGGTCACTGTCTCCGTTGACGGCAGGCCGTCCCCTGTCTCCGCCCGCACAGGCTCGGCCAGGCACATGCCAAGCAGAAGCAGCGGCGGGACGATCCGCCATGTCTGGCGCGCGCAGAGACGCCGGTGCAATCGATCCCAAATCATATGGCCATTCCCCAATAGTGGCGTGCGGACCGGTGGAATCGGCCGGCTCGTCCCCCCGCCCGAATCACCCTGATGGTCCGTTACGCGACACTCTACGCGTTCAGACCAGCGGCCGCACCCGCATCATAAGGGGCAAGAACCGGGGAGCAAGCTGGTCACTGCGGGCTCAACCCGCCTAGAACCTGCGGCAACCTGGGAAAAATAGGCCAGATTTCGCCGCCGGACCGCTTGACCGCGCCCATGGGATGACGCCATATCGGGGCCAAACCCGACCAATGCGCTCAAGTATGTGAAGGAAGAATCGTGCCTATTCTGCTCGGCCTGGATACCGGTGGCACCTACACCGATGCCGTGTTGTTCGACCAGGCAAAGGGTGCTGCCAACAGTGGCGGAACCCATGCCGATGCCAAGCTTGTCCACGGGGGTGTACTGGCGACGGCGAAATCCTTGACCACCAAGCATGATCTCGCGATCGGCCTGAAGGGCGCGATTGAGGCCGTCCTGCCGCGTCTGCCCGCGGGGGTAACGCCGGCTGACATCGCCCTGGTCTCGATGTCGACGACACTTGCCACCAATGCCATCGTCGAAGGTCATGGGGCGCCGATCTGCCTCATCCTGCTCGGCTACGATGTGAAGGCGTTGGAGCGGGCCGGCCTCAAGCAGGCGCTGGGGTCCGACCCGGTCGTGTTTGCCACGGGCGGTCACAAGCCAACGGGCGACGAACAGGCCCCGCTCGACGTCGAGGCGATCCGCGGTGCCATTCTCGCGCATGCGCCCAAGGTCGCAGCCTTTGCTGTCTCCGGCTATTTCTCGGTGCGTAATCCATCTCATGAGATCGCCGTGCGACAGATGATCCGCGAGCTCACTGACAAGCCGGTGAGCTGCGGCCATGAGCTGACCTCGAAGCTGGATGCGCCGCGCCGCGCCTTGACCGTGGCGCTCAACGCACGGCTCATTCCGCAGCTGCAGCAGCTGATCCGCGCGGTGAGCGGCCTCCTTGCCGAACAGGGCATCAAGGCGCCGCTGATGGTGGTGAAGGGCGATGGCTCGCTCATCGACCAGCAGGTTGCACTCACCTGTCCGGTGGAAACGATCCTTTCCGGCCCGGCCGCCAGCCTGGTCGGCGCGCGACACCTTTCCGGCGCCGATACCGTAATGGTCTCCGACATGGGCGGCACCACAACCGACATCGCCATGCTGCGCCATGGGCGGCCCGTCCTGAACAAGGAAGGCGCCGTGGTCGGTGGCTGGCGTACGATGGTGGAAGCCGTCGCGGTCCATACCTATGGCCTGGGCGGTGACAGCGAAGTGCGCATCGACGAACATCATGGCTTCATGGTCGGCCCGCGCCGGGTCGTGGCGCTGAGCCTGCTGGCCCAGCTTTATCCCAAGGTGCTCGATACCCTGCGCGCGCAACTGGCCAATGAAGACATGATGGCCTACCGCGGCCAGTTCGCCCTGCGCCAGCGACCGCTCGATACCGGCAGCGAAGGCTTGAGCGATGGCCAGATGAAGGTCTGGGAGGCGCTTGGCGATGGGCCGGTGGCCTTGGCGGATCTTATCTTCAGCCCCGCCATCGGCCGGCATCTGGCGCGTCTCGTTGACCGCGGCCTCGTCATCATCAGCGGCCTCACGCCCTCCGACGCCGCTCATGTTCTGGGGCGCCAGACCAGCTGGTGCGTCGAGGCGGCCGAGATCGGCGCCGAATTGTTCCTGCGCCGCGCGCCCTTCGCCGGCTGGATTCCGCCCAAGGACGGCAAGGAACTTGCTGAGGCCATCGTCGAACAGGTGGTGGTGCAATCGGGCCGCGTCATTCTCGATACCGCCATCGCGGAGCAGGCGGGCATCGACACGCATCATTGGGGGACACTCGGGCGCTATCTGGTCGACCGCTCGCTCAGCCCCGATCAGGGTGCCACGAGTCTCATCGATGTGGCGCTCAAGCTCAACTTCCCGCTGGTGGCGATTGGCGCCCCGGTCGGCAGCTATTATGGCGAGATTGCGCGCCGCCTGCGCACCGAGCTCATCATTCCGCCGCACGCCGATGTGTCGAACGCGGTGGGGGCGGTAGCCGGCGGCGTCATGCAGCGCGTCGCTATCACCATCACGCAGCCGACCGAGGGCGTGTTCCGCGCCCATCTGCCGAACGGGCTCAAGGACTTCATCGACCTTGAGACTGCCGCCGCCTTTGCCCGGGACGTGGCCGGAGAGGAGGCCGGTGCCATGGCCAAGAAGGCCGGCGCGGTTGATATCGAGTTCAATCACGAGCGCGCCGACAAGGTGTTTGAACAGGCAGGCGGCCTCAGGATTTTCATGGAGTCCATGGTCTCGGTGACAGCGTTCGGGCGCCCCGCTTTGGCGCAGGGTTAGCGACAAATTTAGGCAAAAAGGCCTGGAACAAAGTGCGATTCATCCCTGGCGCGACTGTTGCGCGTGACCGGCATCACAAGGTCGCGGGACTGGCTGTGACAGGCTCAGATTGCTTATACATAGGAGGGAACGACAAGGCGCCGGGATGCCCTGTGCGTATGACGTATTGTGGGATGAAGCTGACATGATTCGTTCGACCAGATCAATGATTCCGGCGGCACTCCTCGCCGCGGGCTTGGCGTTTGCCCCGTTGCAGCCGGCTTTGGCCGAGCGGCCAGATCCGTTTTATGCGCCGCCCTCGGCCGCAGCCGATGCCGGCCCTGTGGCACCGGCTCTGATGCATCTCCCCAATCTCGATGCCGCCATCACCGAGCTGGCCAAGGATCCGCTGTTCGACGGCGTGCCGGTCGTCTGGACGGGTCTTCTCAACTTCTATTCCGAGAATGGCGGGCTGGCGCACTTCACCACGCCGACCGGTCTCTCCGAACTCGGCCAGAAGTTTCACGACCGCCTGCCGAAGGCGGTCTCTGCCGGTCTTCAGATCCACCTGCCGGTGCAAGCCGCCGTCGCGGCGGTGCCGGTGCCGACCTCGCCCGATAATCAGGCTCTCGCCGAGGCGATCCTCGCCGCGGTCTTCGTGGGCACGGCGGTCGACGCGACTTCCTATCTGGGTGAAGCCGACGAGCGCGGCGCGCAGATTCTTGCGGCCATCAGTGACGCGCAGGGCAAGGGCAGCGAGGGGATCGATTCCCTCCTCAACGACCAGTTGCCGACCTACTACCGCATTTGGGCGCTGCTCAACTATCTGCCCAAGCAGGTTGCGCTGTTCGAGCATGGCGGCTGGCCCAAGGTGCCGACCGTCAAGAAGCTGGAGCCGGGCAAGAGCGACGGCGTCGTCCCGGCCATTCGTGCGCGCTTGAGCGTCACTGGCGAACTGCCGCTGAGCGAGATGGCCGGCGGTGAACTCTATGATCCGACCTTGGTGGCGGCGGTCGAACTGTTCCAGCGCAACCATGGCCTCAATGATGATGGCGTCATCGGCGGCCGCACTATCGAGGAAATGAACGTCACCGCCGAGGAGCGTGTGCAGCAGGTCCTGCTCAATCTTGAGCGCATGCGTGAGGAAGGGCCGAAATACGAGCCGCGCCATCTGATCGCCAACATTCCTTCACAGGAAGTGAAAGTGATCGAGGACGGCAAGGTCACCTTCTATACCAAGGCCATCTTCGGCAAACTTGAACGCAAATCACCGACGCTCTCCTCGGTCATCCATACGGTGAAACTGAACCCGGATTGGACGGCACCAGCCAAGATCGCCGCTATCGATGAAGTGAAGCGTGAACGCGCGACACCCGGCTTCCTCGATGCCAAGGGTTTCACGATCTACGATCGCAGCGGCAACCGCGTCAGCGCAGATTCAATCGATTGGCATTCGGTCGGACCCGGCAATTTCCCCTACACGCTGCGCCAGGCGCCGGGGCCGGAAAATGCCCTGGGGCCGGTCAAGTTCGACTTCCCCAACGATCACGCCGTGTTCCTGCATGGCACGCCGACGGTAAAGCTGTTCGACAAACAGGATCGTTTCTTCAGCTCGGGTTGCGTACGCACGCAGCAGCCGGTCGACCTCGCGAAGTTCCTGTTGCAGGACGATCCCGAATGGTCGGCCACGCGCATCGACGAGGTGCTGAAGACCGCGAAGACCACTTTGGTCAGGCTGAAGAATCCGCTGCCGGTGCACATCACCTACATGACCGCATGGGTCGACGAGGCCGGGATCATGCAGTTCCGCAAGGACGCCTACAGCTATGACGATCTGCCGAGCCTGCCCAGCGGCATCACCGAGCAACTGCTGGCTTCGGCGCAGGCACCGCAGCTGGCAGTACCAATTTGGGTCCTCAATGAGGATAAGGGCAAATGAGCCGGCTTGGTTTTGCGGCCGGAATCGCGGCGTTCTTCCTCATCGCGTCGCCGGCGGCGCGGGCCGACGGCAATGCCGGGCTGAAGGCCTATCAGGCCGGTGACTATGCCACCGCCCTCAGGGAGTTTCTGCCGCTGGCCGAAGCAGGACAGGCATCCGCCCAGGCCGCCATCGGGCAGATGTATCTCGACGGGCTCGGTGTACCAAAGGATCCGGCGCAGGCCGCGGTCTGGTTGGAGAAGGCTGCTGGCGGCGGCAATGCCCGCGCCCGCGCCCAGATCGGTGCACTCTATGCGACCGGGACCGGCGTGCCGCAGGACGAGATGAAGGCCTCCTATTGGCTGCTGAAGGCTGCCAATCAGAATGTGCGCCAGTCGCAACGCTTCATGGCCCTGCGCTTCTATGCAGGCCAGGGTGTGCCGCGGGACCTGGCGCAGAGCTTCCTCTACGCCGCCTTGTGCGCGAAGCAGGGCGACCCGGAGGGCCAGGCGCTCCTGAAC
>NZ_CAMDRA010000093.1 GCF_945906275.1 Dongia mobilis
AGCGCAAGCTGATGGTCGATCCGCCCAAGCGTGCCTTCATCAACGAGCGTGTCTGTGAAGGGTGCGGCGATTGCGGCAAGGTCTCGAACTGTGTCGCCATTGCGCCGGCCGAAACCGCCTTCTGACGCAAGCGGCAGATCGATCAATCAAGCTGTAACAAGGATTTCTCCTGCGTCGAAGGCTTCTGCCCCAGTTTCGTGACCGTGCATGGCGGCAAGCTGCGGCAGCCGCATCCGAAGATTCTGGATGCGACCAACTTCCCCGAGCCAGCACAACCGAGTTTAGACCGACCCTACAACATCGTCGTCACCGGCGTGGGCGGGACCGGCATTGTCACGATCGGTGCGCTGCTCGGCATGGCGGCGCATCTTGAAGGCAAGGGTTGTTCGGTGATGGATATGGCTGGTCTCGCCCAGAAGGGTGGTGCGGTGTTCAGCCATGTGCGCCTCTCTGCCAAGCCCGACGACATCTTTGCGACGCGTATTGCGGCGGGCAATGCCGATCTGCTGCTTGGGTGCGATATCGTGGTGTCCGCTTCCTTCGATGCGCTGGCCAAGCTCGATGCCGGACGCAGCAAGGCGCTGATCAACACGCACGAGATCGCAACCGGCGATTTCACCCAGAATGCCAATTGGGAATTCCCGGCGTCACAATTGCAGGACATCCTGACCAAAGCGGTCGGCAGCAGCGCCATCGAGTTCATCGATGCCACCAAGATCGCCACGGCGCTCATGGGTGATTCGATCGCCACCAACCTGTTCATGCTGGGCTTTGCCTATCAGCGCGGCCTTATCCCTGTGGGTGCGGCGGCGATCGACCAGGCGATCAAGCTCAACGCCGTCGCTGTCGAGAGCAACCGGCAGTCCTTCGCCTGGGGGCGCCAGGCTGCTCTCGACCCCGCCTCCGTCGCAGCGGCGTCGAAGCCGCTGCATGAAGAAACGCCGATTCCGCAAACCTTGGCTGAAATCGTGGCGCATCGTCGGCGGCATCTGACCGACTATCAGGATGCGGCCCTGGCGGCGCGCTATCAGCGGTTGGTCGATCAGGCGCAGGCGGCAGAGCAGACTGTGCTGCCAAGCAGCGACGCACTGGCCAAGGCAGTCGCCTGGAGCTATGCGAAGCTGCTTTCCTACAAGGACGAATATGAAGTGGCTCGGCTCTACACCGACGGTACCTTCGCACAGGAATTGAAGGACCGCTTCGAGGGAGATGTTGAACTGCGCTTCCATCTGGCGCCACCGCTGATGGCCAAGCGCGATCCGATCACAGGTCACCTCAAGAAGCAGGAATTCGGGCCGCGGATGCTATGGGCCTTCCACTTCCTGGCAAAATTCAAGAAGCTGCGCGGAACAGCTTTGGACATCTTTGGCCGGAGCGATGAACGCCGCGCTGAGCGGCAATTGATTGTCGACTATGAGAAGTTGATAGTGGCCTTGCTCGACAAACTGACAGCGGACAATCTCGGCACCGCAGTTGCCCTGGCTGAACTCCCGGAGCAGATCCGCGGCTATGGCCACGTCAAGGAAGCAGCGATGGCCCGGGCCCTCACGCAGCAGGCGGCATTGCTGGCAAAGTTCCAGACGCCGCAACCTGCTCCGGTCGCCGGTCGGCATCAGGCGGCGGAATAGACCTAGGTCCGCAGGAGGCCCGGCATCGGCGCAAGACTGGTATCATCGGGAAAGACCGTCCGGGTGAGTGCCGACGTCGCCAATGACAGATGCGGTGCCAGCACGCCAAGGACGACGCTGCGCAGATCGGACGTCGGTGCCAGGTCGCGGCCCTGATAGAGCTGGCTTTCCGACAGTCCCGGCCACGCACCAACGACGCGCCCGCCCGCTACGGCACCACCCAGGATAAAAGCCGCCGATGCCGTGCCATGATCGGTGCCGCCTGAGCCGTTTGGTACCGCCGTGCGACCGAACTCGGTCAAGGTGAGCATGACTGTGTCCTGCCAATGTGCGCTCAATGTCCTGTGCAATGCTGCCACCACGGCATTCAATTGGCCGAGGGCCTGGGCCATGCGCCCTTGGGCGAGGCCCTGGCCGCTATGCGTGTCCCAGCCGGGGACGTCCATCACCGCGATCCTGGGGCCGTTTGGCTCGGACAGCATCCTGCCGGCAACTTCGGCGAGGTTGATGCTTTGGCGTCGCGCATTGCCAGCGCCCAGATCGGCGATGCCGGCGCCCGCCGCCATGGCCTTGGTCTCTAGCGCCGTGCCGAGAGCCCGAGACAGACCGGGAGCGGGCACATACATGGCGGCCACCCGTTCCAGAAAGTCATCACTTGCCTCCGGCAAGGCATCGGGTGCCCAGGAGGCGACATCCTGCGGGCCGCGCAGGACAAGGGGAATTTCGGCACCGAGCGCCAAGCCAATGCGACGCTCATTTCCGCCCGGCAGCAGGGACAGCGTGCGATTGAGCCAGCCATCCGGCAGGCCATGGGGTCTTGTCGATCCATTCTCGAGGAGGTCCTGGCCGTCGAAGTGCGAGCGGTCCCGATAGGGTGTCGCAACTGCATGCACGATGGCGGCTTCACCCGCATCGTAGAGCTGCTTGATAGCGGCAAGGGCAGGATGCAGAGCAAATCGTCCATCGAGGGACAACGTGCCGCCGCTTTCTCCCGGCACCGGTAGAGCCAGCGCACCGCGCAGGGTTCGATAGTCGCGATCAGCAATGGGCGGCACCGCGTGAAGGCCGTCCATAGCGCCGCGAAGCATGATGACCACAAGGCGCTGCGGCATCTCCGCCGCGGCAAAGGCAAGGCGCAGGGGCGTCGTCGACAAACCGGACAGCGCCGTAAGGGTGAGCAGATGGCGGCGTGACAGCATGGCCTATCTCCGCAGAAATTCCGGGGCAAGGATGGCCAGCGCAAGGCCCTCGGGTCGGCTCGCCGCATTGCGCACTTGGAATCGTGTCGCTTCCGCAACCTGGTCGCCGGCCACATCGGCAAGGAAACGCAGCGGATCGATATCGCCGGCCCGGGTCGCCGCCCTGCGCGCGAAATCAACCCGAGCCAACAGGGATTCCGGTGACAACCAGGCGGATTCCTGGTCCGGCCAACCGGCCGGTGATGGTGCAAAGAAAGGCTGTTGACCAAGGGTTTTCAACGCCGCAACGATCCGTTCCCCAGGCAGCGGTGTCTTGGCGTCCATACCGCGCAGCAAGGCCACCACCCAATCCTGGGGTGCGCGATATTTGCCGGGCGATGACTCCCAGGCTTCCGGCCGGTCGATCAGCGCACGGTAGAGTGCTGCGAGGTCACCGTCGCTTTGCCGGTAGCTGTCCTCAAGGGCTGCCACCAGTGCCGGTGGCGGTGCATCCGCCACGAAATGCCGGGCGAGTTTCATCGCCAGGAACCGGGCGGTCGCTGGATGACGCGCGAGATCGGCAATAGCGCGTTCGGCTTCCTCTCCACCTGCCTCAGGATAAGTGCGGCCAAGCAGTATTTTCGAGCCAGGTTCATGCATCGCCGGCACGAAGATCGCCGACCAGGTCCTGCCCCGGGTCAGGCGCTCCGGCGCGCCCGCCCGGGCCACGGTCCAACCAGTGAGAATATTGGCAAGCGCGCGGACGTCGTCCTGGCTGTAACCGCCATCGACACCGAGCTAATGCAGCTCCATCAATTCGCGCGCCAGATTTTCGTTGAGACCCTTGTCGCGCCTTGTGCCAAGCCTGGAACGGGGGCCGACGGATCGCGCGTTATCGAGATAGATCAGCATCGCGGGGTGGAAAGTGGCCGCGCGCAGCAGATCGCCAAAGCGGCCGAGCACATGCGGGCGAATGGCTTCCAGTTCGAAGGCACCGGCAAGGCCGATGACCTGGGCACGCGTGCCAGAAACGGTGAAATGGTTGGACC
This sequence comes from Dongia mobilis, assembly GCF_945906275.1. GTDB lineage: Bacteria > Pseudomonadota > Alphaproteobacteria > Dongiales > Dongiaceae > Dongia > Dongia mobilis_A. Next base: position 3,856 of record NZ_CAMDRA010000093.1, read on the forward strand.
AGAACTGGACGATTCGCTGATGAAAGCTTGCCTCGGCAGCAACCTGCGCAGTCAACCAGGCGCTCACGTCGTCAAGATAAAGGGCGCGCAGGACGTCGCGCAGTTGCTTCTTGCTGGCCTCGTCACCTTCCTTCACCCGTTTAGGGTCGGGGAAGGATTCAGCGCGTTGCTGCATGCTGGGACGTGCAGCAAGCGCTGGATGCAGCACCGGCCGCGCCACGATCTGCTGCTGAAGCCAGCCACGGGGATCGCGGTTGATTTCACGCAGATCTCGAGGCCTTGCGCCAAGCCCGAAGCGGTTGGCGGCAATGACGGCAAGTACTGTCATGTCAACTACCTGTTGGCTTAGGGACGTGGCCCCATCTTGCGCCAGCCATCCGCCCATTGCCGGCGCTGTTCCGGCGTCAGTTCGGTGGCGATCTGCGATAATCCCTGCTGTGCCAGATGCAACATGGTTCCGGCCGATTGCTCAAGCTCGGTCAGCGCCGCATCGAGCTTGGTGGCATCGAACGGCTCGGCGGCCAGCGCATCGGCAACGCGCACGCGGATCTCGCGCATCTTGTCGCGTTCAATCTTGAAATCTGGCCCGCGCGCCTTGATCTTCTCCCGGATAATCGGCTTGAGGTCGTGCGGCACCGTGGCCATCACCATGCCACCACCTTTGCCTTCCGGCCCTCCCATGGGGCCATGCACACGGCCGGCGATCATGCCGCCCACCAGGAACAAGTTGAGGCAAAGCGAGACAATCGCACCGCCCAGCAGCCATTTGGCCTTGGCTCCGGAAAGGGTCATCAGAAATCTCCAACATCATTGGCGGCATAGAGCACCGCCGCCATATCCAGGTCCTGGTCATCAGGCACGGTGGCATTGCCCCAGCCCAGTGCAAATCCCAGCACCAGCGACAGCATGGCGGCACTGGCTGCCATGCGCGAGGGCGACAGCAACGCCATGAGCCAGGTGCCGCGCTGCGGTCCGGCGCCAATGCGCTCGGCAATGCCGGCCGGTGCTGCCTCGATCCGCAAGGCGCGGCCGAGCAGGGCCTCGAATTCGTCATCCTGCATGCGTTGTGTCATTGCTCCGATCCTTCCAGTCTGGCGCGGATATCCCGCTTGGCCCGCACCAGGAGCGATTCATAGGCCTTCACCGAGATCTCCATAGTCGCCGCCGCCTCGGCATTGCTGAGACCCAGCGTGTAACAAAGCGCCATCGCCTCGCGTTGTCGTTCCGGCAGCACCGCCATGGCGGCATGTACCTGCTGATCCTGCTCATGTGCCAGCAGCACTGATTCAGCGCCAGGCGCTGGGTCGACCAGTGGCAGATCAGGGTCAAGCTGGTCGGCGCGTGGCTTGCGACGCGCGTCGATGCACAAATTCATCGTTACCCGGTAGAGCCAGGTCGAGAACTTGGCTTCGCCCGGCCGCCATGTCGAGGCCTTGCGCCAGGCCCTGGTGAACGCCTCTTGCGCAGCGTCCTCGGCATCGGCACGTGAACCGGTGACACGGAGCGCCAGCGAAAAGATCCGGTTGAGATGCCGCTCACGCAGCTGCGCGAAAGAGGTTTTGTCACCGGCGGCAATGCCGGACAGCAGACGGTCGTCATCATCCGCCAACAAGGCGGAATCATCATTGGCAATACGTCGATCACTTGGTGACGCTATCAAGGCAACTCCGGAGGTGAAGGCCCTGGTCCGTGGACCAGGGCCATTCCGAGCAGCGATTATGGCCATGCCGTCGTGCATCTTGCCAGTCTCTTGGCTGTTCAGCTGTCAGCGCCACCGGGTTCAGGGCAGAACCGGTTCGACGCCAGGCTGCTTCTTGCCATGCTTGCCATGCTTGGGCAGTTCGTCCTCGGCGATCTTGCCGTCCTTGTTGTCGTCTAGGCGCGCAAACATCTTGTCGCCCAGGGTGTTCCACTCGGCCGCCGATACCTTGCCGTCCTTGTCAGTATCGAGACGCGCGAAGCCGTCTTTGCCATCGCCAGGCTTGCCGTCGCGCATCTTGCGCATGTTGCCGAGTTCCTCGGCCGTCACTGCGCCATCGGTATTGGTATCGACCTCGGCGAAGGTCATGCGACCATCCTTCGGCCATTCGGCTTCGGTCACCTTGCCATCGCTATCTGTATCGAAGCGCTTCAGGAACTTGGCAGACATGTCACCATGCTTGCCTTCCATCTCGGCATGATGGGCGTCCCGGAATGCCTGCATTTCGGCGTCGGTTACGAGGCCATCAGCGTCGGTATCCAGGTTCTTGAAGTGAACGGCGCGCTCGTCGTCGAATTCAGTGCGGTCAATGCTGCCGTCCTTGTTGGCGTCAGCGTCCGCCCACGGCCCCATCTCGGCAAAAGCCGTGGTCACGGCCGTCAACATGAGTCCCACGACACCGCTCAACAGCATGAGCCGATTGGATTTTTTCATCAAAGTATCTCCGTTGCGTGGCGCCACCCTCGTGGCCCCTTCACAACGTTACACGGCGGCCGGCAGCGAACCCTGCGCGGCCGGCTGGACGGCTACATCTCGTCCTCGCCAAGGACGCCGTCGCCGTCGACATCCAGGGTCGGGAACAGTTGATTGCCGTACTCAAGATACTCGTCGATGGAGATAATGCCGTCACCGTCGAGATCCGCGCCCTCGAACAGGCGCGCGCCACCATGGGCCATTGCCTCACCCATCTCGTCAGACGAGAGGGCGAAATCGCCATCGTGATCGGCCTTGTTGAAGAAGCTCATCCGCGCGTTGTCAAATTCGAAGCCGCTCATGCCGCCCGCATTCCCCAACATCAGGATATCATCCTGTGCTGCCGCCGGTATTGCGGCAACCACCATCGCCACAGCCAGTATAAACATGCCAGACAGAAGCTTGCGGAGATTAGGCATTCAGACCCTGCCGGCCCATATCGAGGAACTTCTGGCGGCGTTCGCTGCGCACCTCGTCACCCGGGAGGTTGTCGAACTTGGTCAAGGCGGCTTCCAGCGCATCGCCAAGGCGCTCCGCCATATCGGCCCGCGCGCGGTGGGCGCCGCCCAGCGGCTCTGCGACAATCTCGTCGATGACACCCAGTTGCTTGAGGTCTTCCGCAGTCAACTTCAGAGCATCAGCCGCGTCCTTGGCTTGTTCCGCGCTGCGCCACAGAATCGAGGCGCAGCCTTCCGGCGAGATGACGGAATAGACGGAATGCTCGAGCATGATGATGTGATTGGCAGCGGCCAAGGCAATGGCGCCGCCTGAACCACCCTCACCGATAATGGCGGAGATCAATGGCACCTTGATCTTGAGGCAGGTTTCGATCGAGCGGGCAATCGCCTCCGCCTGACCGCGGGCTTCCGCCTCGACCCCCGGATAGGCACCCGGCGTATCCACCAGCGTGATGACCGGCAGCCCAAAACGCTCGGCCAGTTCCATCAGGCGGATCGCCTTGCGATAGCCTTCGGGCTTCGCCATGCCGAAATTATGACGGACTCGGCTCTGCGTATCGTTGCCCTTCTCATGGCCCATGACAACCACCGGGCGGCCGCGGAAGCGCCCGAGGCCGCCCTGGATGGCGCGATCATCAGCAAAGGCCCGATCGCCGGCAAGCGGTACAAAATCCGCCACCAAAGCCGCGACATAGTCGCGGAAATGGGGCCGCTCCGGATGCCGCGCCACCAGCGTCTTCTGCCAAGGCGTGAGCTTGGCATAGGTTGCCTTCAGCAGTTTTTCGGTCTTGCCCTGCAACTTGGCGACTTCTTCGGCGATATTGATGTCGCCGCCATTGGCCACATGCTTCAGTTCGGCAATCTTGCCGTCCAGTTCAGCAATCGGCTTCTCGAATTCGAGGTAGGTCGCCATTCTTGCAATTATCTCCTAGGGGCGCGTCATTTGGCGCCGGAAATCTGTCGTGCCTTGGCAAGTAGCACCTCGGCCTGGCGGATAGAAGCCAAATCGATCAGGCGGCCATCCAGGGACACCGCCCCTTTGCCTTCCTTCTGGGCCTGGGCCATGGCTTCGATGATGCGCTCAGCCTTCTTCACCTCGGCTTCAGCCGGGCTGAAAATCTCGTTGGCCATGCCGATCTGCGAGGGGTGAATCGCCCATTTGCCTTCGCAGCCCAGCACATTGGCGCGGGCGCCGGCAGCCTTGTAGCCGTCAGCATCGCCGAAATCGCCAAACGGGCCATCAACCGGCCGGAGACCGTTGGCCCGGGCCGCGACCACCATGCGGGCAATGGCATAGTGCCACATGTCGCCCCAATGCACATCGCGACCACCCTTCTCGTCCTTGTCCGTGAGGATCGAATAGGCCGGGTTGGCGCCACCGATGTTGGTGGTCTTGGCCTTGGTCGAGGCGGCGTAGTCGGCCACACCGAAATGCAGGCTCTCATTGCGCTTTGAAGCGGCCGAGATGGCATGGACGTTCTGCATGCCAAGCGCCGTTTCAATGATCATCTCGAACCCGATGCGCTTCTTGCGACCGACCGCCGCTTCGCATTGCGTGACCAGCATGTCGACCGCGTAGACATCCTCGGGCGTCCCAACCTTCGGTATCATGATGAGATCAAGGCGCTCACCGCCCTGCTCGATCACATCGACCACGTCGCGGTACATGAAATGCGTGTCGAGGCCGTTGATGCGCACCGACAGCTGCTTGGTGCCCCAATCAATGTCATGGAGCGCCTGGATGATGTTCTTGCGGGCCTGAGCCTTGTCGTCCGGGGCGACCGCGTCTTCAAGATCGAGGAAAATCACATCGGCGGCCGACTTCGCCGCCTTTTCAAACAATTGTGGCTGGGAGCCCGGAACTGCCAATTCGCTGCGGTTGAGACGCGCGGGTGCCTGTTCGACGATCTTGAAGCTCATCTGTTCATTTCCTGCCCTGATGGTTGACTTGTTATTGGCCCGGGGGTCGGGCTGCTGTCAATCCTTGCCTTTGCGCTGCACAATGCCTGTGCCGGGAGCGGCATTCTTTGGCCGCAAAGGGCCGAGACGAACGAAATTTCACCTTGCGCCTAGGTTTTACGATCTGACCGTGTGGATTTCGGCTTCTTTGACAGGGGATGATGCGATTCGACCAGGGACTTCAGCCGTTCCTGCTGGACATGGGTGTAGATCTGGGTGGTGGCGATATCGGCGTGGCCCAGCATTTTTTGCAGGCTGCGCAGGTCGGCGCCATGGTCGAGGAGGTGGGTCGCGAAGGCATGGCGCAGGACATGGGGTGAAATGCCGGCCGGGTCGATTCCCGCCTTTAGCCCGATCTCCTTCAGCAATTGCCCAAAACGCTGGCGGGTGAGGTGCCCTTCCTTGCCGCGTGAGGGAAACAAATAGGGGGACGTGGCACCCTTTGGCAGGAAGCGCTGTCGCTGGCCCAGATAGGCGGCGATGGCAGCCTTGGCGGGCGGGTTGAGCGGTACCAGGCGCTCCTTGCCCCCTTTGCCGCGGACGGTGAGAAAGGCCTGGTCCCGCAGCATGACGGCGAGCGGCAGCTTGACCAGCTCGCTCACCCGCAACCCCGTCGCATAGAGCAATTCAATCATCGCCAGAAGGCGCGCCCCTTCAGCGCCATCGAGGCCACGGCAGATCTCGATGAGTTGTCCCATTTCCGCTTCAGAGAGCAGCTTGGGCAAAGGCTGGCCGAGCCTCGGCGCATCAAGGGCAACGGTGGGATCGTCCTTGCGTCGGCCGTCTTCGACCAGGAAGCGATAGAATTGGCGCAGCGCTGACAATCGCCGCGCCTGGGTGCGTGGTGCGAGTTCCTGATCGGCGAGGTAACCAAGATAGGCGCGGAGTTGGTCCGTACTAGCGTCGGCAAGACCCAGTCGCCGGCTCTTCAGAAAATCGGCGGCATCATCGAGGTCGCTACGGTAGGCCAAGAGGGTATTATCAGCGGCATTGCGCTCCGCCGCCAGCATTTCGAAAAAGGCGCCAAGGGCGGCATTCTCGGTCACGACGTCAGGTGTTCACAAGCCGGCAAGAGCGGCGATTTCGCTGGCGATACGGCGCGAATCCTCGGCCAGCCCAAGATCAGCGATGCTGCGCAAGGCAGCGCCAAGGGTGGCGGGATCAGCGGCGATGGCGCGGTCGCCGCCGAGGCCGACAAGGGACAATACAATCGCTTCGCCGCGTCGTTTACCGGCAGCCGCAGCGACGATCTCGGCACTGGGGGACCCCAGCGGAATGATCGGCGCTGCCTGGAAACCACCGGCAACCGCCGAGGTAACCGGCTGATTGAGGCCGGCCAGAAGGGCGTAGAACAAGTCGATCCGCGGATTGGTGGTACCACTGGCCTGCGCCCAGGCCGCGACGGGATCACCCCCACCCGGCAGGCCGGCAATGCGACCGAGGAGATCGAGCCCCTCTTTTTCGCCCGGCATGGTGAAGATACCAGGATTGGCAGCAACCGTGTTCAGCCAATAGCCGCCCTTGTCAGCTTGCCCGGTCACGAACATCAGGCGCGCGGCTTCCGGCGCAAACCAGCCGAGTTCGCGGACCGGCGCAATGTCGCGCGCAAGCGGCCCGAACAATTGGGCCTGATTGAGATAGTCGCCCCGCTGGCGGGCCTTCTTGAGTGCCGCATCAATCGCCCGCGCCTTTGGCGCCGGCGCACCACCGCGATAGGCGGCCTGATAGAGCTGGGCCCGCAACTCGACTGTATCGCTCATCCCGATAGCCGTGGCGGGATCAGCGATCCCCGACGGCATTTGCATGTAGAGATCGCCCAGTTCGCGGTCTGGGATGAGGCCGAACTTGAAGGCCTGTTCCGCCGCAGCCACACGTTGCAGCAAAGGACGCGTGGCATCGCGTGCGATCATGACACTGCCGCCCGCGCCAACCGGAACGACCGGCGCTGCACCAATGGCATTCGGTGCCGGCATGCCGACGGTTTTCATGAGGGCAACATTGAGCGGGTCGGGAATGGCGACGGATTTGGGTACGCGCTTGGTCTCGCCATTGGCAAGGGCTGCCAGGGCGATGAAATCCCTGGTCGCGGGGTCGGGATCGTTGCGCTCGCGCAGCAGGTCGAGGCCGAGCGAAGCTGGGTCATTCTGCTTGCGCATAATCTGGCAGTAGATGGCCGCGCGCTGCACGAACAGGCTCGGCGCCTCGGGACGAGCCTGAAGGCTGTCGACCTGCTGGCAAGCATAGCCAGTATCGTTGGCGAGCAATGCCTTCTCGACCGCTTCCTGCGGATCCATCGGCCCAGATGCCGCCGGCACAGCAGACGATAGCCCCATGGCGGCATCATTGAAGCCCATTTGATGCAACTTGTCTGCACGGATGGGCATCAACGGATCGACGACATCGCTGGCGCCGGCGCTGGGTGCCGCCGTCGTCAGGACGCGCCGCTGCAAGTCGCTGAGCGCGGGCACACTGACTGGTGCCGGCAATTTCGGGATGAGGCCCATCAACCGCGAGACTTCGGAACTCTGCCACAAATCGGGACCGAGGTCGCCAGCACTTGCCGGGGCTGGGGATGCCGCCGGAGACGCCACGGTAGCAGCGCCGGGAAGCGTTTCGACCGTGCCCGCGCCCGGTTGTGGCGTCGGCAATGGCACCTGCGCCGGTGGCGGCGTCTGGACGGGCGGTAAGGATTGTACAGGTGGCAGCGGCGCAGCTTCGATGGTGTCGCCGGACGGAGGCTGGGCGGGACTGCCCGGCTGGCTTGGCGGCGGCAGTGGAACACCCAATGGCGTCGGATCGCCGGACAGCGCACAAGCCGGCGCCAAATAACCAATTGCCATGGCTGCCGAAAGCAGGACGCTCGCGCCGAGCAAAAAAGCCCTGACTTTGGGCCGCCGCGAGGCGGATGCTTTATTGCAGCGTGAGCCGGTCATTCGGGATCTGGAGTTCCACCTGTTGCGAGGGCGCTGGCAGCTTGTAGGTACCAAGGAACACGACCCCGCCAGCAAGAACCAGGATGACGATGCCGATAAGGGTGAGAAGTGGCTTGCTCATCTTATACAATTCAACCGCTTAACCATTGCCCGCGACGATATGGCCAGGATGGCTTTTTGACCTGGCGGCGGGATCGATTTCACCATGCCACAGCGCCGGATTCGAATGCTAGTTCAAATACTAAAGCATCATTTGGCAGGTCCGTGGGTCACAAGCGTGTGACGCGGTTCTCCGGCTGGACCTTGACGCCGGGGCTAGGTGCCTGATACCCACGCCAAATGGTCGAAACATCACCAGATAGCGCCGCACACGGCCCAGCCGCCAGCACCGGAAACGGCCGGTCAGCGACCCGTGACTCAAGCGACCGGAGCCTCGACAAGAGCTTCGGGCAGGATGTCCTTGCGCACATCACGCGACCGATCGTGCTCGTCGGCCTGATGGGTGCCGGCAAAAGCTGCATCGGTAAGCGGCTTGCCAGCCATTTCGGCCTGCCTTTCGTCGACGCGGACCGCGAGATCGAGGCTGCAGCAGGCTGTTCTATTCCCGATATTTTCAGCCTGCATGGTGAAAAGGCCTTTCGCGACGGCGAGCGGCGGGTGATCCAGCGCCTGCTCGGCAATCCGGTCCATGTGCTGGCGACCGGTGGCGGCGCCTTTGTCGATCCGACAACCCGCGCGCTGGTCAAGGAGCGCGGCCTTTCCATCTGGATCCGCGCCGACCTTGATCTGCTGTTGAAGCGCGTCTCGCGCCGCAACGACCGGCCGCTGCTGCAGAATGTCGACCCACGCGCCAAACTGGCCGAGCTGATCGATCTGCGACATCCCTTCTATGCCGAGGCGGACATCATCGTCGACAGTGCCGACGGCCCGCCTGAGGTCACCCTTGGTCGGGTGATAGAGGCCTTGCACGACTACTTTGCCAAACGCGATGGTGTCGCGCCATGAACGCGCCGAATGGCGTCCTCGGTGATCGGTCGAAGCCCGATCGATTGCGGGTCGAACTGGGGTCGCGCAGCTACGACATCGTGATCGGTCGCAACCTCATAGCCGCCGCCGGCGAACACATCCTCCCCTTGCTTGCCAAGCGCCACGTGGTCATCGTGACCGATGCCAATGTTGCCAAGCTACATCTCGAAGCCCTGGAGCATGCGCTGACTCAGGCCGGCATCGATGTCGACAGCATCATCATGCCGGCCGGTGAGGCGACGAAGAGCTTTGCCGAGGTGGAGCGCCTGACCGGGCTTCTGCTTGACATGAAGATCGAGCGCGGCACGACATTGATCGCCCTGGGTGGTGGCGTTATCGGTGACCTTACCGGCTTCGTCGCGGCCATCACGCTCCGCGGCATCGATTTCATCCAGGTGCCGACCACCCTCCTGGCCCAGGTCGATTCCTCGGTCGGCGGCAAGACCGGCATCAACACGCCGCATGGCAAGAATTTGGTGGGCGCCTTCTACCAGCCGCGGCTGGTACTGGCCGACACCGCGACACTCGATACGCTCAACCGACGCGAATTGCTCGCTGGTTATGCCGAGGTCGTGAAATACGGTCTCATCGACGAGCCTGATTTCTTCAAATGGCTGGAAGCCAACGGCGTCGATGTCATCGAAGGCGACGAAGCGGCCCGACGCCACGCAATCAGCGTTTCCTGCCGCGCCAAGGCCCGTATCGTCGGCGCCGACGAGCGCGAAAGCGGCGCCCGCGCCCTCCTCAATCTCGGTCACACATTCGGCCATGCGCTGGAAGCCGAATGCGGCTTCAGCGACGAGTTGCTGCACGGCGAAGGCGTTGCCATCGGTATGGTGATGGCGTTCGACCTTTCGGTGACGCTGGGCCTGTGTCCCGCCGAGGACGCGGCACGCGTCCAGCGACATTTGGCGAGTGTCGGCCTGCCAACTGCGCCCGGTTCGGTACAGGGACGATTCTGGTCGGCGGAACGCCTGATCGGACATATGGGGCGCGACAAGAAGGTGAAGGATGGTCGCGTCGGCTTCGTGCTGGCCCGCGGCATCGGGCAAACCTTCCATCCCGCCTATGTCGATCTGGCCGAAGTTGCTGCGGTGTTGGAAACTGCCATCGCCGCGTAACGCGACCTGCGGCTCTCCGGAATTCTGCAAGGCATTAGGGGACGAAGATGGATTCGATCCTGTTGAACCTCGGCGCATTGATCATCCTGGTCATGGGTTCCGCATTCTTCTCGAGCTCTGAAACGGCACTCACTGCCGCTTCCAAAGCACGCATGCTGACGCTTGCCAACCAGGGTTTCAAACGCGCCATTGTCGTCAACACCTTGCGCAGCCGCATGGAACAGGTGATCGGTACAATCCTGCTTGGCAATGCCTGCGTAAACAGTTTCATTGCCATTCTGTCGGCTCAGATCTTCGCACTTTATTTCGGCGATATCGGCGCCGTCTACGCAGGTGTCGCGGCCACTGTCGTCATCTTTGTGCTGGGCGAAGTCTTGCCGAAGACTTTCGCCATCAATCATGCCGATCGGTCGGCGCTGACCCTGGGGCCGCTGGTTCTGGTCCTGGTACGCGCCATCAGCCCCATAACCCATGTAACTCAGTTGATCTGCAGCGGGCTGCTTCGCCTGTTCGGTGTGAAGGTGGTCAACGAGCCCGGTGCAGAGGAGCGGATCGAAGAGTTGCGCGGTGCCATCGCGCTGCATGCCGGTGCCGATGAGGAAATCCGCGAAGCCGGCCAGATGCTGCATTCCATTCTCGATCTTGAGGACGTGCCGGTCTCCGACATCATGGTGCATCGACGCAACATGACCATGATCGACGGTGACCAGCCGACCGAGGACATGGTGGCCGTTGCCATGCAAAGTCCGCATACGCGACTGCCCATCTATCGCGGCCAGCCGGACAACATCATCGGCGTACTGCATGCCAAGGCCCTGCTGCGCGCCGTCCAAGCCAACCATTGGAAATTGGAGGGATTGGACGTCGTCGGCCTCGCCTCGCCGCCCTG
>NZ_CAMDRA010000094.1 GCF_945906275.1 Dongia mobilis
ATCGCGGGCGTGTTGACGACACAGATCGGCTCGGCGGATGGGTCGGACATCGAGAACTCCCGGAATGAGGCAAAGCTGTCCGATTGTCCCCATCCCAGCTGCATTAGCAAGCGCACATGATGCTGCGATGGACTGGCAGAAACGCCGTCGCCTGGACGAATCCCGGCGGCGGCGCGGATGTGTCTGTCGTGAGGAAACTGCCTAGCTGGCGGCGCGCAGGCCAGCCAGATGATCGGCCTCCAGGCTGTGTCGGGGCTGACTTTCCCTGGGATGGCCGCGGCGGAGTGTGCGCGCGGCGCCATCGTCTGGTATCGGCATCGCCACTTCGCCGGACAGCATGCGCTCAAGCTCGCGCCTGGCACGGGCAAGTCGCGAGCGCACCGTGCCGATCGGGCAGCCGCAGATCTGGGCCGTCTCCTCATAGGAGAGATCCTGGCCGACCACCAGCAGCAGCACTTCGCGCTGATCGGCATTGAGACCGTCAATGGCGCGGAACAATTCCTTCAGCACCAGGCAATGCTCCTGGCTGGGGGCGACGCTGGAGAGATTGGGCAGCAGATCGTCATCGATCTCGACCAGGCGCGAGCGCTGGCCGGCGCGGATATTGTTGATGTGGATGTTGCGCATGATCGTGAACAGCCATGCCTTGAGGTTGGTGCCCATGGCATAGAGGTCTTCCTTGCGCAAAGCGCGGAGGACCGTGTCATTGACGAGGTCGTCCGCCGATTGGCGATTGCGGGTGAGCATAACCGCAAAGGCCTTCATGGCCGGCAGCAATGCGACGAGTTGGTTTTGGAATGTATCGGCCATCGGTTGTCCTTTCGGTCGATTCAGTCGGAATGCCACGCGTCGTAAGTCGGGCTACGGATTTGCCCGCCGGATGGGGCACCGGCGAGCAAGGCACCAGGGGGCGCTGGACTGAAGATGGGGTGGAACAGGTGACAAGCCGAGCGACAAGGCCGGGCACAAACTGTGACCAAAACTCCGACTTCTAGGACTTAAAGGACCGGCTGGGACTAATCCGTGATCTTGCCGTCACGCTTGGCGAATTCCCGGCGGATGAGGTCGACGAGCTTCTGGTCGGGCACCTGGTCGCAGGCAGAGAGCAGGGTTTTCATCTGTCGCTCCAGCCACATGTCAAAGGCAGGCGACGTCGTCATCGACAGCGGCGCGGCCGGAGGGGTCGGATGCTGTCCGATGCCGGTCTGCCCTTTGCTGTCCGGACGACCTGATCCGTTCGGCTTGCGCGACATGTCGCGGGGAACTCCTCAATACCGGTCGTGAGTCCGGTGCAAATTTTCGCCCCATGACTTCGTTAACGACGCCGTGGGGTGTCGGTTCCCCTGTCCCGAAAGTTTTTGTGGGTTTAGCGCGTGAACTGCCGCAGCACCTGCTGCAGCAGCGCATGATCGAGGTCGGGCCGGCTTTCGAGGATGAAGCCGACGGCGCCCGCGCCGAGCATGGCTCCCAGGGGATCCGCCCTGACAGCATTCCCCGCCGCCTCGCTGACGAGGCCCGCAAGAGCGGGGATGCCGACAGCAGCTTGCCCGCCTTGTACGGCCTTGGGCTTTCGGCCCGCCCCTGTGGCCGCCAGGAGAAATACCAACGCGCCGATCAGCAGCACCAAGGCAACGAGGCCAAGCGCCTGGGGTTGCGGCATCCAGGCTAGCAGCCAGAAATAGAGAGCCGCCGCAGCCATGCCGGCCGCGGCGATTGCGAGACAGGCCGACAATGCGAGCAAAATGGCTTGGCGGGCGAGCCGTTCGGTCAGGCGCTCAATCGATGCCAACATGTTTCAGGTCCCGCTCCAGGTGTAATGGATCAGCGATGGGTGATCTTGCCCAACATGATGCCGATGCCGAAGGCCAGCAGCAGGCTCGTGAGCGGACGCGCCGTCACCTGGTCTTCGAGCACGCCGACGCCGGCCTGGACCCGGGCCTTGCCGTTGTCAACGGCCTCGCTGAGTTGCGCCGAGCCCTTTTTTGCCAGCAATTTGGCGATGGTCGCGACATCGTCCTTGAGCGAGCCAAGATCGTTCTTCAGGACGTCGAATTCCTTTTCCAAGCTGCGATCAGCCATAGCGAAATTTCCTTCTTTCATGATTGGGACTCCTGTGTGGGTACAAGCCGGAGGTCGGTCACCGGATCAGACATAGGTGGCGACCAGGGAAACCAGGAACAGCACGATGAAGATCAGGAAAAGGATCTTGGCGATGCCCGTGGCCGCCTGCGAAATACCACCGAAGCCGAACACGCCGGCGATGATGGCAACTACAAGAAAGATGACTGCCCAATAGAGCATGCTGGTTTTCCTTCTGCCGTGATTGTCCCGTGAGGCGAAGTGAGGCGGGAAACACGCCGCCCGCCTTGGTAGCGATGTCGCTGAAAGTGACCCCGTGCGCCGCATTGTCACCGCCGCACGAAAGGGAGCGCACGACGCTGACAGGGCGACAGCACGGGGCCGTCCTGGGTGGGCGCGCAACCGGAGCTGTGATCGCCGGGGTCGAGTGCCGGCTCATTGGATCTGATGAGCCGGCGGCACAATGGCTAGTTGGGGGAATAGCCATTGTGGCGATCGCGGGTGTTGCTCCAGTTGCACGGCAACCACGATAGAGAAACGCCCCGTTGCAGAATTAGTTCCGTGCGGGTTTGCGGCCAAGTTCTTCGGCGCGTTCCAGCTCGGCACGTTCCGGGCTCTCGATAGCGCGCTTGGCTTCGTCGGCCTGGCGCGCCGTGCGTCCCGGATTCTGAGCCGATTGCTGGGCGGCGTCGTTGTAGTGACGGGCGGCGGTTTTGTTGCCCTCCCCCTCATTGATCCGATCACCCTGCTGGCGCTGGTCCTGGCCGCGCCTGGTGACCGGATCCGAGATGGTATGACCCTGCTCGTGCTTCTCGCCCGGGACTTCCGTTGGGATGTTGCCGGGATTCTTGCTTGTCATGATGCGAAACCTCCTCGCGTGAGTATGGAATTCAGGGCGTAACAACTGTTTTCCCAACCGGTCACTTCCTTGTTGGCCAGCGCCATCAGGAAGGCGAGCGAACCCGCCACCGCAAAGCACTTGCGCATGTTGTCCTTTCCGCAATTGTCAGATGGCGCGTTGATGTCGCGCCTGGTCTGGCTGTCAGTGGCGCTTGTCGTAGCTGCTGGCAAAGGTCTCCAGCTGTTTCTCGACTTCGTCCTTGGCCATGCCGTATCGTTCCTGCAGCTTGCCGGCGAGTTGGTCGCGCTTGCCGCTGATCGTGGCGAGGTCGTCGTCGGTGAGCTTGCCCCACTGTTCCTTGACCTTGCCCTTGGCCTGGTTCCAATTTCCTTCGATGATGTCCCAATTCATAGCTGCTACCTCGCTGTCTTGTTTGACCGGTCGATCCGATCACTACCGAGACAAACAGAAACCCGCGCCGAAGGTTCCGGCGCGGGTTGGTATTGCCCGTGAATGTCGTTCGTTTTCGGATGCTTAGCCACCCTGCATGCGCGGCAGCAGGAAGACCTCGCTGTCCGGCTTCAGGGGTTCGAGCCAACCTTCGCGGTAGATCAGGCCGTCGATCGAGACGGAGACACCGCGTTTGATCTGGTTTTGCAGGCCCGGATAGGTTTCCCCCAGCCGGGCCAGCAATTCCTGAACATTCCTCGCCTCGATCTCGACCGTGGTCTTGCCGCCGGTATGCGGCTTCAATGATCCCCAGACGATGACCTTGGCCATGCGTTGCTCTCAGTATGCTTCTTCAGGCCGCCTTCTTGGCACCGCTGGCCTTCGCGTCCTCGATACCTTTGAGGATGCGCGGCGGCGACATCGGCAACTGCGTGAAGCGGACACCCGTCGCTGCCGCAACGGCATTGGCGATGGCAGCCAAAGGCGGCACGATCGAGGTTTCACCGACACCGCGCACACCGTAAGGATGGCCCGGATTCGGAATCTCGAGGATCATCGTATCGATCATCGGCAGATCCGAGCAGACCGGGATGCGATAATCGAGGAAACCCGCATTCTGCAGGCGCCCGTCCTTGCCGTAGATGTATTCTTCGTTGAGCGCCCAGCCGATGCCCTGGACGGCGCCGCCCTGGAACTGGCCTTCAACATATGAGGGATGCACCGCCTTGCCGGCGTCCTGGATGACCGTGTAGCGGACGATCTTCGAGGCACCGGTTTCCTGGTCGATCTCGATATCGCAGATATGCGTGGCGAAGCTGACGCCGGCACCATCGGCCGAATATTCGTGATGACCGGCGATCGGACCGCCGGTCCCCGGCGAGGCCGCGGCGATTTCCTTCAGCGACAACGGCTGGAAATTTCCGGCATTGGCGCCGGCGGGCTTGGCATAGCCCTTTTCCCAGGTAACCGCGTCCTCGGGGATGCCCCAGGTCGCGGCCGCGCGGGCGCACAGTTTCTTGATGGCGTCGCGGGCGGCCAAGATGCAGGCCATGCCGGTCGCAAAGGTCGTGCGGCTGCCGTCGGTGACGTCGTTATGGCCGAGCGAGCTGGTGTCGGCGATGATTGCCCGCACCTGGTCGTAGCCAATGCCGAGTTCCTCCGCCACCATCATGCACATCGAGGCGCGGCTGCCGCCGATATCCGGCGAACCCACCGACACCGTGATGGTGCCGTCGATGGGAATGTTGAGGCTGACGCAGGACTGGCCGCCGAAATTGAACCAGAAGCCAGCCGCCATGCCGCGACCCTGGTTGGGGCCGAGCGGCGCCTTGAAATGCGGATGGTTCTTGGCGGCTTCGAGCGTGGCGCCGAGGCCGATCTGACCATAGACCGGACCGTAGGAAGATCTGGTGCCTTCGCGCGCCGCATTCTTGATGCGGAAGTCGATGGGCGCCATGCCGAGCTTGTGGGCCAGCTCCTCGATGACGCTTTCGACCGCGAAATTCGCCATCGGCGCACCGGGCGCACGATAGGAAATCGTCTTCGGTCGGTTGCACAGCACGTCGTAGCCGATGGCGCGGACGTTATCGAGATGGAACTGGGCAAAGGCGCTCATGGCGCCGAATTCCGCCGGCGAGCAACCTGCGAACGGGCCACCCGTGTAACGGAAAGTGCCGTCGGCCGCTGTGATGAGGCCGTCCTTGGTGACGCCGATCTTGATGTCCATGGACGTGGCCGAGGTGGGGCCGGTCGCCTTGAACACTTCGTCGCGGGTCATCACGACTTTCACCGGGCGATTGGCCTTGCGCGAAAGTGCCAGCGCCACCGGCTCGATGAAGACGGTCGTCTTGCCGCCGAATCCGCCGCCGATTTCCGACTGCGTCACCCGGAGGCGCGAAATGTCGATGCCGAGGATACGGGCACAGACGTCACGCACCATGTAATGGCCCTGGGTGCAGCACCAGAGTTCGGCGCTCCCGTCCGGCGACATGCTGGCCAGCGCCGCATGGGGCTCGATATAGCCCTGATGCGTGGCTTCGGTCTTGAAGCTGCGCTCGACGATGATGTCGGCTCGCTTGAAGCCGGCCTCGACATCGCCATGGCCGAACTCGAAGCGGCGGGCGACGTTGGAGGCCTTCTTCGGCTTCGGATCGACGCCGTCCGTGAACATCTTGTTGTTCAGGACCGGCGCATTCGACTTCATTGCATCGTCGACATCCGTCACATGGGGCAGGACTTCGTAGTCGACCTTGATCAGCTTCAAGGCCTGGCGCGCGATGGCAGGGGTCGTCGCGGCGACGGCCGCCACGGCATGACCCTCATAGAGCGCCTTTTCGCGCGCCATGATGTTGTACATCGTGTCGTAGAGACCTGAATCGCCATCGGTGTGATCGGGGAAATCGTCCCGCGTGATCACGGCCTTCACGCCAGCGAGCTTCTCGGCCTTGCTGGTGTCGATGCTCCTGATCTTCGCATGGGCATGGGGTGAGCGCAGGATGCGGCCGACCAGCTGGCCGGGTGCCGTGGCGTCGGCGCCGAACTTGGCGCGGCCGGTCACCTTGTCGATACCGTCCGGACGCAATGGGCGCGTGCCGACGACGTTATACTTGCGCTTCGAATCGGGTGCGTTGTCGAGCGGCATGATCAGGCCCCCTTGCGGCTGTTGGATTTGCGCATGTCCTTGGCGGCATCCTGCACGGCGCGCACGATCTTGTCGTAACCGGTGCAGCGGCAGAGGTTGCCGGCGAGGCCAAAGCGGATTTCGGTTTCGGTCGGATCCGGATTCTTGTCGAGCAGCGATTTCGCCGCAATCAGGAAGCCCGGCGTGCAGACACCGCATTGCAGCGCTGCATGCTCGATGAACTTCTTCTGCAGCGGATGCAGTTCCTCGCCATGCGCCATGCCTTCGATGGTGCCGATATTATGGCCTTCGGCCTCGGCGCCCAGAACCAGGCAGGAGCAGGTGAGACGGCCATCGACGGTCACCGAGCAGGCGCCGCAATCGCCGGTGCTGCAGCCTTCCTTGGCGCCCGTGAGATTGAGGCGGTTGCGCAGCACATCGAGCAAGGTCTCGTCGGGCTCGCACATGAACTCGACGGGATCGCCGTTGATCTTGGTGTTGACTTTAATGCCAGACATTTACTTACCCCGTCCCTTATTTGCCACCGGCGCGCTTGCGCGCGATGAGGGCGGCGCGGCGTGCGAGCACGCCAGCCACCTTGATGCGGAAATCGCGCGTGCCACGCTTGTCGTCGATCGGGCTGCAGGCAGCCGAGCAGGCCGCAGCCATCGCGTCCAGGGCAGCCTTGTCCATCTTGGTGCCGATGAGCGCCTTGGCGGCGGCCGGGACCAGGCGCACGGTCGGTGCCACCGCGCCCAACGCCACGCGGGCCTTGGTGACGATGCCCTTGCCGTCCAATGTTACATTGACGCCGACGCCGACGACCGCGATGTCCATTTCAGTCCGCGGGATGAAGCGCAGATAGGCATCGCCCGATTTCGGCGGGCGCTTGGGCAGCACGATGCTCTCGATGATCTCGCCCTTCTTGAGCGACGTCTTGCCGGGACCGACCGGGATCTCCTCGACAGCCACGGTGCGCTTGCCCTTGGGGCCGACGATGACGGCTTTCGCAGCCGCAGCAACCAGCGCCGGGACACTGTCTGCGGCAGGCGAGGCGTTGCACAGATTGCCCGACATGGTGCAGCGGCCCTGCACCTGCTTAGAGCCGATGAGGTTGGCAGCTTCCACCACCCCCGGCCAGGCCTTCTTCAGGGCGGCATGTTCGCCGAGTTCGGCACCCGAAACCGCAGCGCCGATCTTGAAGCCGGTCGCGGTCTTCTGGATCGCCTTGCTGCCGTTGATACCTTTGATGTCGACGATCAGATCGGGTTCGATGAACCCGGTGCGGAGGCGGACCAGCAGGTCGGTGCCGCCAGCGAGGATAAAGGCCTGGCCTTTTTCCTTGGCCAGCATTTGCGCCGCTGCCTTGAGGGTTGTCGGACGCTCGTATCTCATTCCTGGCTTCCTTTGGCTTGGAGGGCTGTTCGATTTACTCCGGCGGCACCCCTTTGCACAATACCCCTGCTGGTGGATGACCAGCGATAATGCCCCCATCCGCCCCCCGGACATGGCGCAGAAATCGGCTGTTTTCCGCACTAAGTTGCTGGTACAGGCGTAACGCTTTGGATAATCTGAAAAATGCATCCCGGCAGCCAGGGAAACGCGCATTTGGGACGGTAATGAGCGGAATGATCGTTCTGGTGATGGGCGTCAGCGGCGCCGGCAAGAGCACCATCGGGCGGGCGCTCGCCGATGCCCTTGAAGCCGCATTCCTGGAAGCCGACGCGTTTCATTCCCCCGCCAACATCGCCAAGATGAAAAGCGGGATACCCCTCACCGATGCCGACCGCTGGCCCTGGCTGGATGCGATCGGCGCCGCTCTTGACCGTTCGGTCATGAAGGGGGGCAAGGTCGTGCTGGCCTGCTCGGCTTTGAAACAGGCCTATCGCGACCGCCTGCTGAAGGATGGCGGCCGACGCGGCTTCACGGTCTTCCTGCAAGGCGATCCCGACCTTATCGCCGCCCGACTCGCTGGCCGCAGCGGTCACTACATGCCACCCGCATTGCTGACCAGCCAATTGGCGGCGCTGGAGCCGCCGGCGGATGCGATTGTCGCGGATATCAGCGAGGCTCCAGAGGTAATTCTGCGAAAGGTGCTGGCGAAGTTGCCTGTTTCATGAATCGTCACACCCGGGGATGACGATTGGAGAGCATTAGCTTGCCTTCTTCTGCCGACCGTAGACCAGCAGCATGCTGATGATCACAGCACCGTAAATCAGCTGCCGGCCGGCCTCGTAGATCTGCATGACCGAGAGAATCGATTGCAGCAGGGTTATGAGGATGACGCCGGCGATGGTGCCGATATAGGATCCGCGCCCGCCCAGAATGTTGGTGCCGCCCAGTACCACCGCCGCCACCGCCGGCAGCAGGTAGGGATCGCCCATGCTCTGATAGGCCTTGGTCGAATAACCGGCGAGCAGTACGCCGGCAAAGGCCGAAAGTCCGCCCGAGGCCATGAAGGCCAGCATGATGACGCGCTGGGTGGGCAGGCCAGAAAGATAGGCCGCGCGTTCCTTGTTACCGATGGCATAGACCGTGCGGCCGAAGGTCGTGCGGCCGAGCAGGAAGATGGTGGCGGCACCGACCGCGATCCAGACGAAGAGCGCATTGGGGATGTTGAGAATGGAGCGGCCGGTGGCGAGGAAATGCATCGTCTCGGTGGAATGGTCCTGGGGCGCAAAGCCGCCCGTGCGCAGGACCATCAGCCCCTGCG
This sequence comes from Dongia mobilis, assembly GCF_945906275.1. Taxonomy (GTDB): domain Bacteria; phylum Pseudomonadota; class Alphaproteobacteria; order Dongiales; family Dongiaceae; genus Dongia; species Dongia mobilis_A. The sequence goes on from NZ_CAMDRA010000094.1 coordinate 8,704, forward strand.
CCACCGCATTCATGCCCAGCGTGAAGATCATCGAGGGCACGCGCAGATAAGCAACGCCGAAACCGCTGATGAGCCCCATGATCATGCCGCAGGTGATGCCAAAGGGGATTGCGAGCGCCTCGCCCAGGGGACCCCAGCCGGCGGCGGCGGTCGACATCATGCCGCCAACCGTCACCACCCATGGCACCGAAAGATCGATCTGACCCAGCAGCACCACCAGCATCATGCCGGTGGCAATGAGTCCCAGGAAGGACGCCACCTGCAATTGCTGCAGCAGATATTCCGGCGACAGGAAGCTCGACGAATAGAGGCTGCCGACCAGCAGCAGCAGGATGATGCAGCCGAAGGCGGCCAGGACCGGCTTGTCGATGCGGGCGAGGAAAGCGGGCATGGTCATGACTCAGCCGAACAGGTCGAGGCGGTTCTTGACGTTGAGGAGCCGCAGCGAACCCAAAGTCACGGCGCCCAGCAGGATGACGCCCTGGAACAAGGGCTGCCACAGCGGATCGAAATCGAACACGAACAGAAGATCGCCGATGGTTCGAAGAACGAAAGCACCGAAAATGGCGCCGATGGCGCTGCCGGCCCCGCCAAACAGCGAAACGCCGCCAATCACCACCGCGGCGATAGAATTGAGGGTATAGGAGCCGCCGATTGTGGCCGAGGCCTCGCCGGAATAGGTGATGAAGGTCAGCATCAATCCGCCGCAGGCCGAGAGCAGGCCGGAGACGACATAGGCCGTAAGCCGCGCGCGGTCGATATTGACGCCCGACATATAGGCCGCAGGCTCCGAGGAACCGATGGCATAGATGGCGCGGCCGATTTCGGAACGGCGCAGCGGCACCCAGACGACCAGCACGATGCCGAGCAGGACGACCAGCGAGGTCGGGATACCGCCCGGCAATTGTTCCGTAAGCGCATCGGCGAGGTCCGAATTGACATCGCCACCCGGGATCGGCCGCAGCCACAAGGCGATGCCATAGAACATGGCGCCGGTAGCCAGCGTGGTGACGATCGGCTGCAGGCGGCCATAGATGACGATGATGCCGTTGAGCGCACCGCACAAGACGCCGGCCAGCAGCACGACGACAACGCCGAAGGTCGTTTCCAGCGCATCACCCACCACCAATTGCGAGGCAAGGCAATTGGCCAACACGAACACCATGCCGACGGAAAGATCGATGCCCGCGGTGAGCACCACCAGGGTCTGCGCCATGGCGACCAGCGCCAGCAGGACTCCTTTATTGGCGGCAGTCGTCACCACCATGCCGCTGAATCCGGCGCTGTGATTGCCGGCATAGATGCCGAACATGATGACGAACACGGCCACGGCAAGCAGCGTGCCCTTGTTCTCGGCCAGCCAATAGCGGAAATCACCCAACCTGCCGTTCCCCCGTTTGATCCATGCAGCCCGACCCAATGCTGAACGCGCTGCTGACCAGCGCATGTTCGGTGATGTCGGCCCCCTTGAGCTCGCGCACGATGGCGCCATCATACATCACCAGCACACGGTCGCAGCAGCCGATGAGTTCGTCATAGTCGGTCGAATAGAACAGGATGGTGGCGCCATCATCGGCGAGTTTCCGCAGCAGTTGGTAGATTTCCTGCTTGGTGCCAACATCGATGCCGCGGGTGGGATCATTCAACAGGATGATGCGCGGCGCGATCATCAACCACTTGGCGATGACCACCTTCTGCTGGTTGCCGCCCGAGAGCGCCCCCACCGGTATGTCGAGATTGGCAGCCTTGATGGCGAGGAGCTTCACCATCATGTCGACGGCCGTCTGCTCGCGGTCACGATCGATGATGCCGAATCGCGCCAGGGAATCCAGCGCCGGCAAGGTGAGATTGTCCCGCACCGACATGGGTAGCATCAGCCCCTCGGTCTTGCGGCCCTCGGGGATGAGCGCCATGGCCGAAGGCACGGCCTTCGCTGACCGGGGGCCGCGCGCATGGCGCACCACACCATTGACGGCAATGTCGCCGCTGACACCGCGCAGCACGCCGAAGAGGGCGAGCAGCAATTCGCGCTGGCCCTGCCCGTCGAGACCGCCCAGGCCGACGATCTCACCTGGACGCGCAGCGAAGGAAATGTTGTTGAGCCGGTGGGTCCAGTTGAGCCCGGCCACTTCGAGCGCCGGGGCGCCGGTCTTGGCTGCTTCGGGCTTTGGCGGAAAGACATGGCTGTATTCGCGCCCGATCATCATCTCGACCACATCGTTCCGGGATTTGGTGCCGGCCTGATAGCTCGCCACATGGCGGCCGTTGCGGAACACCGAGCAATCGTCGGCAAGTTCGTCGATCTCCTGCATGCGGTGCGAAATGTAGAGCAGCGCCAACCCTTCGTCCCGCAGCCGCTTCAGCACGGCGAAGACCTTGGCGACATCGCCCGCGGTCAGCGCCGAGGTCGCTTCGTCGAGGATGAGGATGCGCGGGTGTCGCGCCAGCGCCTTGGCGATCTCCACCATCTGGCGGCGCGACAGTGGCAGGTCCTTGACCTGGGCCAGGGGATGAATGTCTTCCGCCCCGGCCCGCGCCAATGCCTCTTCGGCAAAGCGACGCTGCGCCTTGCGGTCGATGAGGCCGAAGCGGCGCGGCGGGTTGGCAATGGCGATATTGTCGGCCACCGACAGGTCGGGGATGAGCGAGAGTTCCTGGAAGATGCAGGCGATGCCCGCCGCGTTGGCGGCCTTGGGTGAGGGAAACACGATCTTGGCGCCGTCCAGCATCATCTGGCCAGCATCGGCCTGGACCACACCGGACATGATCTTGATGAGGGTCGATTTGCCGGCGCCGTTTTCGCCCAGCACGGCATGGATGCGGCCGGTCTCGACGCGAAGATGGGCTTCTTCAAGCGCTCGCACGCCGCCATAGCTCTTGGCGACGCCCTGCATCTGGAAGAGTGGCATGTTCGCGTCCATCAGATCGCTTCCCGAAAGTTCACCGCCGCCCCTCCGCGATCAGATCGCAGAAAGGCGGCGGCGCGCAACAGGTCCGGTCGGATTATTGATCGGTTTCCGACTGGCCCATGATTTCCTGGGCGCTGAAATTGATGCCGCAGGTCGGGAAGGAATTGCCGACGAAGAAATTGTCGGACTGGTCCTGATAGAAATTGTCGCCGTCCTTGAAGTCCGGGTCATTGACCTTGGCCAAGGGCAGGCGGATCGATTGCGGGACAATTTGTCCCTCAAGCGCTGCGATCGCGGTCTTGATGGCAACCGCCACCTGGGCCGGACCGGTGCCGCCGGAGGCGCATTTCAGCCCCTCGCCGGTATGCTCGGCACAAAGCTTGCGGAAGCCGTTTTCCGTTTCGCCGCCAACCGGCACAAAGGCATGGCCGGCATCCATCAAGGCCCGCACCGTGCCGGTCGAGCCACCCTGGACGGTGACGCCGACAAAGCTCTTGTGGACGGCAACCGCATCGGCGGTCACCTTCTGCGCCGTGCCGTCATCCCATTTGCCGACCACCTCGACGGTTTCCCAGGGTTTGCCGGAAGCAGCCAGGGTTTCCTGGATGCCGTCATGGCGGTCGCGGTCGACCGAAGTGCCTTCGACACCGCGGACTTCCAGCACCTTGCCACCGCCGGGGATGTTGTCGATCAGCCACTGCGCCCAATAGACGCCAAGGCCCTTCTGGTCGACATTGACGTTGATGGCTTCGTCGGTGTCGAGCGTGTTGTCGAACGCCACCAGCACGATGCCGGCCTTGGCAGCGCGCTTGATGACCGGCTTGAAGGCGGCCGGATTCTGGGCGTTGACGACGATCGCGTCATAGCCGGAGGCGATAAAATTATCGACCGCTGCCAGCTGGGCTGCGAGGTCTTCGCCAGTCGAGACGACCTTGAATTCCTTGAGCTTCGCCTTGACGTCAGGCTGTTCGGCATAGGCCTTCGCCGTTTTGATCATCTGGATGCGCCAGGTATTGCCGATGAACCCGTTGGCAAGGGCGATCCGGTAGGGACCTTCCTTTTTCGGGTACTGGAAATATTTGGTCTCGGGCGTCCAGGGGGCGAAACATTCGGGCTCGGCGCCGGGACCGGCGACGACTTCCTGGGCGATGGCAGAGGTGGCAAGCGAGGTCGAAATGGCAGTTGCGGCCAGCAACTTCAGCGCGCGCTGAAGGCCGGACCGCCGGAATGTCGGCGTGAACATGGTATCCTCCCAATGGTCATTCTTGCTTGTTTGAATTCCCAATCCCGGGCGGATGGTGGCGATCTTGTCGCCTGTTTTTCCTGGTCCACACCGGCAAAATATGGATACGGCCAAATGACAGCGCTGTCAATTGGCGCGATTGCCTGCTAAATAGGCAAAGGGGTAGTTTGCCGGGCCAGAAGATGGACCGAGTCGGCAAAACCGCCCCGCAACCATCCCGCCTCGCAAATCGGGGAATGGCGTATCAGGGGAGGTTACCATTCGCAGGAAGCGCAGCACGCTTGCCGACGTCGCCAGCTTGGCCGGCGTCAGTGCCGTCACCGTCTCGCGGGCACTCCGGCGCCCGGACATGGTCTCGGCCAAACTTCATGACCGTATCCAGGCGGCAGTGCGGGAACTGGCCTATGTACCGGACGTGGCGGCAAGCCGTCTTGCCTCGAACCGCACCCACACGATCGGCGTGATCGTGTCCTCGCTCACCAACGGCGTGTTCGCCGATTACATCAATGCACTCCACGACAATCTGCTGCCCGCCGGCTACCAGGTGCTGATCCTCTCGACCCGCTACTCGGAGGAGGAAGAGGAGAAGGCCATCGGTACGCTGCTCGGCCAGCACCCCGAAGCAATCATCATCGTCGGCGTCGATCAATCGGCCCATGCGCGCCATCTGCTGGAACGCTCCGGCGTGCCCGTGGTGCAGACATTTCAGCTGACCGACGACCCGATCGACATCAATGTCGGTCTCGACCAGCGCGAGGCGGCCCATGCCGCCACCAAGGCGCTCATCGATTTGGGTCACCGCAGGATCGGCGTCATCGCCTCCAAGCTCGATGCCCGCGCCCGCGCCCGCCTCGATGGCTATGGCCGCGCCATGCGCGAGGCTGGGCTCTATGACGCGAAATGGGTATCGACCACGCCGCAGCAGACCGCCGTCATGGCCGGCGGCCAGTTGCTGGGCGAGATGATCGAGCGCGGCGACCGGCCCGAGGCCGTGTTCTGCTGTGACGATCTCCTCGCCCTGGGGGTGCTGTTCGAATGCCAGCGCCGCGGCATCAAGGTACCCGACGAGATGTCGATCATCGGTTTCAACAATCTCGAATTCGCCGCCTGCGCCTATCCGGCCCTCGCCACCGTGGTGACGCCACGTTACGAAATGGGGCGGCTTGCCGCCGAGATCGTACGGAAGATCATCGAATCCGGCGAGCGTCCGGCCAACAATCGCATCGATGTTGGCTATTCGCTGGAACTGCGCGGCAGCGTGCGCCGGCCACATTGAGGACACCGTCCCACCGCCGAGATGCCACTTGGCAAAGGGCAGATGGAGCGGATAATCTCGCTCAATACTCTGGGTAGTATTTCTGTCATCAACAGGTCCCGCTGGGATGCGTTTGACATCAGGAGCGCCCGCGCCCTTAGCGACCCGGAATTTCCGCGCCTTGCGGCCCATGGCAAGCTGGAGTGGCACCTGTAAGCGCCGGAGCAATAATCCCTCACTGAAGCGGCCGGATAATCTGGTTGCGCCGGAGTAAAAGTCCGGCAGCAGATAGCCTTTTGCCTGATTGGCGGAAGGCGGAGGGATGAAGGGCGTGGAGTTATATGGACGGGTTCGCCATG
>NZ_CAMDRA010000095.1 GCF_945906275.1 Dongia mobilis
CGCCTCGGAGTTCCGCTACCGGCAGGCGCCGATGGACCCGAACGGCGCCATGCTGGTGATTTCGCAGTCGGGCGAAACCGCCGACACGCTGGCGGCGCTCCGCTATGCGAAATCGCTCGGCCAGAAGGTGATCTCGGTCCTCAATGTGCCGGAAAGTACCATCGGCCGCGAAAGCGACCTAGTGCTCCACACCCTGGCCGGACCGGAAATCGGCGTTGCCTCGACCAAGGCCTTCTCGACCCAGCTGGTGGTGCTGGCCTGCTTCGCGCTGGCCGCGGCACGGGCGCGGGGCGCCATCGATGCGGCGCGCGAGGCCGAGCTGTCGACGGCGTTGACCGAGGTGCCGGCACGCATCGCCGAGATCCTCAACCACGATGCACATCTCCATGAAATCGCCCTCAAGGTGGCGGAAGCCAGCGATGTGCTTTTCCTCGGCCGCGGCACGTCCTATCCGATCGCGCTGGAAGGGGCACTCAAGCTCAAGGAAATTTCCTACATCCATGCCGAGGGCTATGCCGCCGGCGAGATGAAGCATGGGCCGATTGCGCTGATCGATGAAAATGTCCCGGTGATCGTCGTGGCGCCGAGCGACGAACTGTTCGACAAGACCTTCTCGAATCTGCAGGAGGTGATGGCGCGGGGTGGCCGTGTGGTGTTCCTGTCCGATGCCGAAGGCGTCCGGAAACTGGGTGGTCAGGCGATGGCCGTGGTCGAACTGCCGAAGGTCAATCCCTTCGTTTCCCCCATCCTCTACACTATCCCGGTACAGCTCCTTGCCTATCACGCGGCCGTGGCCAAGGGGACGGATGTCGATCAGCCGCGCAACCTGGCCAAGAGCGTCACGGTCGAATAGCCGCCAGCGCCAACGGGGCATCGCCTTGACCAGGCAGTGCCAAACGCGCAGCATGCGGGCGCGCAAGAATGGATCGCGGGGGCGAACGACAGCATGGACAAGAAGGCACAGTTCCACACCTGGTATATTGTCGTCGCCGTCCTTGGTGTCTTCGCGGCCCAATATTTCCTGGCGCAGTTCATGGCCATCGAGGTGCTGCCCTACAGCGAATTCCAGAAGCTGCTGCAGGATGGCAAGATCGCCGAAGTCACGGTCAGCCAGAACTATATCCAGGGTACCTTGCGCGAGACCCCCGAGGCGCGGGCGCAGCAATTCGTGACGACGCGGGTCGATCCGCAGATTGCCGCCGAACTGGCCGATCATGGTGTCATTGTCACCGGCGCCAGCGAGGATTCGCTGTTTCGCAGCATCCTGTCCTGGGTGGCGCCGGCGCTCATCTTCTTCGGTATCTGGGCGCTGGTGTTCCGCAGGTTCGCCGACAAGGCTGGGTTCGGCGGCGGCTTCATGACGATCGGCAAGAGCCGCGCCAAGGTCTTCGTCGAGACCGATACCAAGGTCACCTTCGCCGATGTGGCCGGCGTCGACGAAGCCAAGGCCGAGTTGGAGGAGATCGTCAACTTCCTGAAGAACCCGGACAAGTATGGCCGGCTGGGTGGGCGCATGCCGAAGGGCATCCTGCTGGTGGGGCCGCCGGGGACAGGCAAGACATTGCTGGCTCGCGCCGTGGCGGGCGAAGCCGGGGTGCCGTTCTTCTCGATCAGCGGGTCCGAGTTTGTCGAGATGTTCGTGGGCGTGGGCGCGGCCCGGGTGCGGGACCTGTTCGAGCAGGCCCGTGCCAGTGCGCCGGCCATCATCTTCATTGACGAGCTGGATGCGTTGGGACGCGCGCGTGGTGCTTTCCCCTTCGGTGGCGGGCATGACGAGAAGGAGCAGACGCTCAATCAGTTGCTGGCCGAGCTGGACGGTTTCGATCCGAGCCGCGGGCTGGTGCTGCTGGGTGCCACCAACCGGCCGGAAATTCTCGATCCTGCCCTGCTTCGCGCCGGTCGTTTCGACCGGCAGGTGCTGGTCGACAAGCCGGACCGGGTCGGTCGCGTGCAGATCCTCAATGTGCATCTGAAGAAGGCGAAGCTTGGTCCCGACGTGAAGCCGGAGGACATAGCCGGGCTGACGCCTGGCTTTACCGGCGCTGATCTCGCGAACCTGGTCAACGAGGCGACACTGCTTGCGACCCGCCGCGGTGGCGAGAATGTCACCATGGCGGATTTCACCGCGGCGATCGAACGCATCGTGGCTGGTCTCGAAAAGCGCAACCGGCTCCTTAATCTGCAGGAGCGCAGGATCGTCGCCCATCACGAAATCGGCCATGCCCTGCTGGCACTTTCCATCCCGGGCAATGAGACGGTCCACAAGGTCTCGATCATCCCGCGCGGCATCGGCTCACTCGGCTACACCATTCAGCGGCCGACCGAAGACCGCTACCTGATGACGCGGGCGGAGCTGGAAAACCGCATGATCGTGCTGCTGGGCGGCCGCGCCGCCGAGAAGCTGATCTTCGACGAACTGTCGACCGGCGCCACCGACGATCTGGTCAAGGTGACGGATATCGCGCGCAGCATGGTGATGCGCTTTGGCATGAACGCAGCCCTCGGCCAGGTGGCGCTCGACGACGCGCCGCAGACCTATCTTGGCGTGCCGCAGGCGCCGTTCGGCGCGCCCCGGCAATTCAGCGAGCAGACTGCCCGCGAAATCGACCTTGCCGTGCGCGATCTGGTCGAGCAGGCCTTCCAGAAGGCACTGCAGCTCCTGGGGGCGAAGCGGGCGCTGCTTGAACGCCTGGCGCAGTTGCTGCTGGAGAAGGAAACGCTCACCGGCGACGAGTTGCGCGCGCTGCTGAAATCCTGAGCCGGCAAGGCCCCGGCGACGGTCGATCTGCTAGCGCGTATTCTCGGAGAGAATCCGCTCTGGCGGGAAGATCATGATGACGCGTGTCACGGCGTCCGGGGCGCTGGTGATTTCAAGCCGCCCGTTGTGCAGATCCATCAAGCGGCGACTGATGGCGAGACCAAGGCCCACACCGCCATAGCGGCGCGACAGGCTGGACTCGCCTTGCGCGAAGGGCTTGCCCAATTTCGGCAACAGCAGCGGATCGATGCCCTTCCCGGTATCGGAAACGGCGATGAGCAGGCCGGTATCGGATTCTGTGGTCGCAGTGATGGTCACCTGGCCGTTCCGCGGCGTGAATTTCAGCGCGTTTGACAGCAGGTTGCCGAGTATCTGCTTGAACGCCCGTTCCTCGCCCAGCAACGTCGGCAACCGGCCCGTATTGTCGATCAACAGCGCAATGCCATCGCGCTTCGCCTGGTTGCTGAAATTCTGGCTGCAGGCCAGGATCGCCGCGCGCACGTCGAAGGGCGCTTCCTGGAGATAGCGCTCGCCGCTTTCGATGCGCGACATTTCCAGGAGATCGCTGATGATCTCGAGGAGATGCCTGCCGCTGGTGCGGATCGCTTCGATGCTTTCATTGTAGCTCTCTGGCACCGGACCCAGCAATTGCTGCGCCAGCACATCGGAGAAGCCGATCACGGCATTGAGCGGCGTGCGCAGCTCGTGGCTCATATTGGCGAGGAACTCGGTCTTGGCGCGGTCCGCCGTCTCGGCGCGGATGCGCGCCTGATTGAGCGCCTTTTCGCGCGCCTTGATGTCGGTGATATCCAGCACGATGCCTTCAAGCCTGACCAGTCTCCCGTCGCTGTCCAGCATCGGCTCACCCTGCTGGCGCACAAATCTCACTTCGTTGCCGGGCAGGATTATACGGTGCTCGATCTGGAACGGTGCCGGCTTCTCCGTCGTCTCATGGATGTGCTTGGCCAGCCGCGCGCGATCCTCGGGGTGCACGATGTCCAGCATCCGCTCGAATGTCATGGCGAAGCCGCCGGGCTCAAAGCCAAAAATGCGATAGACTTCATCCGAGCAGATAAACTCGCCTGTCGCCATGACCCGCGACCAATTGCCGACATGGGCGATGCGCTGCGCATTGGCGAGGCTTTGATGGGCGCGGCGCAGATCGGCTTCGGCGTTCTTGCGCTCGCTGATATCCTGGACAACCCCAAATGCGCCGATTACCCGACCTTCGGCATCGACCATCTGTTCGGCGAGGGACCGGAGCCAGATCTCGCGACCATCCGGCCCGCGCAGGCGATAGTCGAGATCGTAGCCGGTGCGCCGGCCGTCGCGCAGTTCCTCGATCGCGCGCATCAGGCGCAATCGGTCGTCGGGATGCGGAAAGCGCTGCTCGAAGGTGAAGTCGAGCATGGCTGCTTCCGCCGTGTCGACGTCGATGCCGGTGATGGCGGCAGCTTCCTTGGACCAGATGGCGGTCTTGATGCCACCATTCGGCGTCGTGCCATCCTTCAACCAGGACCAATAGCCGAGGCGCGCCAGATGATGCGCTGTCTCCAACTGATGTTCCTTGTCGCGCAGCGCGTATTCGCCGCGGCGCATGTCGGAGATGTCGTGGATCATGCCGGTTGCATGGAGCGCGGTACCGGTGGCGTCGCGCTCGCGCAGCGCCACGGTTCGCAAGGTCCGCTCGCCCAGCAGCGGGTGCAGATAGTCGTACTCGATCGTGTACTGGTCGATTTCGCCGCGGCGGAAGCGGAGCAGGGTTTCCAGCACCCGGGCGCGGTCGGCGCCGTGGATGAAGCGCTGGCAGAATTCCTCGGTCGACAGCGCCTGCATCTCCCCTTCGGAGATGCCGCTTACGGCCTGGGCTTCGGCGGAGTAGTGGAAGTTGGTCGTCGGCGCCTTTGATTCATCGTTCTGGTGGCCGGCTTCTTCCCAGAACCAATAACCGACACCGGCAAGCTTGTGCGCGGCAGTCAGGATCAACTGCACCTGCTGGATGGCCAGCTCTGCGCGCCTGATTTCCGTGAGGTCCTGGATGATGCCGGTCATCTCTATGATATGACCGTGTTCATCGCGCAGCTTTTCGGAGATGACGCGGATGTGGCGATGGCTCCCATTCGCCCGGCAGATGCGATAGTCCTGGGTCAGGTGGTCATCATCCGATTTCACGAGCGCATGATAGCGTTCCATCGCCGCCGCGCGATCCTCCGGATGGATGAGAGCGGCATAGGCCGGGTCATCGCCCTGATTGAGGTCGCTCAGCGGAATTTCAAAGATCTCGGCTGCTTCGGCGGCATAACTGTACTGGCCTTCGCTGTCGTCGCCGATGCGCTGGCCGATGTGCGACGTGGGCAACCAGTTCCAGTAGGCCAGCTTGGCAATGCGATGGGCACGGCGCAGCGCCATTTCAGAGCGCTGCGCCAGCGCCTCGGAGCGGCGCAGGTCGGTGATATCGATGCCGGCGGCGACGATGGCCGCCAGATGGCCGGATGCGTCCCGGATGTCCGAGCAGGTCCAGCGCAGCAAGCGCTTCTCGCCGGACCTGGTCACCCAATGGTTCTCGTTGACGCGGGGAAAGGCTTCCCCGGAACTGCCGTCGACGGCAGCCAGCACCGAGTCCCATTCGTCGGGTGGGACAAGGGCGCGCCACTGTCGCAGGTCCGCCAATTCGGCCATGGAATAGCCGGAGAATTCGGCGCAAGCCTTATTGTAGCTCAGCATCTGGCCCATCCCGTCGGTGACGACGATGAGGGCCTGTGCCCGGTCGATCACCTGGTCGGGTTGGATGTGGCGCGTTGTCGCCGTGGCCTGGCCAGCACCTTTGCGTCCGCCAAGCAGCAGGGCAACGGCGCCAGCTGCAGCGGTTGCGCCGATGGCGAGTGTTGAGCCGTTGGTGAGCTGATCGGTTGCGGCGAGCAGGGAGATGCCGGCAAGAGCCGTGGTCGACAGGAGGAGTAATCCCGCCGAAAGCGCGCGCCGAGGTCCCGATGTTGCGGCGAATGAGTGTCGAAACGCGCCGGCCTCGCCGAGGCTGGGTTCTGTCAAATAATCCTCCGTGGCACTGCCACGCCCCCCAATGTGAACAGTCCGGTCCCTGGCGCGGGTCGGCAGCCCACGACCCGCGCCCCGACAAAATCGGCGCCAACAGGTCGACGCCGATTCAGACGACACCAAGGCCTTGAGAACTCGAGCTACGAATCAAGACCTAATCCCTAACGTGAAAAGTATCATGTTAACGTTCTGTTAACCAACACAAACATACAATAACGACACACTATTTGTGAAGAAGACGTGGATTTGATGGAGATTGTGGCTGCCAGCCACACGCGGGCAGGTGATTCAGGGCCAAATCCTGGCGGATTCGGTCATCGGCGAGAGGGCAGGAGAAACCCTAGACGCTCAGGCAGGGGCTAAGCCCATTAAGGGGCAAGTGGGCATCGTTGCCCGGCGCCGTCTTCAGCGAGGAAGAGGCGAGATATGGTGCGCCGTCGGCTCCGAAGGCCACAAACTGGATCCCGCCGTTCGGGCGCACGAACATCACGAAGCAATTCGGCTCGCCATTGCGATAGGTCGGATAGGCGTAGCAGACCTCGCCGTTCTCCAGCCACCATTTGCCTGGATAGGTGCAGCCTTTCTCGAAATAGGCGGTGCGGCCGTCGGCCAGATGGTACTCGATCCAATCCTCGCCATCATAATAGCGGCCATAGATCGTGAGTTCGTTCAGCTTTTTCCTGATTTCAGCGGGATCCGTGACGGGGACGGCGTCCGGTGCCAGATCCGTCAGTACATCCGGTTCCAGCTTGGGGAGGTCGGTCGGTGTCTCGGCGCGGGCCGGAATGGGCATGAGCGGCATGGCGAAACCTGCCAGCAGCATTTGCGACAGGACCGCCAGCCGGGCCCAATAGCTTGCCGATCGCGCGCGCGTTCGTGTCACGTTTGCCAGCTCCGATGATTGCCGCATTCTAGAATGAAGATATTGGCATAACAAAGGCGCGGTGAGGAAAGAAGGCGAATTACGCATGAAAATCGTTGAAATCCATCAAATACAGAACTACATGCGGAAAATATTAAACTAATCCGGCTGTAATGCGATGCTCGATGCAATTGACCGCGCCATTGTCGGCATGATGCAACTGGACGCCAGCACGGCTTACGCCGATTTGGGCGAACGGGTGGGCTTGTCCGCGTCGACCATCAACGACCGGCTGAAACGGCTGCGGGCGAAAGGCGTCATTCGGCGCATCACTGCCGAGATCGATCCTGCGGCGCTGGATCTCAACCTGATGGTCTTCGTCCTGGTCGAGGTGGGCGGCGTGGAGGCTGAACGCGCGTTCCTTGAAGCCATGATGGCTGTGCCCGCCGTGATGGAGTGTCATCATATCGCCGGCGACTTTTCCTACCTTCTCAAGGTCCGCGTGGCGTCGACCGGGGCTTATGAGGATTTCCTGAACAGTCATCTCAAGACCCTGGCAGGGATTCGGCGCACACAAAGCCTCATCGCGCTTTCCAGCCCCAAGGATAGCCGTGTGCTGCCGACCGTTGCAGGCAAAGAGAGCATCCGATGATGGACCTCCTGCTGCGTGAAATCCTGCTGCTGGCGAAGGGAACCGCCATCGGCTTTGCCGTGGCGGCGCCGGTTGGCCCGATCGGCATGCTGTGTATTCGTCTGACGCTCGAAAAGGGCCGGATGGCGGGCTTTTGCGGTGGTCTGGGCGCAGCCGTCGCAGATACGATCTTCGCGGCGGTCGGTGCCTTTGCCATCATCGGTGCCTTCGGTTTTTCCAGCGATGGCGGGAGTTCGATCGAGGCCTATCGCACCTGGTTCGAATTGGGCGGCGGGCTGTTCCTGATCGCCTTCGGGGTCCATCTCGGCCTCAAGCGGCCGATCATCGCCACGGACGATGAAGAGGTGCCGCAGACCCTGCTGGCCGATTTCGCCAAGACCCTGGTGCTGACCCTGGCCAATCCGGTGACGATCCTGTCCTTCATCGCCATCTTTGCCGGTGTTCCGGGCATGGCGCGGATCGACCTCCCCATGGTGCCGGTGCTCACGCTGGGCGTGTTCGTGGGGTCGGCCGGCTGGTGGCTCACTTTGGCGATTGGCGTCGGCCTCATCCGCCACATGATTTCCGAGATCGTTTTCATCTGGCTCAACCGGATTGCCGGCGGGCTCCTGGTGGCATTCGGCTTCTACACCCTCATGCACCTCGCCGGCGGCTATTTCGGCGGCGCTTGAGCGGTTGCCCCGACACTGTCCCGGATGCTAGTTTCCGGCCCGATTTCGTCGTTTTTCCGTAATGATTGGACTGATCCCACGCCATGTCACTGGACAGCAAGACCGTCGCCAACATCGCCACTTTGGCCCGCATCCGGGTGCCCGAGGCTGACCTGCCGGGCCTCGCCCAGGAACTTAACGGCATCATGACCTGGATCGAGCAACTGAACGAAGTGGACACCAAGGGCGTGCAGCCGATGTCCGGGGTGCTGGCGCGCGACATGCCGCGCCGGCCGGACGTGGTCAATGACGGCGGCGATCCCCTGAAGGTGCTGGCCAATGCGCCGGAGCCGGCCCATGGCTTCTTTACCGTCCCCAAAGTGGTCGAGTGAGGCGCGCATCATGAATGATCTGACGCATCTCACCATCGCCGATGCCCTTGATGGGTTGGCGGCCAGGAAATTCTCGGCGCGCGAGCTCACCGATGCCCATATCCAGAAGATGGGTGCCGCCAAGGGATTGAACGCCTACATCACTGAAACGCCGGATCTTGCCCGCGCGAAGGCCGACGCCTCCGACAAGCGCCGCGCATCTGGTGGCGCGATCGGTGCGCTGGACGGCATCCCCCTCGGCATCAAGGACCTGTTCTGCACCGAAGGCGTGCTGACGACCGCTGGCTCGCACATCCTCGACGGCTTCAAGCCCACGTACGAATCGACCGTGACCAGCAAGCTGTTCGATGCTGGTGCAGTGATGCTGGGCAAACTCAACCTCGACGAGTTCGCGATGGGGTCCAGCAACAAGACCTCCTATTACGGCAACGTCATCAACCCCTGGAAGCGCAAGGGCGACAATACGGATCTGGTGCCGGGCGGGTCGTCCGGCGGTTCGTCGGCGGCGGTGGCCGCCCGCATCGCCATGGGTGCTACGGGAACCGATACCGGCGGCTCGATCCGGCAGCCGGCGGCCCTGACGGGCACGGTCGGCATCAAGCCGACCTATGGCCGCTGCTCGCGCTGGGGCATCGTGGCGTTCGCCTCGTCGCTCGACCAGGCAGGGCCGATCGCGCGCTCGGTCGAAGATTGCGCCATCATGCTGGGTGTCATGGCAGGGCATGACCCGAAGGATTCGACCTCGGTCGAAATGGCGGTGCCGGATTTCCGCAAGGGCCTCACCGGCGATATCCGGGGTCTTCGCGTCGGCATCCCGAGGGAGTACCGGGTCGACGGCATGTCGCAGGAGATCAGCGATCTCTGGGCCAAGGGCGCCGAGTGGCTGAAGGCGCAGGGCGCCATCATCAAGGAAATCTCGCTGCCCCATACCAAGTACGCGCTGCCGACCTATTATATCATCGCGCCTGCGGAAGCCTCGTCCAACCTCGCGCGCTATGACGGCGTGCGATTCGGCCTGCGCGTGCCGGGGAATTCGCTCGACGAGATGTATGAGCTGACCCGCGCCGCCGGCTTCGGCAAGGAAGTGAAGCGCCGTATCCTGATCGGCACCTATGTGCTCTCGGCCGGCTATTACGACGCCTATTACCTGCAGGCGCAAAAGATCCGCGCGCTCATCCTCAAGGATTTCACCAACGCCTTCCAGGATGTCGATGTGATCCTGACGCCCTCGACGCCCTCGGCTGCCTTTGGCTTCCATGAGAACGAGGACGATCCAGTGCAGATGTATTTGCAAGACGTCTTCACCGTGACCGTGAACCTCGCGGGACTGCCGGGCATTTCGGTGCCGGCCGGTCTCGACAGCAAAGGCCTGCCGCTCGGGCTGCAGATGATCGGCCGCGCCTTCGACGAGGAGACGCTGCTGCGCTCTGCCCAGGCCCTGGAAAGGGCCGCCAATTTCACCGCCCTGCCGGCGGGAGTGTGATGCGATGACCGATACACTGATCAACGACAAGAACCTCATCGACGGCCGTACCGGCAAATGGGAGGTCGTGCTCGGCCTCGAAGTCCATGCGCAGGTGACGTCGAAATCGAAGCTCTTCTCGGGTGCTGCCACCGACTTCGGAGCCGAACCCAATACGCAGGTGAGCCTGGTCGATGCCGGTTTTCCCGGCATGCTGCCAGTCATCAATGAAGTCTGCGTCGAACAGGCGGTAAAGACCGGGCTGGGCCTCAAGGCGCAAATCAACCTTGTCTCGGTCTTCGACCGGAAGAACTATTTCTACGCCGATCTCCCCAACGGCTATCAGATCAGCCAGTTCCTGCAGCCGATCGTCGGCAAGGGCACCATCGTGCTCGATCTGGCCGAAGGCGAGCATCGCGAGGTGGGCATCACGCGTCTGCATCTGGAGCAGGATGCAGGCAAGAGCCTGCATGACCAGCATCCCTCCAAGACCTATGTCGATCTCAACCGCGCTGGTGTCGCCTTGATGGAGATCGTCTCGGAACCTGACATGCGCTCGTCGGAGGAGGCCGCGGCTTATTTGAAGAAGCTGCGCTCGATCCTGCGCTATCTCGGTACTTGCGATGGCAACATGGACGAAGGCTCGATGCGCTGCGACGTCAATGTCTCGGTGCGCAAGGTCGGTGATCCGTTGGGCACGCGCTGCGAGATCAAGAACGTGAACTCGATCCGCTATGTGGCGGCCGCCATCGAACATGAAGCGCGCCGCCAGATCGAGGTGATCGAGGAAGGCGGCAGCATCCGCCAGGAGACCCGGCTGTGGGATCCCGGCAAGGGCATGACTCGTGCGATGCGCTCCAAGGAACAGGCGCATGATTACCGCTATTTCCCGGACCCCGATCTGCTGCCGCTGAAGCTGGATGCGGCCTGGGTCGAGAGCCTCAAGGCGGGTCTGCCGGAACTGCCGGACGCCAAGCGCGCGCGTTTTGTGAAGGATCTGGGTCTCTCCGATTACGATGCCGGCGTGCTGGTCTCGGAAAAGGAATCGGCCGATTTTTACGAACTCGCCGCCAAGGGACATGACCCCAAACTCACCGCCAACTGGCTGACCTCGGAACTGTTCGGCCGGTTGAATGCGGTCGGCAAGTCGATCACGGAAAGCCCGGTCTCGGCCAAGGCACTGGGCGAACTGGTGGGTCTCATCGAGGACAACACGATCTCCGGCCGTATCGCCAAGGACGTGTTTACCGAGATGTTCGAGACCGGCAAATCAGCGGCGGCGATCGTCGACGAAAAAGGCCTGCGTCAGGTGCTTGATACGGGCGCGATCGATGTCGAGATCGACAAGATCATGGCGGCCAATGCCGACAAGGTCGCGGAATATCGCGGCGGCAAGGACAAATTGTTCGGCTTCTTTGTCGGCCAGGTCATGCGCGCCATGGGCGGCAAGGCCAATCCGGCCATGCTAAACGACCGGTTGAAGGCGAAACTGGCGGGATAGCCCGCCGGTTTGCGCCGACTAGCCCTTTGTGGGATACTAATCGCTAACGAGAACGCGTTTGGCAGGTGATCCCGATGGGAGTTGCCGGCGGCATCTTCAACATCATTCAACGTGGGCAGTTCAGCGCTGCCGCCGCGGCCAGCCAGCGCGAATCCCAGCAGACCTCCAAATCAACTGACGAGACCAGCACCAATCCGCTGACCTGGTCTCTCAAGCGCAATGAGAGCGCGGTTGCCAGCTATTGGCGGCTGGCACCGGAAGCGGCTGCCAGAAATGCGCCCAGGCTCGATATCATCAAGCGCCTGGAAAAGATGGCGGACGGGAACAACAGCGACATCTCGGCCGAAAAGCTGCGCCACGCCAAGGTGAAGTTGGAGGGGCTGCGCCGTCAGCTGCAGATGCTGGCGGCCAGCGGCGATGTCCGCCAGTTGCGGCGCATTGCGGCCGAGGCGGCAAGCCTGGCGCGCGAGATCGGCGTCGCCGCCCGCAATCTGGCGCAGGGCATTGGCGCCGGCAGCGTGGCGAGCGAGGCCGGCAACGCGCAGGCGGCTGCCAGTGCCGCCAATGCCGCGGCGCAAAGCGCGCCGGCGAGCGCCGCATCTTCGGTCGCGGATGGTTCGACGCCCGTCAACGCCGAAGAGGGGACGCTGGAGCAATCCTATCGCGCCCTTCATGAACTCGGCAGCGAAGCGCGGAACGCCGTTGTCCGGGCCAAGGGGATCATTGCGCTGGCAGCGCAGATGGCCCGCGCCAAACGGCGCGGCGGCGGTGACGAAGATGATCGCTTTTTCCGCCAGTTGCAGGCTGCTGCGGATGCGGCCCTAAGCGATATCGATGCCGGTCAGCGTGAGGCGCTCGGCCAGTTGATCATGCCGCTGGATGACGGATTTGGCGGCGGCTTGGCAGCCGGCACGTCGCTGGAAATCATCGTCGAGACGATCACCATCACCGAAACGCGGGTCGCGATCTTCGCGTGACGCCCGGCGGCGGCGAGGTCGCCCTGTTCAACCCAGCTCCCATCTGATCGCTTCAATTTGACGCTTTTTGTCGCGAAAAAGGCGTTTGCACTTTCTTCACCCTGACGGCCTAATCTTGCCGTCATGGAATATTGGTAAGACCTCTGGCAGCGGCTGCGCGTCTCGGCGCTGGAACCGATCCGGCATTTTATCGATCCGGAGGAGCGTGTTTTCGTGCTCTATCTGGTGTCGGGCATGCTGTGTGCGATCATCGTTCACGCGATTGCCCGCCGGCGGAATCCGGCCGGCACGCCGCGACGCCTGTTGGCCTATCTCTTCCCGCGGCAGATCTACCTGCATCCGTCGGCGGTCGCGGATTACAAATTCTTCCTGATCGACCGCATTCTCTCTTTCCTGGCGGTTCCGTTCTTCGTCATTGTCCCGGTGTTCATCGCCAATCCGATGTTTCACCTGCTGGTGGCGACGTTCGGGCCGGTCGAGACGCCGATCCTGTCCCCAGGTTTTGCCACCACGCTGATCATCACGCTCGTGACGGTGCTGGCCATCGATCTGGCGCTGTGGTGGATCCATTACCTTCATCACCGCATTCCCGTGCTGTGGGAATTTCACAAGGTGCATCACTCGGCTGAAGTGATGACGCCGATCACCGCCTACCGCATGCACCCGGTCGAGATCATCCTCAATTTCAATCTCACAAACATCGTCACCGCGATCACGCTGGCCGTGTTCGGCTACCTGACCGGGGATGCCATTACCAGCTATCAAGTGGTGGGTATCAATGTCGTGATGTTCCTGTTCTATGTGGTCGGCTTCAATCTCCGGCATTCGCACGTGCCAATGGCCTATCCGCGTATCGTCAGCTACCTGCTGGTGAGTCCCTGGATGCACCAGGTGCATCACAGCGTAGAGAAGCGCCATCTCGACAAGAATATGGGCTTCATCTTTTCGATATGGGACTGGATGTTCGGCACGCTCTATATCCCGGCGCGGGACGAGACTTTTGCCATCGGCCTCGATTCCGGCGAGGCGCCCCAGTTCCATCATGTCGGCGCCTTGTATCTGCTGCCGTTCCGCAACATCATCGCGCGTTTCAGTGCGCAGGCCGCGACGAAATCAACGCACAAACCGTCATGAGGGGCAGGCACTGCGGATTGCTGGCTTGTATCGCGCTGATGATTGTCGCCATCGCTCCCGGACAAGCCGAGACGATGCCGGAGGTCGCGCTTGAGCGCCTGACCAGCCCCGAGGTCGCGGCACTCCAGGCGCAGGGCTGGACCACCATCATCATCCCGACGGGTGGGACGGAGCAGAATGGGGCGCATCTGACCCTGGGCAAGCACAATGTCGTGGTTGCCTATACCGCCGAGGCGATTGCCCGGGGACTTGGCAAGACGCTTGTGGCGCCGGTCATGGCCTATGTGCCGGAGGGCCGCATCGATCCACCGGAAGGCCATATGCTGTCACCCGGGACGATCAGCCTGCCGGAACCTGTTTTTGCGGCGGTGCTCGAAGGCGCCGCGCGCAGTTTCATCGCCACTGGGTTCAGGACGATCCTGTTCATCGGCGATTCCGGCGGCAATCAGGATGCGCAACGCGAGGTCGCCGCGCGCTTGACTGCGGCCTTCGCCGGCACCGGCGCGCAGGTCTTTGCCATCGACGACTATTATGCCGCCAATGGCCAGGTCGCCTGGTTGACCAGCGAGGGGGAAAGCGCGGCGTCAATCGGGACCCATGCCGGGATAAGGGAAACCTCCGAACTGCTGGCGATCGATCCCGCGGCGGTGCGCCAGGAGTGTCCGTCATCAAAGTATTTCAGACACGGTGGGTCGTGATTTAACGGAGGATCTGGCTCATCTGATTGTCGAGTTTAAGCGGCAGCGTTTTGGTATTGCAAGCGTCGTTGGGTGATGGTGTCTCGTTTGATCCTTTCCCGTTGTTTGATGATGGACTGACCTCGCCCAAA
>NZ_CAMDRA010000096.1 GCF_945906275.1 Dongia mobilis
AAAGGCCGTGAAGCACGGCAAGGACCTGGTGGCGCGCGCCAACATGATGATCGCCGCCACCATGGGCGCCACTGCCTTCCAGAAGGGCCTGGGCGGCATGCACGCCATCGCCCATCCGCTGGGAGCCCTCTACAACACGCATCATGGCCTGACCAACGCCGTGATCATGCCCTATGTGCTCGACTTCAACCGCAAGGCCATCGACGAGCGCATGACGCGCCTCGCCCGCTTCTTGGGCTTGTCCAATCCCGGCTTCGGCGCGGTGCAGAAATGGATCCTTGATCTCCGCACCGAGATCAAGATCCCGCACACGCTGAAGGAGATCGGCGTCGACGATAAGCGCATTGATGAAGTGGCCAAGATGGCCGAGGCCGATCCGTCGGCCGGCGGCAACCCGATCAAGGTCGGCGCCAAGGAACTCGGCGCCATCTTCGTCAACGGGTTGAACGGCACGCTCGCCGCGTAGCTCTTCGCTGATATGTGACGCAAAAGGCCGGGCAGAAATGCCCGGCCTTTTTGTCAGAGCCCGCCCCGCGCCCTCCGGGCCTCATAGGTCTGCAGATGGCAATAGACCATGCGCAGCACATTGGCGTCGTGGCCGGATTCGTGGGCTCGACGGTACATGTCGCCGATGATGTGGTCGGCCTCGATGGCCCCGCCCTTCTCGATATCGCGCAGCATCGATGCCATGAAGGTCGAACCCGGCGCCATCAGCAGCTTCCGCGCATTGGCGAGGTAGTCGGCGCTGGGCGGGTAGCCGGCCTCGGTCGCGACCGAGATCGCTTCCTGCAGCAATTCCTCGATGAGCTCGCGCCCTTCCTTTGTGGCCATGACGTCGCCGGCGGCACCCCGCATCAGACAGGTGATGCCGCCCAGCGTGCCGATCATCACCCATTTGTCCCACAGCGCCTGGTCGACCGGATCGAGCAGCTTCGATGAAAAGCTGGCCCCCTCGCACAGGGTCGCAAAATCGCTGATTACGCGCTGCACCCGCGCATCCACCGGATATTCCTCGAACGGGCCGAAGACGATGCGCGCGAACTGGCTCTTGTGGACGATCTCTCCCGTGGGCGAGAGCATGGTCTCGATCTGGCAGATGCCGCCGATCAGATGTTCCGGGCCAAAGCGCAGCCTGAGCTCGTCATTGTGGCGCATGCCGTTGAGGAGGGGCAGCACGACGGCACCCGCCTGCACATGCGGCGCAATCGCCTCGATCGCCGGGGCAAGGTCATAGGCCTTGCAGCTGACGATGACCAGGTCGAACGGGCCGCTTCCAGCCGCGCGCTCGATGGTAGGCGCCGGCACCGTGGCATCGCCGAGCGGGCTCCGGATGACCAGCCCATGGGCCGCCAACTGCTGCGCGCGGGCAGGCCTTACCTGAAAGGTCACGTCGCCGCCGGCCTCGATCAGCCGGCCGCCGAAATAGCCGCCCACACCGCCAGCACCCAGGAAGAGAATTTTCATGCCGAGTCCTTCCGCTGAGATCCGAGCTTACCCGGGTGCGGGCACGAGGCCAACTTTTCCTTAGAGTTCCCTGGCCATGATCTTTGCGACCGCTTCTTCCAGCGGACCGCTTGCCTCGCCGAGGCCCGCGACGACGCCCTGGCGATCCTCGCGGTTGCGGTTCTGGCTCATCTTCCATTTGCCCGCAATCCGGGCGATGGGCAGGCGGAAGCCGACGATGCCCTTGAGATGCGCCTCGATGTAATCGATCGGCGCATCCGAAACCGCCCAGGGCTGGGCGCGCTTGCCCTCATGCTTTTCAGTGAGCCTCGTCACCAGCGACAGCAGCCGCTCCTTCTCCTCGAAGAACTCTAGCTCGCCATGGGCATGGACGGTGACGTAATTCCAGGTCGGCACGACCTTGCCGTTCTTCGCCTTCTCGGCATACCAGGAGGGCGAGACATAGGCGTCAGGCCCCATGAAGATCATCAGCGCCTGCACGGACGACGATGCCTGCTTCCACTGCGGATTGCCCCGCGCCAGATGGCCATAGAGGGTGCCGCGCTCCCCCTCATCTGACTCCAGCAGAATGGGGATATGGCTCGCGTCCAACCCGTTGCCGCCCATCGTCACCAGGGTAGCGAGCCGCGCTTGGCCGATCGCCTCATGGAGGACGGCCAAGCGCTCTTCGCGAAAATGCGCGGGCGCGTACATAGGTTAAGCAGCCCCGTAGCCGCAGATGCCCTTGATTTCGAGAAAATCATGGATCCCGAAATCGGCATATTCACGGCCGTTGCCGGACTGCTTGTAGCCGCCGAAGGGCGCGAAGGTATCCCAGGCCGGATAGTTGATCTTGACCTGACCCGCGCGCAACTGACGCGCCACCTTGCGGGCATGGTTGAGATCCTTCGACTGCACATAGGCGGCAAGGCCGTAGACCGTATCATTGGCGATCTCGACCGCCTGCTCCTCATTGTCATAGGACATGATGGCGATGACCGGGCCGAAGATTTCTTCACGTGCGATGGTCATGTCCGGCGTCACATGGCCGAACACGGTCGGGCGGATGTAGTAGCCGCGGTTGAGACCCTCGGGCCGGCCGGTGCCGCCGGCAACCAGCGTCGCCCCTTCCTTGATGCCGGTCTCGATCAGGCCCTGGATCTTGTTGAACTGCGCTTCGCTCACCACCGGCCCCAGCACCGTGTCGGCCGATTTCGGGTCGCCGACCTTGTGTGCATCGGCGGCCTTCTTGGCGACCTTCAACGCCTCGTCATGGCGCGCGGCCGGGACCAGCATCCGCGTCGGCGCATTGCAGGACTGGCCGCTATTGCCGAAGCAGCCCTGGATGCCTTTGTAGACGGCGGTTTCGAAATCGGCGTCCGGCAGGATGATGTTGGGCGACTTGCCACCCAGCTCCTGGCTGACGCGCTTCACGGTATCGGCCGCGGTCTTCGCCACGATGATGCCGGCGCGGGTCGACCCCGTGAAAGACACCATGTCGACATCCTTGTGCGCGGCGATGATCTGGCCGACCGACGGGCCGTCGCCATTGACCAGGTTGAACACGCCGGCCGGCACGCCCGCCGCCTGCATCACTTCGGCAAAGATGATGGCGTTGATCGGTGCCACTTCGCTGGGCTTCAGCACCATGGTGCAGCCGGCGGCGATGGCCGGTGCCACCTTGGCGACAATCTGGTTCAAGGGCCAGTTCCACGGCGTGATGAGGCCGACGACGCCGATCCCTTCGCGCACCACGCGGGTGTCGCCGCGCTGTTCCTCGAACTCGAAATCCTCCAGCGCCTTGATCGTGGTCTCGAGATGGATCTTGCCGGTTGCTGCCTGCGAATCCCGCGCCATGGCAAGCGGTGCGCCCATTTCGGCGGAGACCGCCTGGGCGATGTCCTCATAGCGGTTATTGTATTCGGCAAGGATCCGCTTCAGCAGTGCAACCCGCTCGGCCTTGGTCGTCTGCGAGAATTTGGGGAATGCGGCCCTGGCGGCGGCCACGGCCTTGTCGACATCGGCGGCGCTGCCCATGGAGATCTTGGTAAAGGCCTCCTCGGTCGCCGGGTTGATGACGTCGAGCGTCGCCGGTTTCACCGGATCGACCCAGCTGCCGTTGATGTAGAATTTCAGGTTGTTGGACATGTCTATCGGCTCTCTTCAACTGACCAAGGATGCCGCACAATAGCTATTTGGCAGCCGATTTATAGCGCCAAAAAATCATGGCGGCCCCGCTCGCCACGCCCGATAATCATCGTCATGAAGACGTCACTTGCCGACCACAGGAACCTTGGTCCCATTTCGGCGCGCCGGCTGGCCGAGGTGGGCATCGAGTCCGAAGCAGACCTGCGTGCCCTGGGCGCCGTCGCCGCCTATCGCCGAGCCAAGCATGCCTTTCCACGACAGGTGTCACTCAACCTTCTCTACGCCCTGGCGGCATCCCTTGCCGGCGTCGATTGGCGTGACCTATCGCAGGAACTGAAGGCACAGCTCAAGGCTGAAGCGGAAGCCGGCAGCAAAAAGCCCTGACGGCGCTAGAGACGGTCCCGGAGCGCGTACCACAGCATGGCGGCCACCAGCAGCGGATGACGCAGCAGCGTGCCACCGGGGAAGGTCTGGTGGCGCATCTCGGCAAAGACGTCGAAACGTTCGGCGCTGCCGGCCACCGCCTCGGCGATGAGCTTGCCGGCCAGACCCGTCGTGGCGACACCCTGCCCCGAATAGCCATGAGCGAAGAAGATGTTTCCCATGCGCCCGAAATGCGGCAGGCGCGACGCCGTGATGGCGAGCATCCCGCCCCAGCCATAGTCGATGCGCTTCTGCGCGAATTGCGGATAGACGCGGGCAAGGTATGGCTGCACGAAGGCGCCGATATCGGCAGGTGGTCGAGTGTTGTAGCGCTCGCCGCCACCGAACAGGATGCGCCGGTCGGCGGAGAGGCGCCAATAGCTCACCACGAATTTCGTGTCGCAGACGCACACATCATGGGTGATGGCGTCTTTGGCCTCATTGTCCGACAAGGGTTCCGTGCCGACGATGAAATTGGCGATCGGCATGATCTTGCCGGCGATGCGTGGTTCGAGGTCGCCGAGATAGGCATTGCACCCCAGCACGACATAGGTCGCCTGAACTTCGCCGCCGGTGGTGATGACCCGGTTGACCTTGCCCTTCTCGATGCGCAGCACATGGCTCTGCTCGTGGAGCGTCGCCCCCGCCGCCATCGCCGCCTGCGCCAGCCCTTGCGCATAGTTCAGCGGATGCAGATGCCCGCCGCCCGCATCGCGCACCCCGGCATGGAAGATATCCGAACCAAGCTCGGCGCGCGTCTGCTGCTTGTCCAGGAAGCGGACGCCCTTGTAACCGAACTTGCTCTCGAGGCAGGCGACTTCGTCTTCCATCCATTTCCGGTCGCCCGGCTTGCTGGCGACATGGAGGGTGCCGGGCTTGAGATCGCAGCTGATCCTGTGCTTGTCCACGCGCTCGACAATCAGCTGGCGCGCTTCCTCGCTCATGTCGAACAGCAACTTCGCGCGCGCGGCGCCAAAGGCCGCCAGCAACTCCTCCGGCCCCTTGCGCAGGCCCAGATTGATCTGGCCGCCATTGCGCCCCGATGCGCCCCAGCCGATGCGTGCCTGTTCCAGCAGCACCACCTTGTAGCCACGCTCGGCCAGATGAAGGGCCGCCGACAGGCCGGTAAAGCCGCCACCCACGACGCAGACATCGGCCGTCACCAGGCCGGATAGCGGTGCGAGGCGCGCAAACGGATTTGCGCTGGCGGCGTAATAGGAATTCTGCGGATGTTCGAACGGCCCCATGATGTCCCCGGCTGGTCTCGGATGGGCTCTATGTAGCCTCTTTGGCCGCGTCGATCATGCGTAAAATGCGGTGCAGCGCACAATCGCCGATGCCGAGATCATCGAGATGCAGCACGGTATTGCGCAGATATTCGATGTTCGGCCCGGCGATGCCCACCGCATCACGGATCTTTGCAACGACCTCTTCCGCCGAGAGCTTGCCGGCATATTGCGGATGCTTGCGGTCGGCAATGAAAGACAGCGCTGTCAGGTCGCTGCCGTCGGTCAGGCGCACCTTGAGGAGCCGCGGAATATAGACACCGGTCACCATCTCGCGTTTGTGCAAATAATCCGCGGTCGCTTCGGCGTCTTCCGGCGCCACCCGATAGACGCGCCCCAGGCATTGCCCGCCGCGATCGAGGCCCAGCACCAGGCCGGGATGCGCGTCGGAGCCGCGATAATGGGTCGAGGTGATGCAGAAGGCGCGGTGATAGCCATAGAGTGTCGCCGGCTGGATATCGATGAAGGGGAAATCCGGCCGCCACATCAGCGAACCATAGGCAAAGACGCGCAGTTCCTCGCCGGGCTTGGCGCGGTAGCGGCGGCCTTCGATCATTTCGCTTTCGGTCATTTGCGATTCACCAGGGCAACGCCCAATGCCACCACACCCATGCCACAGAAGGCGAGCGCATCCAGCCGCTCGTCGAACATGAAATAGCCACCCAACGCAGCAACCGGCGGCGTGAGGTAGAAGAGGCTCGCGACCTTCGAGGCGGCACCGCGCTGGATCATCCAGGTGAGGAGCGCGATCGAGATTCCGGAAAGAACGACGATGATCCAGATCATCGCGACAATGAATTCCGGCTGCCAGTCGATCTCGCCCACGCCGAGATAGAGCATGACCGGCAACAGCACGATTGTGCCGGCGGCATATTGAATGGCGGCACCGGACTTGAGATCGGCATTGGGGCTGAAGCGCTTCTGATAGAGTGTGGCGGCGGTGATGCCGGCCAATTGCACGAAGGCAAAGAACAACGCCCAGAAATGGCCCGCATCGAACACCAGCTTGTGCCAGATCACCATGGTGAGGCCGATGAAACCGAGCCCCGCCCCCAGCCATTGCAGCGGCCGCAACCGTTCGCCGAGCAGGGGTCCGGCAAGGGCTGCGGTGACGATCGGCTGCAGGCCGGCGATGAGCGCCACCATGCCGCTGGGCAAGCCCGCATAGATCGCCGCATAACAACCACCCAGATAGACCGCCTGCAGCAGAATGCCCGTGACCGCGATATGGCCGAACTCGGTGAGCGAGCGCGGCCAGCGCGCGCCGAAGATGAGGCCGATCGCGGCCATCATGGCGCTGGCGATGGCAAAGCGGATGGTGAGGATGGTAAAGGGGGCAGCATAGGGAATGGCGTATTTCGCCACCATGAAGCCGGTCGCCCACAGCAGGACGAACACCACGGGCACGCTGCGCAACAGATTGTTATCGGCGGGTGCGTTGGGTGGGCGCGTCGCGGGGGCAGCCCCGTCAGCCATGTTCCCGGCCGAGCAGGAAGGCCAGAACGGCTTCCGAGAAGATGTGCGGGAACTCGACATTGCACAGATGATAGCCGCCCGGCACGACGAAGGACCTCGCCCCCGGAATGGCGGCGGCGATCTTCGCCCCCATCTCCGGCGTGGCACCCGGATCCTTCTGCCCGGCGATGACGAGGGTCGGCGTCTTGATGGTGCCGAGCCTGTCGGCGGTGAGTTGCATCGCCTTGATCGCCTCGCCGCAGCCGGCATAACCGTCGGCCGGCGTAGCGGCGATGAGGTCGCGGATCCATTGCGCGGTGAGCGGCGCCTTCTTCTGGAAGTCGGCCGACAGCCAGCGCGCCATCGTGCCGTCGATCTGCGTCCGGGTCCCCTGCTGCTTCACCAGCGCGTTGCGCTCGTCCCAGGCCTTGGCGCCTGCGTCATCGACCGTGCCCATCAGCGTGCTGGAGAGCACCAGTCTCTCAAGCCTGGCACCATGGCGGAAGCCCAGCACCTGGCCGATCATGCCGCCGATCGAAAGGCCGAGATAGTTGAAACGCTTCAGGCCCAGGTGATCGGCGACGCCCACCACATCATCGGCCAGCTGCTCGAGACTGTAGGCGCCCTTGGGTGCGGCACTCGCGCCATGGCCGCGCATGTCGATTGCGACCACGCGGAAATGGCGCGCGAAGAGCGGGACCTGCAATCCCCACATCTCGTGGCTGGTCGCCAGCGAGTGGTTGAGGATGAGGGCCGGCCGGTCGTCCGGTCCGGAGACCGAGATCAGCAACTCGGTCCCGTTGATCTTCGCGCGCATATCGTCCGTGAGCCTCTTGCGATGGTCCATTCACTCCTCTCGTCATCCCCGGCCACTCTTGAATCAAGATTGGCCGGGGATCAGGTGCGACGTGGCGCGATGCCCGTCACTTGATCACTGATGCCCGGGTCAAGCCCGGGCATGACGATGAGGGTGTCGAAAACGCCGTACCCTTCAATCGGCCTTCTGGCCGGCCTTGGTCAATTGTTCGAGCAGGCGCTGCAGCGCCTGCATCTGCGACTTGAGATCGTTGAGATCCTCGCCGCGCGGCGCCGACGGCGCCTCGGTCTTCTGCTCCGGCGCCGGACCGCCGGGACCGGTCGACCCGCCGACCTTGAACGGGTTCCACATGCTCATCGCCTGCTGGAAGAAGGCCATGTTCTCCTTCGACATCTCTTCCAGTCGGTCGAGCGGCAGGACGTTGGCGAAGTTTTCCTTCATGTAGGAGCGGATCTGTTCCTGGTTGGCGCCGAAGCTCTCCATGCTCTTCTCCAGATAGCCCGGCACCAGGAACTGGAGATTGTCACCATAAAGGCTGATCAGCTGGCGGAGGAAATTGATGGGCAGCATGTTCTGCCCCTTCGATTCCTCTTCGACGATGATCTGGGTCAGCACCGAGCGGGTGATGTCCTCGCCCGACTTCGCGTCCTCGACCGTGAAGTCGAGGCCCTCGCGCACCATTTGCGCGAGATAGTCGAGCGTCACATAGGAACTGGTGGCCGTGTTGTAGAGACGGCGGTTGGCGTATTTTTTGATGCGGACCGGCGCCGACTTGCCGTCGGACTTGGCTTGGTCGCCTTTGGACTGGTCACCTGGCAAAGCCATCATTCACTCCCCTGCAGTCAGATTCTTCTGGCACCTTGTTTTTGCGCGTTGCAGCAATTGTCATGGAAACAATTCCCGGCGCCTATGTGCAGCATAGCACTAGTTCGGGGTCTTATGGCAATGCGGTCGCTGCAACGCAAACACCCGATTTCCAGGACCTTAGCAGAAGCAGCATGGGCCGGGTTTGCAGGTGGGAAACAAGCCGCTATAGTTGCTAAATGACTGAAACACCGGGAAAGCAGGCCGGGAACGCCCCAGGTCATCAACCTACTGGCCAGCGAGCGCCGGGCGCGGATGCCCCGGAACTCGACGAACTGGCGCGGCGCCTGCTGGATCTGTGGCAGGACCAGCTGGCGGCGGTGGCCGCCAATCCGGACCTCGCCACCCAGGCGGCCCGGCTGATGGCGGCGATGCCGTTGCCCGGCATGTGGCTGAGCCAGCTCGGGCAGATGGGCGGTGCCACCACCACCCCCGGCAATGGCAGCGCCGCCGACATGACCAAACTCTGGGCGAAAATGGCCCAGGACTGGATGGCGCAGGATTGGTTTAAAGGAGTCCAGAGTGGCAGATCCGGAGAGCCAGCCAAATCCACCGCCGCGCCCCCACCGGCTGGGCCCACGCCCGCTGCCGCAGCATCTGGGCCTGGCGGCGGCGACCTGGTCGAACTCAGCCGCCGCCTTGCCGGCATTGAGCAGCGCCTTGGCGAACTCGCTGAACAATCCACAAAATCAAAGCCCAGCCGGGCCAAGCCCAAATCAGCAGCATCTCCTAAAAAGCCTCGCCGACCTCGGGCCGCGGATAAGCCAGGCGGAACCGGCGGCGCTGATGGCGGCACTTCAGGTTGAAGGCCGCCGCCGCTTCGGCCAGCTGCTGACCGGCATCGAGGCCTACCGCAAGCATCCCTATCAGCGCGATCTGCCGCCGGCCCCCGTGCTGTGGGACCAGGGCACCACCAAGTTGCGCGACTACCGCACCCAGGCGGAGTCCGGCAAGAAAGCCACGCGGCCGCGCGCCCTTGTGATCCCCTCTTTGGTCAATCGCTATTACGTGCTCGACCTCGACCGCGAGGCATCCTTCCTGCGCTGGCTCGATGCGAACGGCGTCGATCCCTTCGTGGTCGATTGGGACGGGCCCGGCTATCTCGAGCGCGGCTTCTCGCTCACCGACTATATTGCCGGGCGTCTCGAAGGGGCGCTTGATGCCGTGAAGCGCGAGCCGGGCGGGCCGATCTTCCTCATCGGCTATTGCATGGGCGGCAATCTGGCGCTGGGCCTCGCCCTGCGACGCCAGGCGGAACTGGCGGGCCTCGTCTGCCTCGCCACGCCCTGGGATTTCCACGCCGAGAATCTCGGCCACGCGGAAATGATGGGCCAGATCGGGCGGCAGCTGGAACCGGTGCTGCAGACCTTGTGCGAATTGCCGGTCGACATGCTGCAGGCCTTCTTCTCCGGCCTCGACCCCTTCCAGGTCCTCAAAAAATTCCAGTATTTCGGGACCCTCGATCAGCACAGCGACAGCGCGCGGCGCTTCGTGGCGCTGGAGGATTGGCTGAATGACGGGATCAGCCTCGCCGCCCCCGTGGCGCGCGAATGCCTCACCGGCTGGTATGGCGAGAATTCGCCGCAGAATCTGCAATGGCAGGTGGCCGAAGAGATCGTCGACCCGGCGAAACTCGCACGGCCCGTGCTCAACATCATCCCCAGCGCCGACCGCATCGTGCCGCCGGGAAGCTCACGTGCCCTCACGCGGCGCTTGCGCCAGGTCGAGGAGCTGGTGCCCAGCGCCGGCCATATCGGCATGATGGTCGGGCGCAGCGCCGCGCGCGATGTGTGGCAGCCGCTGGTGTCCTGGATGCGGAAGACGGTATGAAAACGCCCACGCTTCCGGGGGGAAAGCGTGGGCGCGTTCGGGGCTGACGCTGCACGCGTGGACAGCGTCTCACCAGAAGCGGGCTTAGCGCTTCTGATCCTGTTTGATGCCGGTGCCGTGGCTCTGGCCGGGGGTCTGCCCCGGTTTCACGACCTTGCCGTCACCATCGGTGTCCTTGCCGACCATGTCGCGATCGTCGCGCGGGTTTTCCCCACCCGGATTGCCCTGGCCCTGCTGACGCTGGCGGTCGGCATCTTGATTCTGACCGGGCTGGCGCTGGCCCGGATTGCCCTGCTGCTGCTGGAGCTCGGCTGGATTGCGTTGCGGGTTCTACTGGTCCTGCTGCTTCTGGGCCTCGCGCGGATTTTCGGGGTTCTGGTGGGTCGGTTGGTTGGCCATGTCGCTATCCTTTCCATGAGGGCAGCCCGATTGGGATCTGCCTGAACTCAACAGCGCTGCCGCCGAATTGTTTCTCCGACTATGCCCAGGGAAGCCGTGACAATGGGAACCCGTGACAAATTGCCCGACGATGGGCTAAGTCAGTTCACCTCCTTCGCAATCGCAGCTAAGTTCCCATGGATCTCATCACCGTCTTGCAGGCAGCCCTCCTCGGCTTGGTCGAGGGCCTCACCGAATTTCTGCCGGTGTCATCAACCGGTCATCTTATCCTCCTGGTCGATCTGCTCGGCTTTGCCGGCCCCAGCGGCAAGCTGTTCGAGATCGTCATCCAGTTGGGTGCCATCTTCGCCGTCTGCTGGGTCTACCGCGCCAAGCTCATCGGCACCGCCTGTCATCTTCATGACAGGTCGAGTGCCAGGCATTTTACCGCCGTGATCCTGATGGCCTTCCTCCCCTCGATACTGGTGGGTGTCCTCGCCTACAAGACCATCAAGGAGGTGCTGTTCTCCCCCCTCATCGTCTCGGCGATGCTGATCGTGGGCGGCGTCGCCATGCTGCTCATCGAGCGCTTCCGCCCCCAGCCCCGCTTCCACGCCACCGAGGAAATCTCGCTCAAGCGCGCGCTGGCCGTGGGCCTCTTCCAATGCGTCGCCATGATCCCCGGCGTCAGCCGCGCCGCCGCCACCATCATGGGCGGCATGCTGATGGGCATCGACCGCCGGACCGCCACGGAATTCTCCTTCTTCCTCGCCATCCCGACGATGGTCGCCGCCACCGTCTACGACCTCTACAAGAACTGGCACGACCTCAACGCGGATGGCTTCGTCCTCATCGCCATCGGCTTCCTCTGCGCCTTCCTCACCGCCCTCCTCGTCGTGCGGACAGCCATCGCCTTCGTCGGCCGCCACGGCTTTGCCCCCTTCGCCATCTATCGCATTATCCTGGGCGCGGTGATGCTGGCCCTGCTGCTCACCTGACGCCAAGCCCCTACCCACCTCATGCCCCTACCCACCTCATGGTGGAACAGGCGACGACGACCGGCTAAGACTCCTCCAACGCCATCCCACCAGCGCGAGGAACGCATCCCATGGAATACCGCCCGCTCGGCCGCTCCGGCCTCCAGGTTCCAGTCCTCTCCTTCGGCACCGCGACCTTCGGCGGCGGCAACGATTTCTTCGACAAATGGGGCGGCGTCAACGAGCAGGTGGGCAACCGGCAGGTCGACCTCTGCCTCGACCACGGCATCAATTTCTTCGACACGGCCGATGTCTATTCCGCAGGCCTTGCCGAGACCATCCTCGGCGTCGGCCTCAAGGGCAAGCGCAACCAGGCGCTCATCTCCACCAAGGCCACCTTTGCGATGGGCGAGGGTCCCAACGAGAAAGGCTCCTCGCGCTATCACCTCATCCGTGCCGCCGAGGCGAGCCTCAAGCGCCTGCAGACCGATCACATCGACGTCTATTTCATGCACGGCTTCGATGCGCTGACGCCTGTTGAGGAAACCCTCAGCGCCCTCGACAATCTCGTCTCAAGCGGCAAGGTGCGCTATATCGGCTGCTCCAATTTCAGCGGCTGGCATGTGATGAAGTCCCTGGCCACCTCCGAGAAATACGGCCTTGCCCGTTACGTCGTCTATCAGGGCTACTATTCGCTGATCGGCCGCGACTATGAGGAGGAGCTGATGCCGCTGGCCCTCGACCAGGGTGTCGGCACGATGGTGTGGAGCCCCTTGGGCTGGGGCCGCCTCACCGGCAAGATCCGCCGCGGCGCCCCCGACCAGTCCGGCCGCATCAAATCCGGCGGCGCCGAAGGCGGCCCGCCGGTCGACGACGCGTTCCTCTACGACGTGGTCGACGTGCTGGACGCGATCGCCAAGGAAACGGAAAAGTCCGTGGCGCAGGTAGCCCTCAACTGGCTCCTCCAGCGCCCGACCGTCTGCAACATCGTGCTGGGTGCGCGCACCGAGGAACAACTGAAACAGAATCTCGGCGCCACCGGCTGGAAGCTCTCAAGCGACCAGGTGGCGCGGTTGGATGCCGTGAGCGAAAAGACCCCGACCTACCCCTACTGGCACCAGCGCGACTTCGCGAGCCGGAACCCAAGGGCGGTGGGGTAGTTGGGAGTAGATTGCGGTGAGTTGGTCTAGTAGATCACTTCGTGAGTTCGTCAAAGAAGATCTGCGCTTCAGCAATCCACTCATCAAAGAATGTTACGGGAGTGGGTGGCGAGTTGGCGACCACCAACTCATTGGGGTGCTTGATACTAATCGCGGCCATGCTCATCGCCTTCGCTTGCACTTTTCTGCACGTGTCAAAATTGCGATGGGCATAGAAGTTTCGAATGGTAGCCAAATCAGCGAATATGCCGGCATTTAGTGAAAGGGCAGTCTGCAGAGATGGGAGATTTGAAGCACCGCAGGCCACGAGAATTTTCTCGGTGGTTTTAGGATCCCTAACAGTTGGCTCATCTTTCTTGGAAAGTGAAGCGGGATTTCCCATATTCTGAAACTTCACCACGTTTGCAACTGAAAGCATGTAAGCGCTAATTTCGCCGTCGGTGCCGAACTGACGATTTATTGAGACACGACGACCACTGGTGGTGCGACTGCAGTGAAGGCTACTAAACGTGAACTCTCTGAGACCGGAGACAACCATGTTATCGAGTTCAATTACACAATTGGACAATACAAAGTCTTTATCAGCAGCCGGCCTAAGAGGAATTGAAGCAAACGCCGTTTGAATGCGCCTAATACGATTTTGTATCGCGTTATTTAGCTTTGTAAGGTCCTAAGCGGCTCGCATTTTCAGTTCGTCTTATTCTGCTAATGCTGCATAGAAGTAAATAAATCGAAGCGCCCGCGCTTTTGCCGTGTTTGTGGCTGCCGTGCTTGCTTCGGTAAATTCTTTGAGCTGCGGGGAAGAATCTGGGTCTTTTAGGCTGCTAGCAAGTTTATCGAGATCAAACTTCTGTTCTCGTAGTCTTTTGGCTACTTCCGGAAGCAACGCTTCCGCGGCTTCATAGAGCCCCGCATCAAATCTCTTGGCGATGAGCGCAAGAACAATGGACTGGAAGACGTGCATTCGCAGAAACGCATCGTCATGAAGATCCTTGTGTTCAATAAAGAACTCCGTACCAAACTAAATCATCTCCCTAAATCGATCGCCGCCATCAAACTTAACGTTATACTTCTTATAGAGGCGATCTAACTGCAAGCCATTTACAGTATGGAAACCTTGATCGATAGAGAGAGCAATTTCAGCGTACAACCTCAAATCTATCATTCGAATGATATCTCGGCGGGAGAAAAGGCCAATTCTCAGTAGTGTTTCTTTGTACACTTCGGCCATCGATACGATAAACTGTAAGCGCCGGAGCAATAATCCCTCACTGAAGCGGCC
>NZ_CAMDRA010000097.1 GCF_945906275.1 Dongia mobilis
GCATGGCGAACCCGTCCATATAACTCCACGCCCTTCATCCCTCCGCCTTCCGCCAATCAGGCAAAAGGCTATCTGCTGCCGGACTTTTACTCCGGCGCAACCAGATTATCCGGCCGCTTCAGTGAGGGCTTATTGCTCCGGCGCTTACATTCAGAACTTCAAAACGCATGCGGATTTCATGGATGCGGTCATAGAGGGTTTCCAGCTTGGTCGCCTTGTCGACCACGAATTCAGGTGTCGTAACCTTGCCGCAATCGTGGAGCCAGGAACCGATTTCGACCGCCTCCCACTCTTCGGCCGACAGATTGAAGTCAGCAAACGGTCCATGCATCCTGGCACAGGTGGCTTCAGCCAGCATACGTGTCAGGGCCGGTACGCGCGCACAATGGCCGCCGGTATAAGTAGATTTGGCATCTATAGCCCCGGCGATCAGCTTGATCAGCGCATCCATCAGATCCTTCTGCGCCTGGAGCAACTGCTTGTTCTCGATGGCGACCCCGGCACTGCCGCTTACGGCCCGAATGAGTTCAATCAATCGATTGCTGACCGACCAGGATTTCTGCCCGACGCCAATGGCTTTTGTCAGCAAGAGGGTTCCCAGCACCTGCTGTTTGCGATTGAACAGGGGGACGACGATCAACGCCATGCGGATCGCCTGCTCACGCTCGACGAGTTCAAGTAGGCCAAGCGCCTCAAGTTCGTCCTGCTCCAGCCGTCGTTCGATCAGGGCGATGCGCCCATTGCTCAAGGCCGCACCGATCTCGCCTGGGAGGCCGGCGCCATTAAGGGGCAATGACTTGGCATGCGTGTCCGGACCCGCCATCTCGTCGTCATGCCAGCGAACGATTTCAGGATGAAGCATGCCTTCATCCTCGTGCCACAAGTAAATGGCGCCACCATCGCTTTCAACCAGCTCGATCGTCTCGCGCAATACCAGGTCGAGAAGCGCCCGGAACTCACGCTCTGCCGACAGCGCATGGCCTATATCGAGAAACTTGCGAATCGTGACTTTCATGCGGCTGAGAGAACGGCCGAGATCACCCACTTCCGAGATGATGGTCTTGACCTTGACGTCCTTTTCGAAGTCGAAGGTGGCGATCGCCTTGGTCTCGCGTGCCAACCGATTGATCGGCTTCACCAGCAATCTGGTCCCGAGCCAACCGACCAGAATCGCGACGAGGAGGATAACAAGGGCAATCATTAGCTGGCTTTTGACGATGCTCCGGCCCCCTGCAAAGAGTTCGTCCTCGGGGATCGCAATCAGCATCGTGACGGAATTTGTGCCTTGGATCTCAATTTTTGTGGTCGAGATCTGCCATTTGCGTCCCTCCAACTCGACCTGTTCGCGGATTCTGGTGCCGGTGAGCAGGTTGGATGCGGCTGCAAGCGCTGGCGTTTTCAACTCGTCGATAGTGACAAGGCGCAACGAGCCGTCGCTTTGAAGCACCGTCATCTTGGCGCTGTCACGATAGGCCACGACCTGGCCTCTTCGCCCGACGAGCGCCAACTCGGTAGAGGGGGTAATGCGGATACTCTTCAACTCGGCTGCGATCGATTCCAGCGTGAGATCAAGCGCCACGATGACGGCGCCATCTGCTGACCTGCTGGCCAAGGTGGCACCAACCAGTTTTGTTGTGAAGAAGACATAGGGTTCAGTCATAATGATGCCCGGTTGCTTTGACGCCATCTGGTACCAGGGCCTGGTTCGAGGGTCATAGCGATAGTCAGGCTGAAAGCGCATATCGATCAGCTTGCGGTCCGCATCGTAGTAGCGGTACTCACCGATCATCACACCGACGGCATCCTGAGTCATGGATTGCACCATCAATGTAGCAGTCTTCGGCGCCTTGACGACACGTCGAACACTGTCATTGCGCAGCGGACGAAACAGGACGAACTCGCCATTTGGATAGCCGACATAGAGCGCATCGGTGATGGGGTTTTCGTTGAGCGCATCAAAGATCAGCGGCAACTCGGCAAGGCGCTGGACCAGGTTATCGGCGCTCGACAGGCCGCTATGCGCCAGCAAGGTGATCTGGTTACGGGCCGGCGAAAGTATGCGTTGAACCTTTTCATTGAGAGTATCCCGGATGTAGCGGGTCGTCTCGGCAGAGGTTGTTAATAGGATATCCTGGGTGCCGCGATATGTGTGCCAGGCGAAGGTCGCAGCCACGATGACCAGCAAGGTGGTCACGCCGATCACGCCCAGCAGGTGCAGGGGCAGTTCCAGGTTGGGCTTTTTCTGTCGTCCGGCGACGAACATGTCTTGCTCCTGCCTTGAGGCTTCAGCTGTTCAGTATTCGATCATCGTTGCGGCAGCGGCCTTTGGAATGTGACGCTCTGCAAAGCGATGGAGGGTGCGGTCGAGACGCATCCCCTCGATGAGCCGCAGCCAGTTATCGACCTGGGCCGCATTGAATGTGGCGCGGGAGAAAGCGAGGCCGCTGGGCGTAGGCGGCGCCGGTGACGCGTTGACCAGGGTGAAGGCGTCGAGCTCTTCTTCGGTGAGGTAGAAAAAATAATGGATCGACGGTGTCAGAATGGCCTCGACCTGCGCCCGTCGCAACGCCTGGAACAGATCTTCCTGCGTCGCAAATTCGACCATGCGGTCGTCGCCCAGCAGACTTTTCAGCTGATAATCATAGTAGTTTCCATAGCGGAAGCCGCGCACCAGACCGATCCGCCAAGTCGGCTTGGCCACCAGCGCATCCAAAGAGAAGGTCGTGCCGACCTCGGCGATTGGTAGGACGAGCATATTCTTGATGCCGAAGTAGGTTACGAATCGTGCCAGCTTTTCGCGTCCTGGCGTCGCTATGGAACTGGT
Source organism: Dongia mobilis (assembly GCF_945906275.1). Taxonomy (GTDB): domain Bacteria; phylum Pseudomonadota; class Alphaproteobacteria; order Dongiales; family Dongiaceae; genus Dongia; species Dongia mobilis_A. The sequence goes on from NZ_CAMDRA010000097.1 coordinate 2,825, forward strand.
AGCCATGTCGATGGTGTCTGCTTCAATCGCCGACCAGATATCAGCCCGCTCAATCTCGCGAATTTCAAAGAGGCAGCCGGACCGCCACATGAGTTCGCCGATGATATCCGCATCGACTCCTGCGCCATCGTGATACATCGCACCGAATTCCATAACCGCGATGCGAAGCGGCCTGGCGCAGCCGAAATCCCGGGCTGGATCCCTGCCCTGTGCCATAGCGCCGCTGGTCGCGGCGATTCCGATGATCACCGACACAACCTTGGCAAATCCTGTCACCGATACCCGCATGCTCTCGCCTCGCGCTATGCACTGAGGACAATCTAGCTTCGCGGCTTTAACGATCTGTTAAGCACAGAGTATACAATGAGAAGATGCGATTTTGAATCGACATTGGAAGGCAGGGAGGCAGGTCCGATCAGCGAGCCGTCTTTACTGCAGCGCGATATCGAGCTGCCGCAACGCGTCGATGATGGGTACGAAGAAGTTGATGCCAACCAGATGGTCTGTGCCATCGGTAAGTCCCGCCAGGGAAATGCCGACCACGTTGCCCTGATTATCCAAAAGCGGGCCACCGCTACTGCCCGGCTGGATTGTCACATCCGCCTGGATCAGTTCCAGGCCATATTCGTCACGTTGATGTTGGCTGACGATGCCACGCGTGACAGTTCCGGCAAGGCTTTCATAGAGGGGCGAGCCTACGGCATAGACCTCTTCGGTGAGCACTACCGGTGTGTGCCGCAGCGGCAGTGGGGTAAATGTTCCGCTCTCGACCTGCAGCAAGGCGACATCGCGCTTGGCGTCGCTCCGCAAGATGGTGGCAAACACTTCCATGCCGTTGATCAGCGTCACCCTGAGGCGCGCTGCATTGCGTGCGACATGATGATTGGTCAGAACCAAGGTGGGTGTCACGAAGAAGCCTGACCCTTGTGCCGTTCCGGTGGTTACCGTGACGACCGATGCCTGGACGCGCGTCATGTTGGCGCCAATGCCGCCGGTGAGCGGTTGCAACGCCGGAATTTTCAGAACGGGCGGCGATGGCACCTCTCCCCACCAATCCAAAGGCGCTGGGGTTTAAGCTGTATTTTGGCTGTTTCTCTTGCGCAGCAGCACGTCATGGAAACGCTGATCCGCAGCAAGGTTGCGCGTCGCGGCGGCGAAGGCGCGAAAAATCAAGGCGACTTCACCATCGGCAATTCCGTCGGTCAGCTCGGCAGATCCCATCGTCTGGGTTTCCAGCACGACCTTTCGGTCAAGAGTTGAGAAGATTTGCCAGGTGATGGTGGCGCTGGCCGATCCGTATTGCGTTCCTATCCGGCGCCCATTGATGGTTACCTCATTGCAGACGTCCATCGACAGGGCATCGACACGTCCGGCTATGAGATATTCCGCATCCCGCTCAGCGTCCACATAGTTGCCGAACAAGGCATTTGGATCGCCAATGACGTTGTACTTTCCATCGCGCATTTCCCGATAGAAGATGTCCATCAGTTCTTCGTCACCCGCGGTGAATCTGCCGCTAGCCCAGTGAATTGGGGTCGGCGTGAAGCTGGGTCCGCAGAGCTGGAAATTGCCGGATCGATAGTGTCCGACCAGTTGCCCACGCTCGAGATTGAAGACCACACGGTCGAGTTGGATCGGGGCTAGATCCTCGCCTTGGGACGCAGCGCTCAATAGCGGCGCTATCGGTTTTACCTGCGTGCCCTGGCAACCCGCAACGGAGCAGGGGGCGGCCAATAGAAGGCCCAGCCTGATCGCCCAGTACTTTTGGAATTGCGACGCCATAATGCCCCCTTTGCAGCGCCACCAACGCGGCGCCTGCTCCCAAGCTGGGAGCATATTTGAGAACAAATAGCGTACTGTAAAGAGTAAAATATGTCGCAAATAATCTTTTTAGGCGTAACCACCTGCTATTTTTGTGCGTAACCGACGCTCTGCAATGCGCTCTCGATTTCGCCCAGAATGGCCGGATCATCGATTGTCGCCGGCATGTTATAGGCCTCGCCATCAGCGATCTTCTGCATGGTGCCGCGCAAGATCTTGCCCGAGCGGGTCTTTGGGAGTCGGTCGACAACAGTTGCAGTCTTGAAGGCGGCGACCGGCCCGATCCTGTCCCGGACCAGTTTCACGGCTTCCGCCACAACCGTATCATGTGGCTTGGTAATGCCGGATTTCAACACCAGGAACCCCAGCGGCAACTGCCCCTTCAACTCGTCGTGGACCCCGATCACGGCGCATTCGGCGACGTCCGGGTGACTGGCCAGAACCTCCTCCATGCCGCCGGTGGAGAGACGGTGCCCAGCCACGTTGATGATGTCGTCGGTCCTGGCCATGATGTAGACATAGCCCTGATCATCGATGAACCCGGCGTCGGAGGTTTCGTAATAGCCCGGGAAGTGATCGAAATAGCTCTTGCGATAACGCTCCGCCGCATTCCACAGCGTTGGAAAGGCCGAAGGTGGCAACGGCAGCTTGCAGACGATGTTGCCAATCTCGCCCGGTTTCGCCGGATGCCCATCATCGCCCAGCACACGAACATCCCAGCCGGGAACAGCCCTGGTGGGCGAGCCATGCTTGATTGGCAGCAGTTCAATCCCGACGCAATTGGCGGCGATTGCCCAGCCCGTCTCCGTCTGCCACCAATGATCGATCACCGGCACACCGAGTTTTTCTTCGGCCCATTCTAGGGTCGCCGGATCGGATCGTTCGCCAGCCAGGAACAATGCCCTCAACGAACTGATGTCGTGCTGGCGGATGAGCTTCCCATCCGGATCGTCGCGCTTGATGGCGCGGAAGGCGGTCGGTGCCGTGAACAGGGCCCTGACCTTGTGCGCGGCAATCACGCGCCAGAACGCGCCCGCGTCTGGCGTGCCGACCGGCTTTCCCTCGTAGAGCACGGTCGTGCATCCGTAGAGAAGCGGCGCATAGACGATGTAGGAATGGCCGACCACCCAACCCACGTCCGAAGCTGCCCAAAAAACCTCGCCCCGCTCCATGTTGTAGATGTTGCGCATCGACGAGTTGAGGGCCACCGCATGGCCGCCATTGTCGCGCACAACGCCCTTGGGTGCGCCGGTCGTGCCGGAGGTGTAGAGGATATAGAGTGGATCGGTCGCCGCGACCGGCACGCAATCATGCGGTTCAGCAGCAGCGACCACCTGCCAATCAAGATCGCGCCCTGGAACCAGGGCGGCAGGCGCGCGGTCGCGTTGAAGAATGACGCAATGCGCCGGCTTGTGCCTCGCGAAAGCAATCGCCTCGTCGATCATCGGCTTGTAGGCGACCACGCGATTGGTTTCTATGCCGCAGGAAGCGCCGATGATCAGCTTGGGCTGACAATCGTCGATACGGGTCGCCAGTTCCTTGGCAGCAAAGCCGCCGAAGACCACGGAATGGATCGCACCCAGTCGCGCGCAGGCCAACATGGCCACCAGCGCTTCGGGGACCATCGGCATGTAGATGATGACGCGGTCACCCTTGACGATGCCGAGTTTGGCGAGGCCACCGGCAAAGCGCGCCACATTGTCGGTGAGTTCACGATAGGAGATATGCCTGATCGTGCCAGTGACGGGGCTGTCATAGATGATGGCGTCCTGTTCACCATGGCCCGCAGCCACATGGCGATCAAGGCAGTTATAAGCGGTGTTGAACTTCGCTCCCGAGAACCAGCGGGCGGCGGGCGGGTTGCTGCCGTCGATCACATCATCCCAGGGCTTGAACCAATGCAACTCAGCCGCCGCATGCGCCCAGAAAACCTCCGGATGCTCGATCGATTGGCGATAGATGGCGTCAAACTTCCCCGACATGTCCGCAGTTCCTTCCCACATTCCGGCAGCCGCTTGGCGGCTCGTTCTTATGCCCTGGTTCAGTGCGCAGTATCGCCATAACCATGGCACAGACAAGGTCTTAGCGTGATCCTACTTAGGTCGCAGTACAAAAAAAGCCGCCCCCCAACTCGGGGAGCGGCTCGTCTTGACTGGCGATGGGCTCGGTTTACTTCGCCGCGTCGCCAACCTTGCCGGCGGCAACACGGTTGGTGGCGCTGATAATCGCCTTCAATGATGCCGTGACGATGTTGGAATCCTTGCCGACGCCGAATACCGTGCGGCCGTCTGGCAGCGACATTTCGACATAGGCCACAGCATTGGCGTCATTGCCCTTGCCGACCGAATGTTCGCGGTAATCGACGACCTTGAGGTCGATGCCGGAATGCTTCTTCAAGGCGTCCATGAAGGCATCAATCGGACCATTGCCGCGGCCGCTGATGCTGATCTCTTTGCCCTTGTCGCGAATGCCCGCGGTGAGGTTGCGCAACTCGCTCGCATGGCTGTCGGCCAAAGTCTGGTGGCTGACAAAGGCGTAAGGCGTCTCCAGCGACAGATACTCGTCATTGAAAGACTGCCAGATCTGGCTGGCTGTGATCTCCTTGCCGGTCTTGTCGGCGATGTCCTGCACCACCTGGCTGAACTCAACCTGGAGGCGGCGCGGCAAGGTGAGGCCGTAATCGGTCTCGAGCACGTAGGCGACACCGCCCTTGCCAGACTGGCTATTGATGCGGATGACAGCCTCATAGGAACGCCCGACATCGGCCGGGTCGATCGGCAAATAGGGCACTTCCCATTCACCGCTGTTCGACTGCTTCATCGCCGCGAAGCCCTTCTTGATCGCATCCTGGTGCGAACCCGAAAAGGCGGTGAAGACGAGGTCGCCGGCGTAAGGATGGCGCGGATGCACCGGCAGCTGGTTGCAGTATTCCGCCGTCTGGACCAGTTCGTTGATGTTGCCGAAATCCACTCCCGGATCGACGCCTTGTGTGAAGAGGTTGAGACCAAGCGTCACGAGATCGACATTGCCGGTCCGCTCGCCATTGCCGAACAATGTGCCCTCGATGCGGTCGGCACCGGCCAGCACGCCGAGTTCCGCTGCTGCGACACCGGTCCCGCGATCGTTATGTGGGTGCAACGAAATGATCGCCGCTTCCCGGTTCTTCATCTTGCGGCAGAAATATTCGATTTGGTCGGCATAGATGTTTGGCGTCGACATCTCGACCGTTGCCGGCAGATTGATGATACAGGGCCTTGCCTTGGTTGGCTGCCAGACATCCATCACGGCTTCGCAGACCTCGATCGCGTAGTCGATCTCGGTGCCGGTGAAACTTTCCGGGCTGTACTGGAAAATGAACTCGGTATTGCCTTTCTGCTGTGCCGCGATATCGCGCACGAGTGTTGCCCCATGGACGGCGATTTCCTTGATGCCCTTCATGTCCTGGTTGAAAACGACGCGACGCTGTAGCGTCGAAGTCGAGTTGTAGACATGGACGATGGCCCGCCGCGCGCCGACCAGCGCTTCATATGTCCGGCTGATCAGATGATCGCGCGCCTGGGTCAGCACCTGGATGGTGACGTCGCTGGGAATATGCCCGCCCTCGATGAGTTCGCGGCAGAAGTCGAAATCTGTCTGGCTTGCCGAGGGAAAGCCGATTTCGATTTCCTTGTAGCCCATCTTGACCAGCGTCCGGAACATGCGGAGCTTGCGTTCCGGTCCCATCGGTTCAACGAGGGCCTGGTTCCCATCCCGGAGATCGACCGAGCACCAGATCGGCGCCTTGGCAATGGTCTTTCCTGGCCATTGTCGGTCGGGCAAGGGCACGGGCTGAAACGGTCGGTATTTTGTCGTCGGGTCGATACGCATGGCTGCTTCCTCGGAGGAATTTGATAAGGGGTCGTTTGAAGAGCGACTCTTGGCGCCGCCGCCGGGATCCCATCACGGGATGTCGCTATCAGCTCCGACGGCGGCCGCTAAGCGAGGACTGGTCCACGCGCTGGCTCAAATACCCTAACACATTGTTGCTTATGACGATTTTGGGGATCATCGGCAATACCTGATCGATCGACAGCATTTCTGGCGGGGGTGGGCCAAACGGCCACGCGGCCGGCGCGATTCAGCACGCCGGGGCGATAAGTCGAAGCGATAGCGCCAGAATGTTGGTCAGGTTGCTCATGCGGCAACCTTACCCACCGGGTTGGAGGCAGGTCAAGGGTGAAACAAAAGACCGCCGGGCGGTCGGTTTGGCCGTCGACGGCGGTCTATTGGGTTGAAATGCCGGGAATGGGGAGCCTAGTGCACCCGTTCCAGGTTGGCGAGCTCGTCTTTGATGCGAAGTTTCAGCTTCTTCAGCGCGTGGATTGTGGCTTCATCGGGGTGCGGACGCCGCTCTTCATCAGCGATCTTGGCGTCCAAATCGGCGTGCTTTGACTTAAGCGAATCCAAATGCGCAGTCATTGCCATACCCTTTCTCCCATCTGGTTGCGGTACTGAAAAATGCGTTGCTTGCTGTCTCGCTTTGCTGGTTACTTATGTTGTCAATGCTAGCCCCAATCGCGCCTCCAAGTAAATGAGGGAGAGGGGCCACCGCTTCAAGATGTTACGGTAATGTCGCTATATGATTAAGATTCGTTGACCTATTCGCCGACTTCGAACCTATGAACGAAAAAATGACAAAAAAGCCATTGCACACTGACACTCAGCACCCGCCCTCGCGCCTCATCATCGGCATTTCGGGTGCATCCGGCGTCATCTATGGGATCAGACTCCTTGAACTGCTCAAGGGGTCGATGATCGAGACGCATCTGGTGATGTCTCGCACGGCCGAACTGACGTTGACATATGAGACCAATCGCAAGGTTGCGGCGGTGAAGTCCCTGGCGGATTTCTGCCATGACAATGGCGACCTCGCAGCGCCGATTTCTTCCGGCTCATTCCTGACCCTGGGAATGATCGTGGCGCCGTGTTCGGCCAAGTCGATGGCCGAGATCGCCAGCGGCGTCACGCCGACCCTGATCGCGCGCGCTGCCGATGTCGTGCTCAAGGAACGCCGCCGCCTGGTACTGATGCTGCGCGAGACGCCGCTTCATCTTGGCCATATCCGCAACATGGCTGCGGTGACCGAGATGGGCGGGATCATCGCGCCGCCGGTGCCGGCCATGTACGTGCAACCGCAGTCAATCGAGGAGATGGTGGATCAGAGTCTCGGGCGCGTGCTCGACCTGTTCGGCCTGCACCTCAATCACGTCGCGCGCTGGGACAAGAACGCCAAGCGCCGCCGCTAGAATTCCTTGCGCCGCAGTGCCACCAGCAGGGTGAAACCAACTGCCACCAGCAACGCCACAACCATCAACGCATGCGGATCCCAGACTTTCTCCATCGCATAGCCGGCCACCGGTGGTGCGACGATGTTGGCACCGGTATAGACCATGACGAAGGCGGCATTGATCACCACCAGTTCACCGCCGGAGAAACGCCGCCCCATCGCGACCAGCGCCACCGAATAGGTACCCCAGACGCAGCCGCCCCACAGGAATGCGACCATGCCGAGGAGTGCCGGTACCGCCGGCAAGCCGGCCAGCACCAGCAGCGGCGCAGCTATACAGGCGATCCCGCAAGCAAGCAGCACCGGCCGTGTCCCCCAGCGATCAGCGAGCCAGCCGATTGGAAACTGCAACAGTACGTTGCCGGCAATGAAGATGCTGAGCAAGGTCAATGCGAAGGCACCCGGCAAGCCGACACGCTGTCCCCAGATGGCAAGAAAGCTGAAGAAGGTCGAATCGAGCGCACCGGACACAAAGGCTGCGGATAGCAGGGCCGGCAATGTCAGAAAAACGCTGATCACCCCTGCCCCGGCCTTATGCTCCAGCACCGGCGCCAAACGCCGCAACGGGATGATAATGGCCAGCGACAACAGCTGCAGCGCGATGAACCAGGGCAAGGGAGAGACGGCGAGCGAGTCGGCCCATTGCAGCGTCAGGGGACCCGCCGCGAAGCCTGCCGCCATAATGGCGGCGTAAAGAGCCACCGCACGGCCACGACTTCGGTCAGTGGCCGCGACATTGATCCAGGTCTCCGTCACCACCCAGGGCACGCTGCCCGAGAGGCCGCTGATGAAACGTAGCGCCAGCCACGCATAGACCGAGTTCCAGAACCCCAGGGGCAGCAACGTCGCGATCGCCACCACGGTGCACCAGATCATGGCATTGCCGCTGCCAAAGCGCTGTACGATACGCTGGGTGAACGGGGCCATCAGCATGACCCCCAGGGGATGGGCGGCAGCCACCAGCCCGATCAGGGATGCATTGATGCCACGGTCTTCCATGTCTAGCGCCATCCAAGGCACCAGGCCGCCGAAGGAAATGCTGAAGGCGAAGATGCTGGCATAGAGGCCAAGCAAAGCCAGATAACGCTGCCGCGGGGTTGTACCCGCTGTTGTCGCTTCACGTCCCATTGACCGACCCTGATGTACAGGTGAGCAACATAGCGGGCGGCATCGATGCGACGGAAGCTGAATTCGTTAATAGCGCCCCGACCCGGCACAGGTCTTGCTTGTTTATGTTGACGAAATGCGACACCGGGCAGAAAAGGCCGCCAATATGTCGATTACCATGCTCAACGCCCTCAGCAGCGCTGCGAAATTCGACCTTTCCACGGAAAAAGATGCCCAGCAGAAGGTATTGGAATCAGGTGATCCCAGCGCCTTCGCAACAGCGCTGGCCCAGGTCACCGTGCCGAGCGATACGACCCTCGTCAGCGGCCAGCGCGGCAACACGGTCATTCCGGCAATCCTGATTGAGGTCGGCGCCGAGGATCCAGCCGCCGCGCAATCGGCTTTGATCGTCAGCGACGCCGCCCAGAACACGAGCGTTGCCGACCAGTTCCTGGATTTCGCTCGCAAGACACCGGCGGAAAAGATGCGGGCCATGGTGCTCGCGGAAATGGGATTGAGCGAGGACGCCTTGCGGTCGCTTGACGCGGAAACCCGGGCGGAGATCGAGGCGAAAATCCGGATCAGGGTCGAGGCCAAGGTCAGGCAGGGCATCGAGGAAAATTCGGGGGTGAAACTCAGTCAACCGGCATTGGCGCTTTTGCCGGCCTGACCCAGGAAAAATATCACGTGGGTGATACTTTTTGGACTATTCTGTCGCTCTACAACCATCATTAGACATTCATTGACGGCCCCTAAGGCAAAAGAGAGAACTGCCGGTTGATCCAGGCGCCAGGAGGCTTTCCCGGCGACGGATGTCACGCAGTCGGCGCTGCCGAGAGAGTCGATGTCATGACGGCCCAACAGGCCAAGAGCACTTCCCTCGCCGCTCCGGTCACTCGGGACGAGGTTGAGGCCGAGCTGATCTCCAGCCTCTACAAGCGAACCCGACCGCTGCTGATCGCAAACATCGGCGCCATGCTTCTGCTGACAATCGCACTCTGGAACAGTGCCCAACCCATTTACCTGCTTGGCTGGGCATTTTCGCTCTTTTGTTGGACGATGCTGCGTTTCGCCCTTGCCAGACTCTATCTCCGCCGACCGCGCTCGGTCGGCGAGGCCAAGAACTGGGTCTATGCCTTCTCGGTCGGGTCGGGCGTTGCTGGTACGCTCTGGGGCATTTCGATCCTCCTGATTACCAGCCTCAGCCCGGAGCATGCCAAACTGGTGGCTGCCTTCATGATGGCAGCACTCAGCGCCTCCGCCATCGCTGGAAACACGAACAGCCTCATCGCCTTTGCCGCCTTCACTGTGCCGGCGCTGCTGCCCTTCGGCCTCCATATGATCTGGTTCGATGGCGAACCCAGTTGGATCATCGCCGCCTTCGTCATTTTCTGGGGCCTCTTGCTCTGGTCCATGGCGCGGCATTTGAACGACGGTTTCAAGGACAATGTCGCGCTGGCGCTGGGCAACGAGCATCTGATCGAACATCTGTCTATCGCCAAGGAGCGGGCCGAACGCGCGAACCTCGCCAAGACCCGCTTCCTCGGGAATATGAGCCACGAGTTACGAACCCCGCTGAATGCTGTGCTGGGCTATTCCGAAATGATGAAACTCGAGATACTCGGGCCGGTGGGTAATCCGCAATATGCCGAATACATCAGTCACATCCATGACCGCGGCAAACATCTACTGAACTTCGTCGCGCAGGTCTTCGACCTGTCACAACTCGAGTCCGGCTACGTGGAACTGAAGGAAGAGCGCGTCGATCTTGCTGAGTTGTTTGCGGATATTCTCCAGGATGTCGCGCCGGCCGCAGCGCACGACCGTATCCGGCTGCATGCCGCTGCTATCACCGATGTCCCTGCCCTGGTTGCCGATCGTGATAAACTGCGCCAGGCGCTCCATAATCTCCTCGATAATGCTGTCAAGTTTACCCCACCGGATGGGCGGGTCACGCTGACCTCCGAAAGGGCAGCAGACGGGGGCCTTTGCCTGAGTGTCAGCGATACCGGGATCGGCATTGCCGCCGAGGATTTCGACCGCGTCACCGCGCCGTTCAATCTTCTCGAGAACCAGGATCATCTGAAGCGTCTCAAGGCAGCAAAGAACGACATCGGGCAAACGAACACCGGCCTCGGCCTGCCGGTCAGTCGATTGCTGACTGAACTGCATGGTGGCCGCCTGACAATCCGCAGCACGGTCGGCGTCGGCACGACGATCAGTCTTTGGCTGCCGGCCGAACGAATGGTGAGTGTCCGTGTGGCGGACCTCGCCCCTTCTCTATCCCCACAGTCCTCTGCGCCGGCTGACCTGCCTCATGCTACCAGGGCAGCCGAATGACGGCTGGTCTAGAGCCCGGCCAGGATCGCCTCCAGATCGGTGCGATCCTGGGCGTCCGGTGTATTTGTCAATTGCCTTAGATAGAGATCCAGTCCGGCGGTCGCGAGACCGCGGGCCGGCTCGCTGCTGAGAGCCCCGACATGCGCTGCCATGGCGCCGGCGATTTTCTGTTGGGACACGCGCTCAGCCTCCAATTCAACGGCAAGCAAGCCGTGCTTCAGCGATTGCCTGTCGGCGGCTGCCACTTCCTCGAACTCTGCACCCAGGCGCCGCCGAACCAACCGTAACGGCTTCAAAATCCCCTCCGACCAGGGATCGGTCGCTTGGCGCGCGGCGTTCAGCGCCGCTTCACTCGTCAGATAACCGCTGCGCGCCAGCCAACAGACCGCAAGGATGAGATTGACG
>NZ_CAMDRA010000098.1 GCF_945906275.1 Dongia mobilis
CGGGCAAGGGGGACCCCATGTGTGTCTGGGCATGTGGCTGGCGCGGCTCGAAGTCCGGATCCTGCTGCAGGAACTGGTGAAGCGCGTAAAGTCGATCGAGCAGACCGGCGCCCACGAATTCCTGCGTTCCAACTTCATCGGCGGCATCAAACGACTGCCGGTGCGCATTCAAACGAACTGAATTTCTGTCTGGGAGAAGAACAATGGCGACGGCAGAGAGGCTGCGGCTTCTGTTTTGTGACCATCTCAATCTGGCCCGTAGCAAATATCTGCCGGCGGCAAAAATGGGCGACGGCTCGTCGCGCTTCTGCCTCGGCGTCTATGCGGTGAGCTATGCCAAGGACCTCATCCCGGCGCCGGGATCGAAGATGCTGGAGGGCCTCCCCGATTACGACGCGGTCTACAAGGCCGCCGACATCCGCGACGGTTGGCAGAAGGACACCAAAGTGGTGATCGCCGACCAGTATGACAATGACGGCACGCCTTTGCCGCTCTGCGGCCGGATGCAGTTGAAACGCACCATCGCCGAATGGCAGGCCCTGGGTTATTCGCCCAAGGTCGGCCTCGAGCTCGAAGCCTATGCCTTCTGCCGCGACGAAAACGGCAAATGGGTCCCCTATGACACGCCCGGCGCCTTCGTCTACAGCACCGGCCCCTTCACCGATCCGCGCGGCTTTACCGACGCGATCTGGGAAAAAGCCACCGCCGCCGGCTTCCGCATCGACTGCTTCACCTCGGAGTATGATTCGCCGCAGTTCGAATTCACTCTCACCTATGACGATGCCTTGAAGGCCGTCGACGATATCTTCCTCTTCCGCCTGCTGGCCCGGGAAGTCGCCATCGAACACGGCATCCTGCTCACCTTCATGCCGAAGCCGATCCTGGGCCTTGCCGGCAGCGGCCTCCATGTCAATTTCAGCTTCAACGACAAGGACGGCCGCAACGCCATCGGCGATGCGACGGTTCCGGAACAAATGCCGCCGCTGACGCGCGGTTGCATAGCCGGCCTCATGCAGCATCATGCCGGCATGGCCGGCCTCATCGCACCCACCGTCAATTCCTATGATCGTTTGAAACCGGCGAGCCTCTCCGGCTTCTGGCGCAATTGGGGCGTCGATCACCGCGGCGTCACCACCAGGCTCTCGGCCGAGGGTGGCGCCAAGTCGCGCATCGAGCACCGCATGGCCGATGGCGCTGCCAATCCCTATACGATGGTGACCACCATCCTGCAGGCGGCGAAGCTCGGCTTCGTCAACCAGTACAAGCTGGCCCCGGCCGAAACCGCCGATTGCCTGGAAAACCAGGACGCGCGTGAAGGTGTGTCGGAAACCCTGGGTGGTGCCCTGGATGCGCTGGTCGCCGACAAAGCCCTGGTCCAGGCCGTGGGGCAGGGACTGGTCGACAATCATGTCTTCATCAAGCAGCATGAAATCGAACGCGTGGGCGCCCTCGAAGGCGACGCCAAGCGCGACTATTACATCAACTATATCTAGGCAGCTTGCGGGCGAAGAGGGAAAAGACGATGCCGAAGATCACCTGGGTCCTCGATGGCGGCCGCGAGATCAGCGCCAATGTCGCCGTGGGACACAATCTCATGGAAGCCGCCGTCGCCAACAACGTGCCCGACGTGATCGGCGAATGCGGCGGCTGCCTCTCTTGCGCCACCTGCCATGTCTATGTCGATCCCGCCTGGGCCGAGAAGACCGGCAAGCCCGGCGAGATGGAGAATGACATGCTGGAGATCACCACCGCCGAGCGGCGCGAGATGAGCAGGCTGTCCTGCCAGATCATCGCAACCGAGGAACTCGATGGCCTGATCCTGCACGTTCCGCATATCTGACGGCGGGGCAACATGGCGGCACCGATCATCCTCGTGGGCGCCGGCCAGGCCAGCGCCTCCTGCGCCGGAAAGCTGCGCGCCTTGGGCTATTACGGGCAACTGATGATCGTTGGCGAGGAGCCGGCCGCCCCCTATCAGCGCCCGCCGCTCTCCAAGAAATATGTCTCCGGCGAACTCGCGGTCGAGCGTTTGTTCATCCGCCCCTTGAGCTGGTACGGCGAACAGCAGATCGAGCTCCGCCTCGAGAGCCGCGCCGTGGCGCTCGATCCCATTGCCCATCTCTTGACCCTCGCCGATGGCAGCCAACTGCCCTTTGCGAAACTGCTGCTGGCCACCGGCTCGACGCCACGCTCGCTGCCCCCCGAAATCGGCGGCTCGCTCGGCAATGTCTTCACCATCCGCAATCTGGCCGATGCCGATGCCATCGCCCCCGCCTTGAAGCCCGGTGCGAAGCTGCTGGTGATCGGCGGCGGCTATATCGGCCTCGAGGCGGCGGCGGTCGCGGCACAAAAGGGCCTCACCGTCACGGTGATCGAGATGGCGGAGCGCATCCTGCAGCGCGTGGCGGCGGCCCCCACGTCCGATTTCTTCCGCGCCCTCCACCAATCCCACGGCGTCACCATCCGTGAATCGACGGGCCTCACCGAACTCATCGGCAGCGACAATCGCCTGACCGGGGCCAGGCTCAAGGACGGCACGATCATCCCGGCCGACATCGCCATCGTCGGCATCGGCATCATCCCCAATGACGGGCTGGCACGCGATGCGGGTCTGGCCGTCGAGGGCGGCATCTTGGTCGACGGCCAATGCCGCACCAGCAACCCGGATATCTTCGCCGCCGGCGATTGCGCCATCTTCGCCTGGCATGGCGCGCGCACCCGGCTTGAATCGGTGCAGAACGCCATCGACCAGGGCGAGCATGCCGCCGCCTGTCTGCTGGGCGTGGCACCCGACTATGATCCCAAACCCTGGTTCTGGTCCGACCAGTATGATGTGAAGCTGCAGATCGCCGGCCTCAACCGCGGCTACGACAGCACGGTGCTCCGCCCCGGCAAGCGGCCATTGAGCCAATCGATCTGGTATTTCCAGGGCGACCGGCTCATCGCCATTGACGCCATGAACGACGCGCTGGCCTATGCGCTGGGCAAAAAAGCCCTCGAAGCCGGCAAATCCCCGGACCGCGCGGCCTTGGCCGATTCCCAGAGCGACCTCAAGTCAGTTCTCGCCTGAAGCGCCCCTCACCCCAACCCCTCTCCCCGCTACCGCGGGGCGAGGGGTTCTGAAACGAGCACGGTGGAAACTCCCTCGCCCCGCTTGCGGGGAGAGGGTCGGGGTGAGGGGTTCCTGGTTAGATGCCTGAATACCTTTACGAACGCGCGCGATTTTCGCATTGTCGGCAACCCTGACGATGTTTGGCGACTCGCATGAACCCTTCTTCCCAACAAGATAGCGACGGCGGCACCCTTTCAGCCTTCTCGCCCCAGGCGATGGCGGCCGGGCTGCTCGCGGCTTTCGTCGGCTTTGCCAGTTCCTTTGCTGTCATCATCCAGGGTCTGACCGCCATGGGGGCGAGCCAGGCGCAGGCAGCCTCCGGCCTCATGGCCCTTTCCATCAGCATGGGTCTCTGCGCGATCTATCTCAGCCTCCGCACCAGGCAGCCGATCAGCATCGCCTGGTCGACGCCGGGGGCTGCACTCCTGGCCGCGACGGCGTTGCCGGAAGGCGGCTTTCCCGTCGCCATCGGCGCCTTCCTCATCAGCGGCGCGCTCATCGTCATCGCGGGACTCTGGAAACCTTTGGGCCGCGCGGTGGCGGCGATCCCCGCACCGCTCGTCAATGCGATGCTGGCGGGCGTTTTGCTCGGCCTCTGCCTCGCCCCGGTCAAGGCCATCGCCGAGGCGCCCACCTATGGTCTTGCGATCATCGTCACCTGGGCACTGGTGGCAAAGTTCCGGCGGCTCTATGCCGTGCCCGCCGCGGTGCTGGTGACGGTGATCATCATCGCCCTCACCACCGATGTCTCGCATCTAGACGCCGCGGCGCTGTGGCCGCAGCCGGTCCTGGTCATGCCGGAATTCACCCTCTCCGGCCTCATCGGCATCGCGCTGCCGCTCTTCATCGTCACCATGGCATCGCAGAACATCCCCGGCATCGCCGTGCTCAATGTCAACGGCTACCGCCCGCATCCCGGGCCCCTGTTCAGCATCACCGGCATCTTCACACTGCTGGCAGCCCCCTTCGGCGGCCATGCGGTGAACCTGGCCGCCATCACGGCAGCCCTCTGCGCCGGGGTTGATGCCCATCCCGATCCAGCACGGCGCTATTGGGCGGCCGCCACCTCCGGCATCTTCTATGTGCTGTTCGGGCTGGGGGCGGGGGCCGCCACCGCCTTCATCAGCGCGGCCCCACCCATCCTCATCCAGGCGGTGGCGGGCCTTGCCTTGTTCGGTGCCTTCGGCGGCGCTCTGCTCGGCGCCGTGACCGACCCCCAGGACCGCGAGGCCGCCATCATCACCTTCGTGGTGACCGCATCCGGCATCGGCTTCTTCGGCATCAGCGGCGCGTTCTGGGGTCTCTTGGCCGGCGGCGCCATCTACGCGCTGACGCATTGGCGGCGCAGCATGCCCTAGTGCTTCCCCCGTCTAATGTTTCCGGGCCTGCACCAGCTCGGCCATGATGGTGGCTTCGCCCAGCGCCTTGCAGGCTTCCATGCGATGGAGGCCAGCCACCAGCACATAGCGTTCCTTGTCGGGTCGGACCAGGATCGGCACCAGCAGGCCCTTATCGGCAATGTCCAACGCCAGTTCCTCGACCTTGGCGGCGTCGACCGGCACGCGCAGGGCGGCGGGCACATAGATATCGGCGATCTTGATCTTGGTGGGCTTCATGCCGCGACGGCTCCTGGTCGTTGTTGGGCCCGCTCTAGCGCGTGCCAATATTGCTCAATATATCTCTGGTCGGTCTTGGAAACAAAACGCCACAACTTGCTGGCGTGGCTCCAGGTGCCGGTCAACGATGATGCTTCTCAGCATATCGTCATCGGCCAGCAAATACAGCATCTTGCGCGTGATTGTGTCGGCATATGTCCAGTGATCTCAATCCGTTGTCCGCGTTTATCAAATAATGTCTGGCATGTTTTCTGCGAATTTTCGGGTGGATACTGGCGGATCATGAAACACGGCGTACGCGCTGCGTCTCCTGCCCGCCTGGATCCGTAACCCGAATGGAGGAGTATCTCCGATGATCTCAAGCAACTATGGCACGGCGGGACCAGGCACGGCCGCGCTCAGCCAGATGCGACAACAACTCTATGCCAAGCTGGATGCCAATGCCGATGGCGGCATCGACGAGACGGAATTCGTGGCTGGGGCGACGTCGGGCAGCAGCTCGGCCAGCAGCAGCACCGAAACACTCGCCAAGGAGATGTTCAGCAGCTTCGACAGCGATAGTGATGGCAAGCTTACGCAAGACGAGCTGGAGACCGGCTTCCAGAAGCTGAGCGATCAGATGCGCGCAGCATTGATCGAACAGCAGGAAGCTTCACGGCCGCAACCGCGGTCGGCTGAGCAGCTTTTTGCCAAGCTGGACAGCAACAGCGATGGCGGCGTCGATGAATCCGAATTCATCGCCGGCGCGCCGCAGAATGGCAAGGGGCCCAGCGAGACCGAGCTCACGGAACTGTTCGCATCCTTCGACACGGATGCCGATGGCTCATTGACCTCGGACGAGCTGCAGGCCGGTTTCGAGAGCAACCGACCTTCTGGTCCCCCAGGTGGTCCCTCAGGTGGTCCCTCAGGCGGTCCGGGTGGTGCCGGTGGCCCCCCGTCGGGCCCGCCGCCATCTGCCTCGGCCTCAAGTGAAGAGGAGGAGGATGAGGAGGACACATTGATCGAGATGTTGCAGAAGCGCATCACCGAGCAATCCACCTCGGCCAGCGCGAGTTCAGCCAGCGTCAATCTGAAGGATCTTCAGAGCGTGCTGGCGAACTTCCTGAAGCTGCAGCAAGGCAGCTTCCAGGCCAGCCAGTCTCTCTCGGCCACGGCCTGACGCTTGCCTGAAGACCGGTCGGCAGATAATGCCGCCAGTCGGCCCCGCTGCCGTGCCTGGCAGCGGGGCCATCTTGCCACGCCTCGGCCCCGCCGCCGTGCCTGGCGGCGGGGCCATTTTGCCTCGTCCCGCAGCATTCACTTGCGATCATGCCCGCGCCGCGCCATGAACTGTTTGCCCCATCACCCGCAACAAAAGGCTTCCGAGACATGCTCGCCATGCCGGCAATGACCCACCCGACCCAAGCGCAACTGCCGCATCTGCTGATCGTCGATGACGATCAGGACCATCGCCTGCTGTTGGGGCGCCTGTTCGGCGAGAACGGGTTCCGCGTATCCTTGGCGCCCGATGGCAGCACGATGCTGAAATTGCTGCAGGCGTCGCCACCCGATCTGGTGATCCTCGATCTGATGCTGCCGGATGAGGATGGGCTCTCCTTGTGCCGCCGGGTGCGCGCCAATTCCGACCTCCCCATCATCATGCTGACGGCGCTGGGGCGCGGGCCGCACAAGCTTGCCGGCTTCGACATGGGCGCCGATGACTATGTGGCCAAGCCCTTTGACTCGGCCGAACTGGTGGCGCGGACACGGGCCGTCCTGCGCCGCGCCCATCAGCGCGGCGAGGGCGTTTCCGTTCTCCCCGGCCGCAAGGGCACGAAGCGCGTCTATCGTTTCGACGGCTGGCGGGTCGATGCCGCCAAGCGCGAAGTGTTCTCGCCGGCCGATGTGCTGATCACCCTCACCTCGGGCGAGATCGATTTGCTGCTGGCCCTCATCGAACATGCCCAGACCGTGCTGACGCGCGAGCATTTGGTGGAACTCACCCGCAACCGCGGCGGCGATGCCAATGACCGCAGCGTCGACATCCTGATCAGCCGCATCCGGCGCAAGATCGAGCAGAACCCGCGCCAGCCGCGCTTCATCAAGACCGTGCGCAGTGGCGGCTATCTGTTCGCACCCAGCGTGACGCTGGAATAGGCATCCGCGGTGACGTCCCGGCGCGCGCGTTTTCTGTGGCCAGATCGTATCGCCACCCGCATCGCGCTCATCATGGTGGCGGCGATGCTGCTGACCCAGGGTCTGGGCTATCTGCTGTTCCTCGGCGATCTCAACGGTTGGTGGCCGCAATCCGGTCTCGACGCCGTCATCGAACGCCTGCGGGGACCGATCGAGCTTGCCGCGCAAACACCGCCGGACCGGCGCGCCGAGATCCTGCGCACCATGAGCGCCTTCCAACTCGATATAAGGGACCATTTCGATCCAAAGGCATCCATCGTGCAGATGCCGCCACTGGCGCGGCTCCGCGACCATCTGCTGCGCGCCATGCCGCATCTGGTGACGGAGGTGCTGATGGAATCGGAACTCACAGATCCTGAACCAGGCCCCGTTCCCTTCGGCTTTCCGGCGCCACCCGACCAGCCCGCTATCTTGTGGCTGCGCCTCAAGGACGGATCGTGGCTGACCGTGACCATGCCCTTTGCCGATCTGCTGCCGGCGCCGCCCTTCTTCCCCTGGCTGCCCTGGGTCGCCACCTTCCTGGCCATCATCGCCATTTCGCTGCTGGCGGCGCGCGGCATCTCGCGCTCGCTGCGGCATCTGGCCGGCGGTGCCGAACAATTGGGCATCCACATGAACGCGGTACCCCTGGCCGTGGCGGGACCGCGCGAGATCCGCTCGGTGACGCGCGCCTTCAACCGGATGCAGGATCGTCTCAAGCGCTTTGTTGCCGACCGCACGCAGATGCTGGCCGCCATCTCTCACGATCTTCGCACGCCGCTCTCGCGCCTGCGCCTGCGCGCCGAGGCGCTGGCCGCTGGCAGCGAGCGCGACCGGATCCTCGCCGACCTCGCGCTGATGGACCGCATGATCGCCGCCACCCTGTCCTTCGCGCGTGACGATGCCGCCCGCGAAAAGCGCGTGATGGTCGACCTTGCCTCCCTGGTCCATTCGGTCTGCGACGAGATCGTCGATGCCGGCGGCGACGCCACCTATCAGGGACCGGCCTATCTTGCCATCGAGGCAGCCCCCCTCTCGCTGCTGCGCGCGGTCACCAACGTGATCGAGAACGCGGTCAAATATGGCGGCCGCGCCAGGGTCAGCTTGACCGAAACGCCGGACAGTATCGAGATCGCGGTCGGGGATGCGGGACCCGGCATTCCGCTTGCGGAACAGGAGCGGGTGTTCGAACCCTTCTACCGGCTCGATCCGGCGCGCTCTCCTTCTGCCGCGGCGGCCGGCAGCATGGGCCTCGGCCTTGCCATCGCGCGCCATGTGCTGCGCGCCCATGGCGGCGACGTGACACTCGCCAATGGCGATGCGGGCGGTCTCCTGGTGTGCCTCACCCTGCCGCGCATGACGCCCTAGGGCCAGGCTCTGCTGCATTGCGGCGCGTGAAATCGTTCCACCAAGGGCGATTTCGTGCTTTTCTGCCGGCCATGAGTGTCGATCAACCACAGCGCCTCAATTGGCTTCCATCCATCTCGCTCGCCCGGCAATGGCCGGTGCTCGGCTGGCTGACCTTCTATCTCCTCATCGCCGCGTCCTGGGGCGGCCTGGTCTGGACCAGCGCGGCACCCGGCGCCTCGGATGATTTTGTCGCCGCCTTCGTCGCGCGCTGCCTGGCGCCCGGAACCGCCACCGGTTTTGCAACGCTTGTCCTGATGTGGGCGCTGATGTCGCTGGGCATGATGCTGCCCACCTCCTTGCCGACCCTGCGGCGCTTCGCGACCCTGGTGCTGCAAGGCGGGCATGGCTCGCCAAGCGCGCGCTTCCTTGCTTTCCTGCTTGCCTACATCGCCGTCTGGCTCAGCTTCTCGCTGGCGGCGGCCGCCCTCCAATTCATGCTGGCCCGTCTCATGTTGACTGGCCTCATGCTGCCGCAGGCGGAATCGGTGCTGGCCGCCATCCTGCTCACCGGCGCCGGCCTCTATCAGTTCAGCCGGCTGAAACATGCCTGCCTGACGCGCTGCCGCCACCCGATGACCTTCTTCATGGTCAACTGGCGCGATCGCCTGCGCGGTGCCGCCGCAATGGGCTTGCGCCACGGCCGCGATTGCCTGGGCTGCTGCTGGGCGCTGATGCTGCTGGCCATCATCGGCGGCAGCATGAACCTCGCCTGGATGGGCTTGGGCATGCTTTTGATGGTGCTCGAAAAACTCGCTGGTACCGGACGCTTCGTCACCATACCCTTGGGCCTGATCCTGATCGCGGCGGCGGGCTTTTCCCTGGGGGCGTCACTGTTCGCGATCTGAAGGGGAAGAAAAGAAGATCATGGAAAAATGGACGCTCAAGGGCGAGCTGATCCTCAATTGCAGCTGCACGATCTTCTGTCCCTGCGTGGTATCGCTCGGCAAGCATCCGCCGACCGAGGGCCAGTGCCAGGGCTGGGCCGGCATCCGCATCGATGAAGGACAGAGCGGTGAGACCGACCTCTCCGGCCTTAACGTCGCCTTGCTGCTCGACATCCCCGGCAACATGGCGCGCGGCAACTGGACCGCCGCCGCCTATATCGACGAGCGCGCGTCGGATGCCGCCTTCGAGAAGCTCGTCAACATCTTCAGCGGCAAGGCGCGCGGCACCACGGGCCTCTTCTCCATCCTGGTCAGCACATTCCTCGGCGCCGAACGGGCACCGGTGAGCTTTGAGCGTGAGGGCGAGAAGCGCCGCCTCGTGGTGCCCAAGCGGATCATCGGCGAGGTGGAGCCGATCGGCGGCAAGGACCCCGGCTCCCATGTCGTCATCACCAACACCGAATACTGGATGGGTCCGGATATCACGGTGGCCAAGGCCAATCAGGGCCGCGTCCGCGCCTTCGGCCGCGTCTGGGATTTCGACGGCCGCAGCGCCGAGATCTGCGCCATCGACTGGCGTGGGCCCTGATCCGGCGAGGCGCGGGATTCGTGACATGACGGACGACATCGATCTGCCCCGGACCGCGGCGAATTTTGTGCCCTTGTCGCCGCTCTCCTTCCTCAGCCGGGCGGCCGCGGTGTTCCCCGGCCGCGTCGCCGTGATCTACGGCAAGCGGCGCTACAGCTGGCTCGCAATCCGCAACCGTGCGACCGCCCTTGCCTCGGCGCTGCAGCGGCTGGGTGTGGGGAAGGGCGATGTGGTGGCGCTGATGGCCGCCAACACGCCGGAGATTTTCGAATCACATTTCGGCGTGCCGCTCTCGGGCGGCATCCTCAACACCATCAACACCCGTCTCGATCCCGATACCGTCGCCTATATCCTCGACCATGGCGGTGCCAAGGTACTCATCACCGACACCGAATTCGCGGGCACCGTGCGCCTGGCGCTGGCGCGCATGACCGGCCCTAAGCCGATCGTCATCGACATCGTCGATGCGGCGGCGAAATTGGGCCAGGCGCCCGAGGACCGCCTCGGGTCCCTCACCTATGAGGCCCTCCTTGAGAGCGGCGATATCGACCATCCCTGGCAGCTGCCGGCCGATGAATGGCAATCGCTCTCGCTCAACTACACGTCCGGCACCAGCGGGCGCCCCAAGGGCGTCGTCTATCACCATCGCGGTGCTTACCTGATGAGCCTCGGCACCGTGGTCGGCTGGGGACTGCCGCCGCATCCCCGCTATCTCTACACCGTGCCGATGTTCCACTGTAACGGCTGGGGCCATGCCTGGACCCTGGCGCTCGTCGCCGGCACCGCCGTGTTGTGCCGCTACGTGAGCGCCAAGGCGATCTTCGATGCGGCGGCCGATCACGGCATCACCCATCTGGGCGGTGCGCCCGTGGTGCTGGGCATGTTGGTGAATGCGCCGGAGAGCGAGCGCCGCGTGGTCGATCATCCGGTCAAGGTGATGACCGCCGGCGCCCCGCCGCCCAGCGCGGTCCTGGCTAAGATGGCGGAACTGGGCTTCGAGGTGATGCAGGTCTATGGCCTCACCGAGACCTTCGGCCATGTCGTCCACTGCGCCTGGCAGGCGGAATGGGACGAGCTCCCCTTCGCCGACCAGGCCGAGATCAAGGCGCGCCAGGGTGTCTGCATGCCCGTCACCGAGGAGATCCGGCTGCAGGATCCCGAGACGGGGGCGACACCGCCCGCCGACGGCAAATCGATGGGCGAGATTCTCATTCGTGGCAACACGGTCATGAAGGGCTATCACAAGGACGCGGCCGCCACCGAAAAATCCTTCGCCGGCGGCTATTTCCATTCCGGCGATCTCGCGGTCCAGCATCCCAACGGCTATGTCGAGATCAAGGACCGGTTGAAGGACGTCATCATCTCCGGCGGCGAGAACGTCTCCTCGATCGAGATCGAGAGCCGGTTGTTCAAACACCCCGCGGTGGCGCTCGCCGCCGTCGTCGCGAAACCGGACCCCAAATGGGGCGAAGTGCCCTGCGCCTTCATTGAGCTGAAAGCGGGCGCCACCGCGACCGAAGCCGAGCTGATCGGCTTCTGCCGCGAAGCCCTAGCCGGCTTCAAGGCTCCCAAGCGCGTGGTGTTCGGCGAATTGCCAAAGACCTCGACCGGCAAGATCCAGAAATTCCTGCTGAGAGAGCAGGCGAAGGGGCTGTAGCTGTTTCATCGTCATGGTCCACCGTCGGCGAAGGCCGACATTCGTCGGCTGTGGCGGACCACCCACGACTTTCTTTCTTCAGTCCCGCTCAAACTCGTGGGTCCTCCGCCTTCGCGGAGGATGACGATAGAGAGTGCGAAACCCTACTCCGCGTAATCGGGCTGCTTCTGATCGAGGATCGCGCGGATCTCGTTGAGATGCATGTTCTCCTGGTCGCTCGGATACTCTTCCCACTGCCGCGCCGTCTTCTCGGCCACTTCGTGGCTCGCGATATTGAGTTCGCGTCCGGTCGAATAGGCCGTGATCAAGGTCTCCGCCGCGCGTTCGAAGTAATAGAGGAGGTCGAAGGCCTCGGCCACGGTCGCGGCTGCCACCAGCACGCCGTGCTGGCCCATCACCATGACCTTCTTGTCGCCGAGACATTGGGCGAGACGCTCCGCCTCGTCGCCCAACCCCATCCCGTCGAAGCCCATGTCATAGGCGATGCGGTTGTAGAAGCGCATCGTGTTCTGGTCGATGGGCGGCATGCTGGGATTCTTGAGGGTCGCCAGCGTGAGGGCATATTTCGAATGCACATGCAGCACACAGCGCGCATGGGGCGCGTTCCGATGGATGGCGCCGTGGATCGCCCAGGCCGTGGGGTCCGGCGCGTTGGGCTGGTCCATCGTCGTGGGATCGTTGGCATCGAGCAGGATGAGATCAGAGGCCTTGATGCGGGAGAAATGCTTGCCGCAGGGATTGACCAGGAACTGGCTGCCATCGTCGGAGACCGCCAGGCTGAAATGGTTGGCGACACCCTCATGCATGTTGAGTTCCGCCGTCCAGCGGAAGGCCGCCGCCAGCTGGCAGCGCTCCTCGTAATGCGAGTTGTCGAGCCGGGCTTTCGCAGGAATACGCGCAACCGAGGTCATCATCTGCTCCTGAAGGGCTGGAATGCTGACTTGAGTATGCGCATGGCGACTTGCCCGGTCAAATGCCGCCTATGCATGGCTGCGATCCTGGCATGCCAATTATGTATCGCCGGATAGCCGGCGCCGGCGCTAGATTTAAGGCGGCGAAACAGTCTCATCGGGGAAGACATGTCGGCGGATCTGGTCATGGCGCCAACGGCGCCGGTTTTCAAGGACGCGCGCAAGGCAACCTATCTCAACCCGGCCGGATCTGACCGACCGCTCAAAAGTCCACTGCCGAAATCGACCCTGGTCAAGGCGCGCGGCTACCGCAAGCAGCGCCTGGTCGAGCAGGTGGTCGCCAAGGATTGCGCCGCCATCCTGCTCTACGATCCCATCAACATCCGCTATGCGACCGACCTCTCCAACATGCAGCTCTGGGCGACCCACAACCCGTTCCACTATGCGCTGCTCTTTGCCGACGGCCATGCCATCGAATTCGCCTATCGCGGCGCCGAGCATCTGTCCGACGGCTATGAGACGGTGAACGAAGTTCGCCCCGGCAATGCCTGGTTCTACATGTACACGGCCGACCGGTTGCAGGAACGTGTCGACGCCTGGGCCGACGAGTTGGTCTCGATTCTGCGCGAACGCAACGGCGGCAATATGCGCCTCGCGATCGACAAGCTCGACCCGCCGGGCGTCGATGCCTTGCGCAAGCGCGGTGTCATCGTGGTCGAAGGCCAGGCCCTCACCGAAATCGCGCGCTCGATCAAGAGCGCTGAGGAACTGGACCTCATGCGCTGGACCGTGCGCGTCTGCGAAGCCGGTATGGCGCGGCTCTACGACCATTCGCTGCCCGGCAAGACCGAACAGGAAATCTGGGCGGAACTCCATTACGAAAACATCCGCTCCGGCGGCGAATGGCTGGAAACGCGGCTCCTCACCGTGGTGACGCGCACCAATCCCTGGTTCCAGGAATGCTCCGACCATGTGGCCAAGGCCGGCGACATGCTGGGCTTCGACACCGACATGATCGGCCCCTACGGCTATTGCGCCGACCTCTCTCGCTCCTGGACCGTGGGCCACACGAAAATGACGCCGCACCAGCGCGACCTTTATCTCGCCGCGCGCGAGCAGATCGAGCACAATCTCGCCCTTCTCAAAAGCGGCTTGAGCTTCGACGAGTTCAACGCCAAGAGCTGGCGCATCCCCGAGAGATATGTGAGCTGCCGCTATTCCGTGGCGCTCCACGGCGTAGGCTTGGCCGACGAATATCCCTCGATCCCGCTCCATCCCGATTGGCAGGCCGCCTATCGCGGCGTCTTACAGGACAACATGACCGTCTGCGTCGAAAGCCTCATCGGCGAGGAAGGCAAGGGCGAATGCGTGAAGCTGGAAACCCAGGTGGTGATCACAGAGAGGGGCGCTGTGCGGCTCGACAGTTTCCCGTGGGAAGAGGTGTGAGGGGGCGTCGC